>JBNJDK010000037.1:0-16768 GCA_051744805.1 Bacillota bacterium
ATTTCTTTTTGATTTGACATATAGTATAAACAATGATAACCTTAGTAAGTGTGTGATGGAGAATAAATTCACATTTTTTTATTAAAGAATAAACTAAAGAGGTGAATTATATGTCAATAATGGAAAAAGCGGAAGATCTAGGTAAGGCTCTTGTTGAATCAAGCGAATTTACTGAAATGAAAGCAGCAGAACAAAAAATCGAAGAAAATGAAGATGCTAAGGCACTTTTAGATGAATTTGAAGCAGAGCAGAAAAAACTGCAAATGATGCAGCAAAATGGTCAGCAAATAACTCCTGAACAACAGAAAAATCTTCAATCTGTTCAGGCTAAAATGCAGAAAAATGAACAAATTAAAGAATATATGGATGCTCAGCAAAAATTCAACAAAGTAATGAATAGTGTTAATCAGGTTATTACTTCTCAACTTCAAGATGAAGAAGAGTAAGTAATTAAATCTTGTATTAACTACCCCACAGTTTTTACTGTGGGGTTTTTTTAATTATTATACATTTAATCCAGCAAGATAGCCTGTTGAAAAAGCAATCTGTAAATTAAAACCTCCTGTATAAGCATCTACATCGATAACTTCTCCTGCAAAATATAATCCATTTATTAACTTTGATTCCATGGTAGCTGGATCTATTTCTTTAACTTCTACTCCTCCGGAAGTAACAATTGCTTCATCGATTGGACGATAATCTTCAATCTGAAGTTCCAGCCCTTTAAATAAATCTACTAAATCTTTTCTTTCCTCACTGGTAATTTGATTTACTGTTTTATCATAATTTATTTTTGATAATTTAGTTATAATCGGTATCATTTTACTGGGAAGTAAATCTCCTAAAGAGTTTTTGAAATATTTATTTGCATATTTAGAAAAATCTCTTTGGATTCTATCATCTAATTTTTCTTTAGAAAGAGCAGGTTTTAAATCTATTATAATCTTATAATCGTCATCTTTCATATTTCTCATATGAGAGCTTGCTGAAAGCACCAGTGGTCCACTTATTCCATAGTGAGTAAAGAGCATTTCTCCTCTCTCTTTGAATATACTTTCATTATTTTTATTTAAAACACTAAGATCTACATTTTTTAAAGATAACCCTTGCAGGTCCTTTACCCAATTTTCTTTAGTTTCTAATGGTACTAATGAGGGATAAAGCGGATTAATAGTGTGACCAAATTTTTTAGCAAATTTATATCCATCACCTGTTGAACCAGTTTTAGGATATGATTTCCCCCCAGTAGCAATTATGACTTTATCAGCTATTATTTTTTTATTATTTTGGGTTATCAAAAAAAAGTCGTTTCTCTCTTTTTTTATATTTATTATTTCTTCATACTCAATTTTGGCGCCATTTTGTAATAAATATTTTTTTAAAGTTTTTAAAACATCTCTGGCTTTATCACTAACTGGAAAAACTCTATCTCCTCTTTCAACTTTAGTTTGCAAACCAAGATTATTTAATAAAGTTATTAATTGTTCATTAGAAAAGGAATAAAAAGCACTATATAAAAATGAACCATTTACAGGTACATGTTCAATCATCTCCTGTATTCCTTTAGCACTTGTTATATTACATCTACCTTTTCCAGTTATCATTAATTTTCTTCCTAATTTTTTGTTTTTTTCAAGTAAAATCACTTCTTTCCCATTTTTAGCGGCTCTACCTGCAGCCATCATACCTGCAGGTCCTCCACCAATTATTGCAACTTCAATTTTCAGTATAAATCACTCCTATAATTTATTTTATTGTTGAGGCAAGACCTAACATTGCTCTAAAAGTTTTATAAATTTTTAAATAATCATCACTTCTATAACTTAAGGTTCTACCATCTACAAATTCTGTCCCGGGAATTAAACATGCCATCTCTGCCATAGTAGTTTTATTAAATTCAACTTCTAAATTTATTTTCTCTTTTTCTACAGTAGGCTGTAGCTCTTCTTTTTTATTAAAAAATTCTTCTACTCCTTCTCTTATTCTTTTAATAACTTTAGGAAAAGGAATCAATTTTGCTGAATTTCGCCCTATTGCCTCTTTTACCTGAATTCCAATATGATCATTTAATTCCTGTTTAGAACATAAAATTGCATTTTGATCTCCTGTAACCACAGCAACTGGAACTCCAAAATATCCTGCTAATCTACCATTTAAACCTGCTTCACTTACAGCCTTACCATTAATTCTAGCTTCAAAAACTGAACTGGAACTATACAAATGATCCATTACAGCTGCTTTTTTCCCTGCCCGTCCATGGTATCCTAAAAACACACAAAAATCAAAACTTTCATCAATACCTTCCATCATACTTAAAGGTTTAGGACTTCCACTTATGAGTTCAGCTCTTTCATCAAAATTTTCTATTAAAATATTATCCATACTTCCATGTGAATCATTAACAATAATTTTATTTGCTCCTCTAAAAAACAGGGCATCAACCATTGTATTTACTTCTTTTGTCATCATTTTTCTTGCTCTTTCATAATCTTTATTTCCTGAGGTAACTTGTTTACTGGAGACAACCCCAGAAATTCCTTCCATATCAGCTGAAATATATATTTTCATTAATTATCACCTCTAACTGCCATTTTAAGTTTTTCTAAACCTTCCTTAAGTGTAGACCGAGGACAGGCTAAATTCATTCTCATAAAACCACTACCACCTTTGCCAAACCAAATTCCAGGGTCAAGGGCAACTTTCACCTTTTCGATGAAAAAATCCTGAAGTTCTTTATCATTCATATTCAAATTTCTGCAATCTAACCAGAGAAGATACGTACCTTCTGGTCTTTTTGTAGTTATATTGGGTATTTCTTCATTGATATAATTCACAGCATAATCCATATTATCTTGAAGATAAGAAAGTTGTTCAAAAAGCCATTTTTCACCATTTTTATATGCTGCTTTCATTGCTTTAATACCAAAAATATTACCTTCACCAACCAATCCATTTTTATTTACCATAAATTCTTTTCTTAAGTTTTCATTTTTTATAATAACAAAAGAGGAATTTAAACCAGCAATATTAAAAGATTTACTCGGTGCCATAAAAGTAAGAGTATTTTGGGCTAATTTTTCATTTAATGAAGCTATTGAAATATGTTTATTATTACTATAAACAAAATCTGCATGTATTTCATCAGAGAGAATTTTAACATTATTTTCTATACAAATTTCTCCTAATTTTTTCAACTCTTTTTTGTCCCAAACCCTTCCTACAGGATTGTGAGGATTGCATAAAATAAGCAACTTAGCTCTCGATAATTTTTGAGAAGTATCACTTAATATATTTTTTAAATTTTTAAAATCAAATTTATATTTACCATTTTCTTTAACTAATTGATTATTAACAACTACCGCTCCATTGTTTTGAATAGCTGATCGAAATGGATAATACACTGGAGGTTGAATGATTACTTCATCTCCATTATTAGTAAAACTTTGAACTGCAATATTTAAAGAAGGAACTACTCCATTACTAAATACAATCCACTCTTCCTTGATTTCCCAGTTATAATGTTTTTTAACCCACTGTACGATTATATTTTTTAAATCCTGATCTGGGAAACTATAGCCAAATACTCCATGTTCTGCTCTAGCTTTAATTGCTTTAATAATAGCTGGGGCTGTAGGCCAATCAGAATCTGCAACCCACATTGGCAAAAGATCACTACTACCAAATATATCGGATAATAAATCCCATTTAATAGAATTACTGCCCTTTCTATCTATATATTTAGAAAAATCCGTTTTCATTTTTATCCTCCTCTATTTATTTAAATATTATAATATTCTTCAAATAATTTACTTGCATAATAATGATCTTTTACTCCTCCAAATTCTCTAATAGAATGCATAGCAAGAAGTGGATTGCCAATATCAACTGAATCAATACCTAGCTGAGTTGCAGAAATAGGACCAATTGTTGAACCACCTTTTTTATCAGATCTATTTACAAATTTTTGATAAGGAATATCTGCTTTTTCACATAATGAAGCAAAAACTCCACCTGAAATACTATCAGATGTATATTTTTGATTTGCATTAATTTTTAATACTGGTCCTTTATTAATAACCGGTCTATTTGTAGGATCATGTTCATCAGAATAATTTGGATGAACAGCATGTGCCATATCTGCTGAAATAATAAACGAATTAGCAAGAGCCTGAAAATAAGATCCTCTATTTCCACCTAAATTTTCAACTATTCTTTCTAATAAATGACTTAACATTGGTGAATTTGCACCCTGTTTAGTAGCACTACCTACTTCTTCATTATCAAAAAGTACTAAAACATTACTTGCCTCACTAATTTTAGAATTAGCTATAGCTTTTAAGCCTGCTTCAGCCATCGCCAGATCATCCTGTCTTCCTATCGAAATAAATTCATCATTTAAACCGGTTAAATCTCCAGCATTTGTTTCATATAAAAATAAATCAAAATCAACTATTTTTTCTTTTTCAACTTCAAGTTCATCTGCAAGTAGTTTAATCAAAAAATTTTCTTTTTCAAACTCTTCTTCTACAAGACCTAAAAGTGGTAGTACATCTTTTTGCTTATTTAATTCTACACCTTCATTTACTTTTCTATTCATATGAATAGCTAAATTAGGTATAATAAGTAATGGATCATTTAAATTTATTAATTTGGAATTTATATTTAAAGGATTATCAGTTTTTAAACTAACTCTTCCTGCAAGAGAGAGTGGTCTATCAAACCAGGTATTAAGTATAGGCCCCCCATAAACTTCAGTATTCAATTTAAGATATCTATCTTCTTCTAACATTTCTGGATTTGGTTTAATTCGAAAACTGGGGCTATCAGTATGAGCACCTATTAATTTAAAACCTTTTTCAGTTAATTCTCCTTTGCCAATTGTAAAAGCAATTAGAGCAGATTTATTTCTTTTTATAAAATACTTTCCTCCCTTATTTAAATTCCATTCATTCCCTAATTCAAGTTCTTTAAAACCTTTCTCTAACAATAACTGAACTGAATTGTCTACAACGTGAAATGCAGTAGGGCTTTCTTTTATGAATCTAATTAATTCTTTAGATCTTTCTCTCATTTTATTATTTAAATCAATATCCATTTTTTTATCACCTCATATATATATTTTTAACAAACTATAATTAAATCCTTCTTTCCAGTAACAGAAAAATAAATCTTAGTAAAATTAAAGGAATTTAAGTAATTTTATAGAAAAGTATCAATGGCTATAATTTTATACTTAAACTTTTAACTAATAAATGGAGGAATTTAAATGTTGAAAATTGGAATTATCGGAGCTGGTGAAGGTGGTACATCTATTTTAAAAACTTTTATGAGTATGGAAGATATAGAAATTATAGGCATTTGTGACAAAGATGTAAATGCCCCTGGAATTAAATTAGCAAAAGAAAATAATATATCCTTTTACAATGATTTTAAAAAATTAATAAATAAAGCAGGTGAAAAAATAATACTTGAAGTAACAGGGAATAAAAAATTATCCAAATTAATAAAAGAAAATGCTGATAAAGAAACTAAAGTTATTGATTATGAAACATCTCATATTATTTTTAAAATTGTTAATTCAAGGGAAAAAATGATTAATAAAATTGAAAATGAAGCAGAAAACCTATCAGATTTAGCAGTTGATATTAGTGATACCATTAAAGAAGTAAGTCAAATTAATCGTCAAAACATTAAAGAACTTAATCAAACTACAAATAAGTTAACTAAAGCTTCAGAAAATAGTAAAGAAAACTTAAATAAAACAAATAAAATTATTAGATTTATTCAAGATGTTTCAGAACAAACAAAAATGTTAGGTCTCAATGCTGCTATTGAAGCTGCCAGAGCTGATCAAAACACCAGTGGATTTAATGTAGTAGCAAATGAAATAAGAAATCTAGCTGATGAAACAAGTGAATCAGTTAAAGAAATTACTAACTTTATGGAAAAATTAAATGATTCTACGGAAAACACTCGAAAAAATATAGAAAAAATGAATGAAAAAATGGAATCATTCAATAAAAATGAAAAAGAATTAACTCAAAAACTAAATAAATCAGCTGAGGAAATTAATAAAATGGCTGAAGTTTTATCTTCTCTTTCAAATTAATACTAATATAAAACACTAATAGCCCCCCAGAAAAGGGGGCTATATTAATTATACTTATTTGTTTTCACTGGCTAAAGCTGCAATAGCTCCTGCGTAAATTTTTGCATTTTTAATTAATTCTGGAATACCTATAAACTCATCTTTTTGATGAGCCAGTTCTTCCTGGCCTGGAAATAGTGGCCCAAAAGCAACAGCTTTTTCTATAGCTCTTGCATATGTTCCTCCACCTATAGCAATCGGTTCACTATCTTCATCCCCTACAATATCTCTATAAACATTCATAAGATTTTTTACTAATGGGTCATCTTTTTCAACATAAAGTGGTTCTTTATGTTGAATTTCTTCTAATTCAATATTTTTATTAATTTCTTCTTCAATTTCTTTATAGACTTCTTCTGCTTTATTAGTAACTGGATATCTTATATTTATTGTAATTTCTCCATCTTCAGTAGATAAATCAATAACTCCTACATTAAAAATTAGTTTTCCAGAAACCTCATCCTCAAAACCACAACCAATTGATTCACCATAATATTCCATTCCAATTTTATTATTATAAAATGAAATGAAATCTGCTAAATCGTTTTCTCCTAAATCTAGAGTTCCTAGAAATGTTATTAATTGGGAAATAGCATTTTGTCCATCAGCTGGCATACTACCATGTGCGGAAACTCCTTCAGATTTAAGTAAAATTGAATCATCTTTTTTATCTATGCTCATATCATAATCATGATCTTTTAAAAACTGATTTAATTTTTCTTCTATATTTTTATAATTTCCTTTTAGTTCTGCTTCACAGTGATCAGGAACCATATTAGGAGCATTACCACCTTTAATACTTTTAATAGCAAATTTACCATTTTCACTTTTGTTTTTAAATTTTTCTTTTAGTTTAAAAATAAGAATACCTTTTTCAGCATGGATGACTGGAAATTCAGCATCAGGACTAAATCCTAAATCAGGAACCTCTGCATTTTTTAAATAATAATCCATTCCTCCCCAGCCACTTTCTTCATTAGTTCCAAAAATAATTCTAACTCTTTTATTTAAAGTAATATCAGAATCTTTTACTGCTTTCATAGCATAAAGTGCAGCTACTCCTGGACCTTTATCATCTATACTACCTCTTCCATAAATTTTATCATCGTGAATTTCAGCTGCATAAGGTGGATAAGTCCAATTACTTCCTTCAGGAACTACATCTAAATGACAGAGAATTCCTAACATTTCTTCTCCCTGGCCCATTTCTGCATAGCCTGCATAGCCATCTACATTTTCAGTTTTAAATCCCATATTCTTGGCTATCTCTAGAGTTGCTTCTAAAGCTTTATTAACTCCTTTTCCAAATGGTTTCCCATCTTCAGGACTATCCTGAACACTTTTTATCCTTATAAGTTCTTGAGTAGTAGCTATTATATTATCTCTCATTTCATCAATTCTACTATTTAACTTTTTTAACATAATAAACAAGCCTCCTTTAAAAATTTTATTTACCTTCACCTATAATTTTCTATAAAAGTTTTTCATCACCTTTAATGATTTTTAACTATTTTATTTTTTTATTAGTAAAAAAAGCAAAAGCCAAACTACTTAATGGTAATAACAATGGCAAAAATGAAAATCGAAAATATTCCAGTGTACTTACTCCTAATACTGCTGTCATCATAAGAGCATTAACATTCCAGGGAATTAATGGTGATAAAATAAGTCCTGAGTCTCCTAAACTTCTACCTAGAATTTCTCTTGAAATATTAGCTTTATCATATCTTTTTATCATCATTCTGGCAGGTAAAAATACAGCCAAAAATTGATTGCAACCTAAAATAGCTGAAATAGCACTTGATGCCATTGTTACAGCAATCAAGTGAAATTTTGAATTTAAATTTTTAATGAGTTTATTTAATAAACTATTTAAAATACCTAAATTCTCAAAAATTCCTCCTAAAATCACTGCAAAAATTATCAAAGAAACTAATTCTAACATACTGGTCAAACCACCACGGGCTAAAATATTATCTATAAATTCAACTCCAGTCATATCACTAAAACCAGAAAACATAATATTTAAAAGTTCGGTATATGCCCTTTCAGTAAACAATATTCCTAATAAAAGAGATGCAAATATGTTAATAATTAAATTTAAAATAGTAGGAATTTGCATTATAGCCAAAATAATAATTAAAATCGGTGGTACTAACATTAAAGTTGATATATTAAAATGTCCTTCTAAAATTGTTATCATCTCAGAAAAATCAATTGCTAAATTATTATAATCACCTAGATAACCTATCAAAAAATAAATAATTAATGATATAATGTAAGGTGGGATTACAGTATAAATCATTTTCTTAATCATACCATTTAATTCTGCTCCAGCACTATTAGCGGTAATATTAGCAATAGAAGATACAGGAGACATTCTATCTCCTACATAGCATCCAGATATTATTGAGCCAGCAGCAATTGACATATTTAAACCAAGACTTTCTGCAATACTAATTAATGCAAGCCCAATAGTACTTGCAGTACCTATAGCTGTACCTACAGCCATAGAAACGGCTGAAGTTATAATAAAACTTAAAGCAAAGAAAAATTTTGGATTAATGGCTTTTAATCCAAAATAAATCATAGTTGGAACAGTCCCAATTCCAATCCATATTCCAATCATCATCCCAATCAAAAACAATATAAGTATTACATTTCCGATACTTTCAAAACTGGAAAAAAGCATAGCTTCAATTTCTTTCCAGCGATAACCCCAATATAGAGCCAATAATATTGTAAAAGATATTTCAAAAAATAATGCCAATTGAATTGG
Organism: Bacillota bacterium; assembly: GCA_051744805.1. Lineage (GTDB taxonomy): Bacteria > Bacillota > Halanaerobiia > Halanaerobiales > DATFIM01 > DATFIM01. The sequence continues at coordinate 8,928 of JBNJDK010000037.1, forward strand.
TACTTTCCAAAAAGTTACAGACATCAAAATGAAAAATGCCATAGTAATTACAGGAATTATAGCCTGTTTAAAAGTAAGATTATTTCTATTTTCTAGATTTTTAGATTTAATTATTTTCACCTCACTGTTTTGCAGGAATAAATGAATGTTTCTTGAAGTTTTAAATTAATATATATATATTAATTTATTATTAAGGAGGAAAATTTATGATGAATGATATTAATATAGATCCTAAAACTGTTATTTTTGAAAAAGGTAAAGAAATATTTCTTAAAAAACAGGGAAATAAAGCTATATTATTAATCCATGGTTATACCGGTATACCAAATGAAATGAAATATTTAGCTGACAGTTTATATGAAAATACAAATTATACAATTTATGTGCCTCGACTTCCAGGCCATGGAACAAATACCCAAGATTTTAAACAAAGTTCAGCAGATGATTGGTTAAGAAAAAGTTATGATAGCTTTTTAAAATTGAAATCAAATTATGAAAATATATCTGTTATTGGTTTATCAATGGGAGGCTTATTGTCATTATTAATAGCAGCTAAGTTTGAAATAGAAAAATTAATAACAATTTCACCTGCTTTAAATACATATAATCCTTTTGATAAATTTTCACCAATCTTAAAATATATTTTACCAAAAATCAAACAAAAAACTGGTGAAAAACGTATAAAAAATTCTAATGATAAAGAAGAAGAATTTTATCATCGAAATTATCATCTCTATCATTATACTTCTCAAATAGCTGAATTAGTGAAATTAATGAAATTAACTAAAAAAAAGCTTTCTAAAGTAACTACTCCAACATTAATTTTAGCTTCAGAAGCTGATAAATTAGTCCCTCTCGAAGCTGCTAAAAAAATTAAAAATAAAATAAATTCAACATCCAAAGAAATTTATATTTTTGAAAAGGCTAAACATGTAATTTGTAATAGTGAAAAAAAAGAAAAGTGTGTTAAAAAAACTTTAGAATTTTTAAGTGAAAGAACTCCCCAATGATAAAAATGGGGAGTTAAATAATTTTATATTTAATTTTAATTAGCTAAGTTCTTCTAATTCATCAACTAAATCTCCAAAAATTCCAAGGGCTGTTGTTATAGGTTCTGGAGAAGACATATCCACACCTGCTTTTCTAAGTACATTTAATGGATAATCAGAATTACCACTTTTTAAAAAATCTAAATATTTATTTACAGCTTTTTCTCCCTCATTTATAATTTTTTGAGATAAAGAAGCAGCTGCTGAAAATCCAGTGGCATATTTATAAACATAAAAATTATAATAAAAATGTGGAATACGGGCCCATTCTCTATCTATTTTTTTGTCAATAATCATTTTTTCCCCAAAATATTTTTTATTTAATTTATGATAAATATTATTTAATAACTCTGCAGTTAATGGCTCCCCATTTTCAACTTTATTGTGAATATCTCTCTCAAACTCTGCAAACATTGTTTGTCTAAAAACTGTTCCTTTAAATTGTTCTAAATAATGATTTATTAAATATTTTCTTTTATCTATATCATCAAAATTTTCTAGAAGATAGTGTATTAAAAGAGATTCATTTAAAGTAGAAGCGACTTCAGCTACAAAAATTTTATAATTAGAATAAACAAAGGGTTGATTTTTATTTGAATAATAAGTATGAAGAGCATGTCCCATTTCATGGGCTAATGTAAACATATCACTAATGTTTTCACTATAATTTAACATAACATATGGATGTACTCCATAACAACCAGAAGAATAAGCTCCTGATCTTTTACCTTTATTTTCATATACATCTATCCATCCTGATTTAAAACCTTTTTCCAGGTTTTTAATATAATTATCCTTTAAAGGTTTTAAAGCTTTAATTATACTTTCTTTAGCTTCTTTATAAGGAATATCAATATCAACTTTTTCTATTAGTGGAGCATAAACATCATACATATGTAATTCATCTAAATTAAGCAGTTCTTTACGGAGAGATACATATTTATGCATAGAGTCCAGATTATTATTTACAACATTTATTAAATTATCATAAACATCAACAGAAACATTATCTTCATCTAATGCAGCTTCTATAGAAGAATTATAATTTCTAGCCTTTGCTCTGAATACATGTGCTTTTATTTCACTATTTAGAGTTGTAGCATAAGTATTAATAAAATTATCATAAGTATCAAATAAAGAGTTAAAAGCTTCTTTTCGAACTCTTCTATTTTTACTCTGCATAAATTTAATAAATCTTCCATGTGTTAGCCTAACTTCATTACCATCTTCATCAGTAATTAAAGGAAATTCTAAATCTGCATTATTTAATATAGAAAATATATTTTCAGGAGCTTGAGTAACATCATTAGCTAAAGCAAGAATTTTTTCTTCTTTTTCTGATAAATAATGATTTTTTTGACGGATTATATTATTTAAATAATGCTCATATAATTTTAATTCATCATTTTTTTTCATAAATTTATTTAATTTTTCCTGTGGGGTTTTAAGAAGCTCAGGTTTTATAAAAGCTTTTGTGTTTTCTAGTTTATTGCTTATATGTTGGGCTCTATTAAATAAAGCTTGAAATTTTTGTTTTCTAGTATCTTCATCTTTTTTCATATGAGCATAGGCATAAAGTCTTGATATAATTTCCTCTGCTTCCATTAAAATATCAAGTAATTCTAACAATTCTTCAGCTGAATTTGTTACTTTTCCCTTGAATTTTTCTATTTTAGGTAAAATTTCTTCAACTTTATTATAATCATTTTCCCATTCACCAATATTTTCATAAATATCTTTTAAATTCCATTTATATTTATCATCTAATTCTGTTCTTTTCGGAAGTTCCTTGGCCATTAAATTTCCTCCTCAATTGAGTACTACGCCTTTTCTATTATAATATCTATTTTCTAATTCTAATAATCTTCTTTTACGCCATAAACCACCTGAATAACCGGTTAAGCTACCATTAGCACTTATAACTCGATGACAGGGAATAATAATTGGGAGAGGGTTTTGTGCATTTGCTCTACCTACTGCCCTGGCTGCCCCCTTCTTCCCTATAGCAGAAGCTATTTCCTGGTAAGATCTCGTTTCACCATAAGGTATGTTAGAAACTTCTTCCCAAACATTTAATTGAAAATCACTACCACTTAATAAAATTGGTAGTTTAAATTGACTACGATTACCAGTAAAATATTCATTCAGCTGATCATAAATCAAGTTATAGGTATCTCTAACCTCTTTATTATTAAAAAATAAACCATTACATCTCTTATTTTTAATATCAGTTTTATTAATAAAATCTAATTTTTTAACCCCATCAGCTGAAAAAGTTATTTTCAGTAATCCCAATGGAGAAGGATAGTAACTGCTATATAATTCACTACACACCATACTCCCCCCTGATCTCTATCATTTCAATAACTAGAGGACAATTCAAAATTATAATTTTAACTAAATAATTAAAACTTAGCATTTCCAGGTGTTCTTGGAAATGGAATTACATCACGAATATTACTAACTCCAGATAAATACATTAGTGCTCTTTCAAAACCAAGACCAAAACCTGAATGAGGAACAGTACCATATTTTCTAATATCAATAAACCAATCATATTTTTCTATATCCATATTATCTTCTTTCATTCTTTCAATTAAAATATCTTCTCTTTCTTCACGCTGACTACCTCCAATAATTTCTCCTACTTGAGGTACTAAACAGTCAACTGCAGCTACAGTTTTTCGATCATCATTTAAACGCATATAAAATGACTTTATTTTCTTAGGATAATCTGTAACCATAATTGGCTTTTCAAAATGTTTTTCAGTTAAATATCTTTCATGTTCAGATTGTAAGTCATTTCCCCATTCTACTGGAAATTCAAAATCCTGGTCTGCTTTTTTTAGAATTTCAATAGCCTCTGTATAGGTAATTCTACCAAAATCTGAACTTATAATATTTTTAATTGTTTCTATTCTATCCTCATTTATATTTTTACGGAAAAATTCCATTTCTTCAGAAGCTTCATCTAATGCAAATTGGAATAAATATTTGATGAATTCTTCTATTAAATCCATCATCTCTTCTAAATTACAAAATGCCATTTCTGGCTCAACCATCCAAAATTCAGATGCATGTCGAGAAGTATTAGAGTTTTCAGCTCTAAATGTAGGGCCAAAAGTATAAACATCACCTAAAGAAGTAGCTAAAAGTTCAGCTTCAAGTTGTCCACTAACCGTTAAACCAGCTTTTTCACCAAAAAAATCCTGGGAAAAATCTACATTTCCTTTATCATCTTTAGGAATGTTTTCAAAATCTAAAGATGTCACACTAAAAAGGTCTCCGGCTCCTTCAGCATCTCCAGTAGTAATTATTGGAGCATGAACATAATGAAAGCCTCGCTCCTGATAAAACTTATGAATACCATAAGCAATTTTACTCCTAAATCTATTTATAGCTCCAAAAGTATCACTTCTTGGTCTTAAATGAGCAATTTCTCTCAAAAATTCATTAGTATGTTCCTTTTTTTGGAGTGGATAATCCTCTGGAGATTTCCCAATAACTTCAATTTCTTCTGCTTTCATTTCAATATCCTGTTCTCTTCCTTCGACTTCTTCAAGATAACCTTTAATCTTAACACTTGCTCCATTTGATATATCAGAAAGTGGAAATGAATCTGGATCAAGAATAACTATTTGTAAATTTTTTGCTGAACTCCCATCATTAATTTCTAGAAAAGCAATATTTTTTGAAACTCTTTTAGTTCTAACCCATCCAAGCACTATTACATCAGTTTTGGAATTGAAATTATTATTTACAATATCCCTGATCTTTTCTCGTTCAAAATAATTCATAGTAAAATCCTCCTAAATATAATGTTTTTATGAAGTATATCTTATATAATATTTTGTTAAAGTTAAATTATTGCATTTTCAGTTTCAGCATCAAAGATATGCATTTTTCTGGTGTCTACTCCAACTTTAATTTCATCTCCTACATCAGCATCACTTTCGGCTTCTACTCTTGCTACAAATGAATGTTCATCACGATCAAGATATAAATATATTTCAGAACCCATAGGTTCTAAGACATCTACTTCAGCTTTAAAAGAATTATGATCTTTAATTTCAAAATCATGATTTATACTTGAATCTACAACATCTTCTGGCCTAATACCTAAAACAACTTCTTTATCAGTGTAATTTTTAATTTCTGGAAATTCTTCAACCTTGTCTTCTGGTATTTTTATTTTAAAGCTTCCATTTCCTTCTACATAATAATCATTACCCTCAATAATAACTTTTGAATCAAGGAAGTTCATAGAAGGACTACCAATAAAACCAGCAACAAACATGTTATTAGGTTCATTATAGAGAGTTAAAGGATCATCAACCTGCTGAATAATTCCCTCATTTAAAACAACTATTCTATCTCCCATTGTCATAGCTTCAGTTTGATCATGAGTAACATAAACAACTGTTGTTTGAAGCCTATCATGTAATTTACTTAATTCTGCACGCATCTGAACTCTCAACTTAGCATCAAGATTAGAAAGAGGTTCATCCATCAAAAACACTTTAGGTTCTCTAACAATAGCTCTTCCTAAAGCAACACGTTGTCTTTGACCACCAGATAATTTTTTAGGTTTTCTATCTAATAATTCTTGAATACCTAAAATTTCAGCTGCTTCATTAACTTTTTTATTTATTAAATCTTTTGGTTCTTTACGCAATTTTAATCCAAATGCCATATTATCATAAACATCCATATGAGGATATAATGCATAATTTTGAAAAACCATTGCTATATCTCTATCTTTAGGGGCCACATCATTAACAATTTGGTCACCTATTTTAATTGTACCTTCAGTTATATCTTCAAGCCCAGCTATCATTCTGAGAGTGGTAGATTTACCACAACCAGAAGGACCAACTAAAACTAAAAATTCTTTATCCTTTATTTCTAAATTTGCATCTTTTACAGCTACAACATCATCATATCTTTTTGTGATATTTTCCAAAAAAACTCCTGCCATTTTATACATCCTCCTATTAATATATTTTAATAAAATGCAAACATTTCCACCATAATATACAATTAAATAATTTACTTAATGAAATTTGTAATTATAAAACTAATTATAAGAGCTATAGTTGGAGTACCTAACCATCCAAAAAATATATTTTTTAATGTTTTTTTATTAATTAGATTTACCCCTTTAACTAAACCAATGCCAATCACTGCCCCGACAATTGCCTGGGAGGTAGACACTGGTATTCCAATTTGTGCATAAATATATACTGTAGTTGATTCAGCTAAAACAGCTATTAATGCATTTAAAGAAGTTAATTCAGTAATTCTTTTACCAACTGTCATCATAACATTTCTACTATAAGTCAAAACTCCACTAGCTATTGCTATACCACCAAATAATGCTCCTTGAAATGAAGATATAAGTCCTGTTTTAACGTATACTCCAGTTACATTTGCAACATTATTGGCACCTAAAGCATATGATCCATAAATGCCTGCAATAACTAACCCAATTTTAACCATTCTATCTAATTTAACTATATTATTTACATGTTTTTCAATAAATTTAATATAAATATTCATAAATACTATTGAAATGATAAGAGCTCCAATTGGAGTAAAAATCCAGGCTGCAAAAATTTTAAAAAGTGGGCTGAAATTTACAGAATTCCTAACCAAACCACTTCCAATAATTGCCCCAACTACAGCTTGGGAAGTTGATACTGGAAGTTTTAAATATGTCATTAAACTAACTGTTATTGCGGCAGCAAGAGAAGTTACAAATGCAGAATTAACAGTCTGAGAAGAAAGTGAACCTAATGTATGTATTCCTCCACTACCTTCCAAAACTGCACCAATTATTACAAATATAGAAGTTAAAATAGCAGCTGTCCAAAATTTTATAGTTCTTGTTGCCACAGCTGTTCCAAAAATATTAGCAGCATCATTAGATCCCAAAGCCCAACCTAGAAAAAAACCTGATATTAGTTTAAACATTTATATTTTCCTCATTGCAATTATTAACTCAATTTCGTCTCCAGCATCTTCGATAATATCTGAAATATTTGCAATCATAGTAACAAAATCTCTGTATAAACTTTTTAAACCATAACTCAATTCATCTCTTTTAGAAATTCGAGAAATTAAAATTCTTTCTATATCATCAATTTGAGATTCAATTTCCTCTATTTCTGCAACAAATTCATAAGCGTCATCTATATTCTCAAATAATAGTTTTACTGCTTTTTTTAAAAGTTTATATTGTTCTACAGTCATATTTAAAACATCAATAAGATATTTTTTTCCAATATCACTAATATCCATATCCTGTAAAATTACGTAATCTAAAGCAGCTTCAGCATAATCTGCCACTTTATCAATATATTCTAACAAATTCAAAAAATCTCTTCTTGTATTTGGTAATAAATACTTTTCTTTAATTAATAATTTAATAATTTTCCTTCTAATTTTATCTGCTTCAGTTTCTAAAGTATGAACTTCTTTAGAGAGAATTTTAACTTCTTTACTACCACCTTCGTCAATATACAATTCAATAGTTTTAACAAATTTATCCAAACAAGATTCCACTGTATTTTCATGTTCTTCAAATAAATCCACTATTTTATTTGTATCTCCCCAAAACCCAACCATATAAATCTCCTCTCCCAATAATTTTTCTTTATTTTACTTTTCACTTAAAAGCTTCATAGGTTGGCCACAGCAGACTAATTCTCCTCCGCCTACTTCTTTAACTTCTACAACATTTCCACAAACTTCACAATTATAAACTTCACCTTTCTTTTTTACAGCCATATT
>JBNJDK010000038.1:0-16123 GCA_051744805.1 Bacillota bacterium
TATCCATCATACCTGGCATAGAAATTACAGCTCCAGATCTAACAGAAACTAATAAGGGATCCTCATTATCACCAAATTTTTTATTATTTTTTTCTTCTAGATCTTTTAAATGATCAAAAATATTTTCTTTAAGATCTTCATTTAAGTTTTCGCCTTTTTTAAGATAATCAAGACAGGCTTCAGTTGTAATAACAAATCCTGGTGGAACTGGTAGGCCAATATTGCTCATTTCAGAAAGATTTGCCCCTTTACCTCCTAATAATGGTTTCATTTCCTTTTTTCCCTCATTAAAAGAATAAATGTATTTTGTCATTTTATTCTCCCCCCTTTTTAATTTAAACCATCAACAATCTCAATAATTATATTTGCTGCTTCTTCTACAGCTTTATGTGTCATATCAATGACCGGACAGCCCAGTTTGTGCATAACATCTTCTGCATAATGTAATTCTTCTAATATTTTATCTATGGAAACATAATCTACACTATTATTAAGTCCTAAAACTCTAATTCTTTCCCTTCTTATTTCTATTAAATCTGAGGGGTCAATCATTAAACCAATAATTTTTCTCTTTGGGATTTTATATAATTGCTGAGGTAATTGTGTTTCTTTAATAAGAGGTATATTTACAACTTTATAATTTTTATGGGCTAAATACATACTTAGTGGAGTTTTTGAAGAACGGGAAACTCCAATTAAAACTATGTCAGCTTTTAAAATACCTCTTGGATCTTTACCATCATCATATTTAACAGCAAATTCTACTGCTTCCACCCTTTTAAAATAATCTTCATCTAATTGTCTAATAACTCCTGATTCACGGGAAGGTTCTTTACCGAGAAAGTTGGTAAATTTATCTAAACAGGGAGTCATAATGTCAATAAAAGTTAAGTTATGGGCAGTACATATATTTTTTAGATATTTAGAAATTTCTTCATTTACCATTGTATATAGCATAATTGAAGTTCTGTAATCAATTTCAGTGCAAATTTCATCAATTTGTTCTTTGCTTTCAACAAAAGGATACTTTTTTATTTCATAATCTGAAGATTGATATTGTTCTGCTGTTGCTCTTGCTACCTGTTCAGCAGTATCACCAATTGAATCTGACAGCACATAAATTGTAAATTCATCTAACATAATATCACCTTATTTCTTATCATTTACTACTTATACTTTATTATACCATACATTGAGAAATTTTTATATTTATTTGTGAAAAACACCAAAAATAGCTTCTTAATTTGTTGGAATTTCTAAAGGCATTATTACTTAAAATATTGAATAACTTATTAGTATAAAAGAAATTACAAAACAAAAATTTGTGGTTATTACAAATATATAACTGCTTTTAGAATATATTTTTAATTAAATTGTGGAATCCACAAAAATTTATTTGAAAATTTGTAATATTAAACAAAGGAAATTGACGATAAATGTCGAAAACCTAGTAGAGAGCTAAAAAAATAATTTGAAAGCTAAAATAAATAAGTTCAAAGAGGAGGAAAAAATGGGAGATAAATATCCTAAGTTGAAAGTTGCAGCTGTTCAGGCAGCTCCTGTATTTTTAGACCGTGAAGCTTCTTTAGAAAAGGCCTGTGATTTAATTGAAGAAGCAGCTGAAAATGGTGCAAATTTGGTTGTTTTTCCTGAAGGCTTTATACCAACTCATCCAGTCTGGTTTCATTTTAAGGCAGGAACCAGTGCCCTGGCAACTAAATTAAGTAAAAAATTATTTAAAAATTCTGTAGAAATACCAGGGAAAGAAATAGACCGACTCTGTGAAACAGCTTTAGAAAACGAAATTTATGTAATGATGGGTATCTGTGAAAAATTACCTGAAACTACAGGAACTATGTATAATTCTCAGGTTATTATTGGAGCTGATGGTAAGCTTATAGGTAAAAGACAAAAAATTATGCCAACTGTAGGAGAAAGATTTGTTCATAAAGGTGGAAGTGGTGCTTCTCTAAAAACTTTCAAAACTGAATTTGGCCCGGTAAGTGCTATGATGTGTAGTGAAAATTCTAATCCTCTTGCTATTTTCACTTTAATTGCTGAAGGAACCAGGATTCACGGTATGTCCTGGCCAAATCACTGGGGAAAGATGAGTCCCCCAATGCGTAAATATGTCTCAATAGCTTCACTCAATTTTGCTCAAATGGCTAAAGCTTTTGTAATCAGTGCCTGTAGTATAGTGAGTGATAGAATGCTAGAAATGATGGAATTAAGTCCAGCAGAAAAAGAATTTTTGCAAAAACCAGAAATGAGTGGAGGATCAATGATTGTTGATCCCGGTGCTAATATTATTGCCGGTCCTATGGGCAATGAAGAAGGTATAATTTATGCTGATATAGATTTAGAAGAATGTGTTGAACATAAATTACATCATGATTTTGCCGGACATTATAATCGCGAAGATATTTTTCAACTTAAAATAAATAGAGAAACTCCTAAATTTTTAGAGGAGGTATAGATATGGATAGTGTTAAAGGCAAATTATTAGAAATAGATTTGTCTTCAGGCTGCAGTAAAGAAATCAAACTGGACGATAATCTTATAAAAAAATATATAGGGGGAAGAGGTTTAGGAGTAAAATTACTTTATGATCTCTTACCTGAGAATATAGATCCCCTTGGAGAAGAAAATATTATGCTTATTTTAACAGGACCAATGACCGGGTCTATTATTCCTGGTGGTGGTAAATATGTTGTTATTACTAAGTCTCCTGTTACTGGTGGATTTCTTGATTCATATTCCAGTGGAAGACTGGCCCCAGAATTAAAATTTGCTGGTTATGATGGTTTGATTATAAGAGGAAAAGCTAAAAAACCCTCTTATATTTTAATAGAAGATGAAAGAGTCCAGATTAAAGATGCCAATCACCTCTGGGGAAAAGATGCATTTGAAGCTGAAGAAATGTTACAGCCAGAAGGTAGTAAAGAATATGGCACAATGTGTATTGGTCCTGCAGGGGAAAACTTAGTAAATTTTGCTTCTATAAATAGTGATTTTTTCCGTCAGGCTGCTCGTGGTGGAATTGGGGCAGTTATGGGGTCAAAAAAATTAAAAGCTATAAAAGTAAGGGGAACTAAAGATATAAAATGTTATGACTCAGAGGGATTAATGGATTTAGTTTTAGAACATAAAAAGAAATTACAGGAAAGTGCAGTAGTTGAAAACAGACAGAAATTCGGTACTCCCAGTACTCTTGATATCACAAATGAGGCAGGAATGTTACCTACTAAAAATTATCAAACAGGAGTTTATAAAAAAGCCTGGGGAAAACTTGATAGTGAAGGTGTAAGTAAAAATATTATAAAAACTAGAGGTTGTTATGGCTGTATGATTGCCTGTAGTCAAATAACTAAAAATGAAGATGAAGAAATAGTAGAAGGTCCTGAATATGAAACTGTAGGTATGTTTGGACCTAATTTAGGAGTAGATTCACTTTCAGCAGTAATAAAAGCCAATATTAAATGTGATAAATTGGGAATGGATACTATCTCAGCTGGAAATGTAATAGGATTTACGATGGAATGTTATGAAAAAGGAATTCTACCTGAAAAATATAATGATATAGATTTAGAATTTGGTAATTTTGAAGCAGCTTTATCATTATTAGATGATATAGCTTTGAGAAGAGGTATTGGTGAATTAATGGCTAAAGGTGTAGAAAAAATGGCAGAAGAACTCAAAGAGGGAAGTGAACACTTTGCAATGCATGTAAAAGGTTTAGAATTTCCAGCCTATGATCCCAGAATAGGATTGGGAACAGCTCTTTCTTATGCAGTAAGTCCCCGGGGAGCCTGTCACAGAAGAGCATGGCCACCATCTATAGAAGTTTTAGGAAATCTAGAACCATATAAAATTGAAGGTAAAGCAGAATATGTAAAAGAAAAAGTTGATGAAAATTCTATTTTCCATTCAATGTTAGTCTGTGATTTTCCAGCAAAATGGATACCTTTATCAATTGAAGATTTTGCAGATTACTTGAATCTACTTACAGGAGAAGATTTTACAGAAAAAGAACTCTGGGAAACAGCAGATAGAATAGAAACCATGATAAGACTTTTCAATAATAGAGAAGGTTTAAGTAGAGAAGATGATAATCTACCTCCCCGGGTTTTAAAAGATGCTCTTCCAGAAGGCCCAACAAAGGGAAATGTAGTGAATGAAAAAGACCTTAATACCCTTCTTGATAAATACTATAAAATAAGAGGCTGGAATAAGAAGGGTATTCCTTTTAAAAATACACTACAAAAGTTGAAAATAACAGATATAGCTGAGGGAGAGTGATAGAAATGAAATTAAAAATAGATGCAGAGTTATGTGTTGGCTGTAAGGCCTGCGAGATAGCCTGTTCTTTAGAACATCATAATGTTTTTAATCCTAAAAGGGCAAATATTAGAGTAGAATTTACCCATCCTTTACCTTCAGCTCCTAAGTACTGTAGACAGTGCAAAAATCCTCAATGTGTAGAAAACTGTCCTACTGGAGCTTTAAGTAGAGATAAAGAAAAGGATATGGTCGTTTATGATGAAGAAAAGTGTATTTACTGTTTAAATTGTATAGAAGCCTGTCCTTTTGATTCTATTTTTTATAATGAAACAACTGATGAAATTTTAAAATGTGATCTTTGTGGGGGAGACCCGGTTTGTGTTAAATTTTGTGAAAAAGATGCGATTCAATTTATTGAATAATGAAATTATCAAAAATATTGTCTAAGGGGAGTTTTAAAATTGAAAATAACCTTAAAAGATGTTATGGAACTTCCTATTTTTGCTGATGCCCGGATAATTGCTGGACATGAAGGTCAGGGAAAAGAGGTAAAAAGTGTTACAGTAGCTGAAGTTCCAGATGCTGCTGATTGGTTAAATGGTGGAGAACTTGTTGTGACAACTGCCTATTTTTTAAAAGATGATCCTGAAAAACAAAAAGAATGGTTGATAAGCTTAATAGATGGTAAAGCAACAGCTTTAGCAATAAAACCAGAGAGATTTTTGGGAAATATTCCTGATTCAATGATAAAGATAGCAAATGATTTATCATTTCCTTTAATTAAGCTACCCCATAAAATAGACTGGCCACAAATAATAGAAAATGTAATGAATGCAATAAATGAAAGTAAAAGTAAAATAATTAGACGTTCAGAAGAAATACACAACAAATTAACTCAAATAGTTCTAAGAGAAGATGGACTAGATATTATAGCAGATACACTGGCCAGTCTAGTTAATAATATAATCATAGTTGAAGATAATGAAATGGAAGTTTTGGCAGTAGGTTTACCTGATATGAAAAATGAAGAAAAATATAATGAACTTTTAGATTTCAGAAAGAAAAATTTTGTAAAGACATTCAAAAAAACAGATTATTATAAAGAAAAAATACAGAGTTGTAATTATGATATTGAAGAAAATCCTAATAGAAATTGTAGTAACAATTTATATAATTTTGAGTTAAATTATAAAAATTCAAGTTATATTCAGCTAACAATCCCCATAATTGCCAATAATATAACATATGGCTTTTTAACATTAATAGAATATTATGGAGAAGCAAATGAAGTTGATATTGTAGCTTTAGAACATGGAGCAACCACAATAGCACTTGATTTAACAAAAAAAAGAGCTGTTTATGAAACCAAAAAAAGACTTAAAAAAGATTTCTTAAATGATCTTTTTAGTGGACGTTTAAATAATAGTTTAATTTTAAAAGGAAAATATAACTTTATTAATTATGAAATAGAAAAAGCCACTGCAGCTATTATTCTTGAGATAAAAACACCTAAAGATGATATATCTGAAAATGACCATTCAATGATTCATGTAAATAAAAAAGTTTTAAAAATAATAAAAAGAGAATTTAATAAAAGTGGCCATAATTATTTTGTATATGAAGAAGGAAATAGAGTTATTATTCTTTTTCAATTTGATGAAATAAAAAATGAAGAAGATATTTATCAGAAGATAGAAGAAAGATGCAAAAAAATAGGTGAAGACCTGTTAAATAATTCAGATACTAAAAGTTATTATTTTGGAGTAGGTGGGCTTTATCTTAAGTCTTCTGAAACTAAAAAAAGTTATGAAGAAGCTAAAAAGGCATTAAAAATCGGGAAATTATTTATTGGAGAAAATGAAGTTTTTATTTACAAAAAGCTTGGAATTTATAGGATTTTATCAATGGTCAATGAAGAAGGAGAAGTAGTAGAGTTTTGTGATGATATATTAGGAAAATTAATTGAATATGATAAAAAAAATAATGAAGACTTATGTTATAACTTAAAAAAATATCTTATGAATAATGGAAATATTACTAAAGCAGCTAAAGAACTCTATGTTCATCCAAATACTTTATCTTATAGAATTAAGAAAATTGAGAAAATACTAAAAAAAGATTTAGATGATCCTCGGGAAAGATTCAATTTATTTTTGGCTCTGATGATTAAAAAATCAACTTTAAAAGAGTAAGGAGGAGACAAATTGAGGACTGTATGCATACAGCAGATTGCAAGAGACATAACTGAATATAGAGATTCCTGGAAAGATATAATTAATTTAATTGATAAAGCAGCAGCGAAAAAACCTGATTTGATAGTACTTCCAGAAAGTGCCTATCCTGCCTATTTTTTGGGATATGATGAAGAAAAATGTGAAGAATCACTAAAATATATTGACCGGGTTATCAATGATTTGAAAAATAAGGCGAAAAATTATGGTATTTATATAGCAGCCGGGATAGTTCTCAAAGAAAATAATAAAAAATATAATGGTGGTATTTTAATAAACAGACAGGGTGAAATTATAGCCACAACTAAAAAGAGTAATTTATGGCATTTCGATCACAAATGGCTGGAAAGTGGAGATATAGCCGATGTTGTTGATACAGAATTTGGAAAAATAGGTTTAATGATTTGTGCTGACGGAAGAGCCCCTGAAATCCCAAGAATTTTGGCTATAAGAGGAGCAGAAATAATTATTGACCTGGCAAATTTGACTTCTACAGGAAGAGATCCAAAAAAATTATCAAATGCTCAACTTGATTATATGTTAGCTACCAGAGCAATAGAAAACAATGTCTGGTTGATCATGGCCGATAAAATTGGCCTTGAAGCAAATACAGTTCTTTATGCAGGTGGTAGTTGTGTTATAAATCCTGAAGGTGAGTTTATAAATAGAGCTACTCCTGATAAAGAGGAAATTTTAGTTACTGAAATTGATTTAAAAGATAATAGCAGCTTAGCTGTTAATAGAATAGCTAAAGATTATAGTATTTTAGCTGAAAAAACTGAAAAACTACCTATATATAAAAAAATGAAAAAAACAGTAAAAATAGCTGAATCTGAAATGCAAATATCAGCAGTCCAATTTGAATATGAAAAGGGTAATTCAGCTAATTATTTTAAATTAACCAAAAAATTTGTTCAACAATTAGAAATTCAGGATTCTAAAATAATTGTCCTGCCTGAATTAGATAAAAAAATTGATTTAATTAAGACCACAAAAAAAATAAAAGATATTTTAAAAAACAAAAAAACTATTATTATTTTAACTGGATATAAAAGTGAAGCCAATAATTTATTTAAAGAGGTTAAGGTTTTTTCAAAAGAAAAAGATTATGGTTATTATCAGAAAGTTCATATTTCAAAAGAGGAAGATTTAAAACAGGGAAAAGTTGAAAGGGGATTAGTAAAAACACCTTATGGGGATTTAGGATTAATGATAGACCAGGAAGGATTATTACCTGAAGTTTCTCGAAAGTTAATGCTTATGGGGGCAGATTTAATAATCTGGAATGGTGATTATCATCATTCAAAAGAACAAACTATTATAAGGTCCAGGGCAGCAGAAAACAAGATTTTTATTGTAAAAGCCGGAAAAAAAGGAAGCTATATAACAACTCCAGGAGGAAATATAATAGCAGCCACTTTAATTGATATAAATCAGGCAATTTCAAAGTTGATTTTACCTCCCTATTCACTGGCCAAGACTGTTGTACCCGGTACTAATGTAGTTTTAGATAGAAAGCCAAAATTATATAAGGAGCTGGTAAAATGAGCAAAGGTAGAACTTTAATAAAAAATTCAAAGATTGTCAGTTCAAAAGATGTTGTCAAAGCAAATATATTAATTGAAGATGGGATTATTACAGCTATTACTAATAAAGAACTTGATGCCGAAAAAGAAATTGATGCTAAAGGAAGATATGTTATTCCAGGAGCGGTAGATGGTCATACTCATATGATGGACCCTGGTAAGACCCAAAATGAAGATTTTACAACCGGTACTCAGGCAGCTGCAGTTGGTGGAATTACAACTGCTATCACTCATCACCGTACAATTCCACCAGTTTATTCTATTAATGAACTGGAAGATAAAATTGATCATGTAACTAAAAAAGCTGTTGTTGATTTTGGAATTAAAGGTGGAGGTGCACCTGATAATATTGCTGATTTAGAAGCGATGTGGAAGAGAGGAGTTACTGGTTTTAAAGCATTTACCTGTGATCTTCATGGTTCAAAACCTCTACATCCAGGAAATATGTATTATTTTTTAAAGGAAATAAAAAGACTTGATGCTACTTTACTTGTTCACTGTGAAAATGAAAGTGTTACTGAAGTTAATGAAAAAAGATTAAAAGAAGAGGGGAGAAAAGATAATTTATCACATATTGAATGGAGATCTCTGTTGGCAGAAAAGATTGCAGTGGAGGCAGTAATAAATGTTGCAAAAGAAACAGGGGCAAGAGTTGTAATAGCTCATGTCAGTCATCCAGATATAATGGCAAAAATAAAAGAAGCCAGAGATGAAGGGTATAGTATTTATGCTGAAGGTTGCCCTCATTACTTTAATTTGACTTTAGAAATGTTAGAGGAAAAAGGGCCCTGGGTTAAGTTTACTCCACCAATGCGAATGAAAAATCAAAAAGAAATTGATGAAAAAATGTGGCCTGCTTTTAATAAAGGTTATATAAGTCTTATTGGTTCAGACCACTGTCCTTATCCAAAAGAAGTTAAGGAAAAAGGTCTGGATAATATCTGGGATGCTCCAAATGGTATACCTGGAGTTGAAACTTCAATGAGGTTGATGATAAATGCTGTAAATCAGGGAAAAACTACTATTAATAAAGTAGTAGAATTAATGAGTGAAAATCCAGCACAAATTTATGGTTTATATCCTAAAAAAGGGACTTTAAGTGTTGGTTCTGACGCTGATTTAGTAATTTTAGATATGGAAACAGAAGAAGTTCTAAAAAATGAAAATGTTGTATCTAAATGTGGCTGGACTCCCTATGAAGGCAAAAAAATAAAAGGTGTATTAGATACTGTCATGGTTCGTGGTGAATTAGTGGCCAGGAGAGGAAAAGCTGTTGGCAAACCTGGTTATGGTCAATTTGTTTCCAGAGCTGAAGTTTAAATTTTTGAAACTATAAATTAGCAAAAACAAAGGAGGGAAAATAATGAAAAAAAGTGATTATGCAGTAATTTCAGTGGATATGCATAGAGGTCATTTAGACCCTGAAGTAGCAACTTTACCTTTATTACCAAAAGAAAGATGTACCCGGGTGATAAATAATACAGGTGATTTTTTCAAAGAAATTAGAAAAAAAGATATACCTATAATCCATGTAGTAACTACTTATAGAGATGGTGATGAAATAATTTCTAACCCTCACTGGGGAGAAAAAGACAGTGAAACTGAAGGCAGTAGAGAAGGAATTTCTCAGCATAATATTGCTGGTTCTCCTGGAACAGAGATTATTCCTGACCTATATGAAAAAGAAGATTATATAGTTAATACAAAAAAAAGATATAGCTGTTTTTATGAAACAGATTTAGAGTTTTTGTTAGAACAAATAGGAGCTAAAACAGTTATTATAACAGGAATTAATACCAGTAGTTGTGTTTTATGTACTTCATTTGATGCCTGTAACAGAGACTATAAAGTTTATGTAGCAGAAGATTGCTGTGATAGTATGGATGGCGAAGAATTTCATGATGCAGCTGTGATGTTTATTAATCGAATTTTAGGTACTACTTTAAATTCAAAAGATTTATTAGAAAAATTATAAATAATATTCTAGGAGGAGAAAAGATATGGAAATTAAAAAATGGGAAGATGGAGAACTTTTTGAGACAAATGGTGGTCATATGCGCTGGGTGTTCTGGCCCGGGAATGGGTATAATGATTTAACTTTACATTATAGTGTGTTAAGACCTGGGGAAGCTTTTAATCTACACACACACGAATATTCAGTAGATGTAATTTCAATAGTAAAAGGTAAAGGAGAAGTTTTAACAGATGATGAAGAAAATCCACCAATTAAAGAAGGGGAAAGTGTTTTTGCAAGAGCAGGTGAAGCCCATGGTATTAAAAATACTGGAGATGAAGATATGATAACTTTAGGTTCTCAGACTCCAGGTGACCTGGAACTATATGGTATGAAAGGTTTTACATTCGGTAAAAAAGAGGATAAATAAACTTGAAAGGAGAGGAGGGGTATAATGAAATATGGTACTTTTAAATTCAATGGTAGAAAAAGAATAGGTGCAGTTTGTGGTAATTATTTAGTAGATGTCCAGAGAGCATATGCACTTTATTTGGATCAAAAAGAAGATGATGGCCAGGCTGATGAAATGGCAAAAGCCTTGATTCCTGCTGATTTTGGAGAATTTCTCAACTCAGGAGAAAAAGCCTGGGAGGCAGCCAGAAAAGGATTTGAATTTGTCAAAGATCTTGAAAAAAATATTTTGGGTATTAACGAAGAATTCATCTTCTATAATTTAGATGATGTCAAAATCTTAAAACCCTATCAACCAAAAACAATAATGTGTGCTGGCCCGGAGTTAGAAGACCCTGAAAATAAAGATATGCATGATTATATTGAGTTTTATTTAAAGTCATCTCATACAGTTATAGATCCTGGAGAAGCAATTTATTATGAAGGTGATCATACAGGTAGAATTGATTGTGAACCTGAGTTAGCACTTGTAATGGGGAAAAAGGGAAGATTTTTAGATGAAGATAATGTTCTTGATCATGTTTTTGGATATACAGTTTTAAGTGATGTATATTCACTTGATAGATTACAGGTTGGTTGGGAAGGAACTATGTTTCATGTTAGATATGGTGAAGGGGAGTCATTTGATAATTCAGCTCCTTTAGGCCCCTGGGTAGTAACTAAAGATGAAATAGAAAATCCGGAAAATTTAAAATTAAAAAAATATGTGAATGGTGAGTTGGTAGCTGAAAGTAATACTTCAGATCTTCTTAGAAGTGTAAAAGAATTTGCAAGTTATTGTTCTACCTTTTTTACTATGACTCCTGATATCTTAATTTCTACAGGTAATCCAGATGGAGTTGTATTTGGAACAGATGATAAAGGAGTTCCTGTAATAAAAGATATGAGAGAAAATCCAGTTCAATTAAAACCTGGTGATGAAGTTATCTGTGAAGTTGAGAATATAGCTGAGCTCAAAAACCCAGTGGTTGATTATAAGGAGGTGAAATAATTGAGACTAGTTAGTTTTAATAATGGTAAAGATTCAAAATTAGGGACAGTAATAGATAATAAAGTTTATTCTTTGCGTGAAGGTTATTGTGAATTTCTTAAAAATAAAGGTAATAGTTTAGCGGAAAAAATAGCCAGGGTGAGAATCCCGGATGATACAGTAAAACTAATTAAGGGAGGGGATAAAGCCTATCAAGCATTAAAAGATGGCAGTGAGTTTATTGAAAAAAATCCGAGTTATTTCAATGGTATTGACTTAGAAAAAGTAGAACTTGAGGCACCAATTATGCCCAAAATAATAATTTGTGGTGGAGCTAATTTTGATGATCATTTAGAAGAAACTAAAAGATCAAAGCCAACTGAGGTTGAGTTTTTTCTTAAATCACCGAATTGTGTTATTGGTCCCCAAAAAGAAGTTGAATATGAAAGTAGAGTAACTGAAAAATATGATTATGAAGTTGAATTAGGAATAGTAATTAAAAAAGAAGGAAGATTTATTCCCGAAGAAGAAGCTTTTGACTATATTTTTGGTTACACTATAGTTAATGACATTTCTGCCAGAAGTAGACAGGTAATTCCCTGGGGAGAATCAAATTTTCAGCTTAGATTTGGTGAAGGTAAAAATTATGATACCGGTTGTCCTCTAGGACCCTGGATAGTTACAATAGATGAATTAGATGATGTAAGCAGTCTTGATTTAAAAACATGGGTGAGTGGGGAATTAAGACAGAATAATAATACAGAAAATTTGATCTGGAAAGTTCCCCAACTTGTTAGTTATTACTCACAATTTATGACTTTACAGCCTGGATTTGTAATTGCTTCTGGAACACCTGGAGGACCGGCTCTAGGATCAGATACAGAATTAGGAGCTGATCCATATCAGAGAGATGATGGAGTTAAGCGTGGTGCCTATATGAAATCTGGAGATATGATGAAACTTCATATAGATGGAATTGGTGATCTGGAAAATCCAATTAAATAATCAAAATAAAAATAGAGTAGCAAAAAATTAGAGGAGGAATAAAAAATGCTTAAGAGAACTTTAATTCTTGTTTTAAGTCTGGTTTTAGTTTTTAGTTTTTCATTCAGTAATGTTTTTGAATCTAAGGTGAGTGCAGCTGATTATACTATGAAGATAGCTCATGCTGCTATGCCTGATAGTGCTAGACACAAAGGGGCAGAAGAAATAAAAAGAGTAGTAGAGGAATTAACTGGTGGAAAAGTTGCAGTTCAGATTTATCCTGCATCTCAATTTGGTAGTGGAAGAGAACAAATAGAATCTCTTCAGGTAGGTGCTCTTGAAATGAGTATTTTACCATCTGCATTTTTAGGAGGTTTTCAACCTTTAGTTACTATTCTTGATTTACCTTTCTTTTATCCAGCAGATAAAGAAGAACTTCTAGCTTTAGAAAGAAGTGAAGCAATGGCTAAAGTACTGGAAACAACTGAAGAAAAAGGTGTTCTTTCTTTAGGTCTCTGGCATACAGGTTATAAGCAATTTACTTCTGATGGCAAACCTTTAAATCAAGTTGCTAATTTTAAGGGAATGAAAGTAAGATCAATGCCTTCTCCAGTTCAGGTTGAAATGTATGAAGTATATGGTGCTAAGCCAATTACTATGCCTTTTTCAGAAACTTATAGTGCTTTACAGACTGGTGCTATAGATGGACAGGATAATCCAATTACAACTAATTATGATATGAAATTCTATGAAGTACAGGATTATCTAACACTTTCAAAACATGGTTTGCTTGACCAGGTAATTATGGTCAGTCAGGATTGGTTTGAAGGTTTACCAGCTGATATTCAAAAGGTAATAGAACAGGCAGTAAGAGATGGTAGAGATGTATGTGAAGAACAAATAATGGAAAATGAAGAAAAGTATCTTGAAGAAATGAGAGATTCTGGAATAGAAGTAATTGAATTAACTGAAGAACAGAGAGACGAATTTATTGAAAAATCTGAAGCAGTTAAAGAATTTTATATTGAAAAATATGGAGAAGAAGCTGAAGAATTAGTAAATGCACTTGAAGCAGAAATGGAATAAGACTTAGAAAACTAAAATAAAACTTTCCCCCTTATCTTAAAAGTTTTAAGGTAAGGGGGATTAAAAAAATACATTAGTAAAATTCTATATTTGTTTTAAAGGAGGGAAAATGAATGATTTTTTCTACTGTAAATAAAATTTTAAATAACTTTGAAAGAATTGTAGTTGGTTTAGGATTATTATTTACAACTGCGATTATATTTATTAATGTAGTGGCCAGAAGCTTTGGGAATTCATTTGTCTGGGCAGAGGAATTATCACGTTATGTCTTAATCTGGATAACTTTTATAGGAGCAAGTATGTGTGTCAGAAATGGAAGTCATGTTACTATGGATGTGGTTTTTAATCGCTTTCCCCCCAAATTAAAGAAAAAATTATTTTTGTTAATAAATATATTTGGAGTTGTTATGAGTTTACTTTTAACTAATTACGGTATGCAAATTGTGCTAAAAATATATAGTCGAGGACAGATAAGTCCTACAATTGGTTTGCCAATGTACTGGGTTTATTTAGGAGTTCCTTTAGGAGCAATTTTAATGGCAAAAAACTTTTTTCACATTTTTTTAATTAATCTTAGATCTGATAAAGATGAAATTCAGGATAAAATTTAAATTGAAAATAAATAAAGTAATATTTTTATATAAAATTGGAAGAGGAGGATTAAAATGGCCATATTATTATTAAGTTTACTTTTCGGGTTTTTAATAATGGGCTTACCTATATTTTTAAATTTAATGGCAACTGGTTTAATCACTTTAGTTAGTTTTTTTCCAATGGACCCTCTAGTCCTAATTCAAAGAGGAATTGGAGGAGTAAATAAATTTAGTTTATTAGCTATTCCCTTTTTTCTTCTTGCAGCTCAGATTGTTTCTGAGGGAGAAATTGGTGAGAGATTAATAAAATTGGCAAAAACTTTAGTTGGTCATCTGCCTGGTGGACTTGCTTTAACTACAGTTGTAACCTGTATGATTTTTGGAGCAATTTCCGGGGCTGGAGCTGCCGCTGTTGTAGCCATAGGTAGTATTGTTTATCCGGCTTTAACAAAATCTGATTATGGAGAAAAGTTTTCAATGGGACTTATTCTTTCCAGTAGTAGTATAGCGATGCTGGTACCTCCTGGAATTGCGATGGTTTTATATGCGATATTAACTGGAAATTCAATTGCTAACCTTTTTATTGCTGGGCTGGGAGTGGGTGTATTACTTGGATTAGGTTTTATGATTTACAGTTATATATACGCTAAAAAACATGATATTGTTTTAGAAGAAAGAGCGACTTTAGGTGAATTATGGGATGCCTTAAAAGAAGGTATCTGGGCTCTTGGTTTACCAGTTATAATTATTGGAGGAATTTATTCAGGTGTTTTTACTCCAACTGAAGCAGCCGGTGTTTCTGTTGCTTATGCAGCTTTTGTAGAAATGGTAATCTATAAGGATATAAGTGTTAAAGAATTATTTGAAATAGCCTGTAAGGCAGGAAACACAATAGCAATGATTATGATTTTGATAGCTGCTGGTTCAATTATTTCCTGGGTTATGACTATTGGTCAGTTACCACAGATGGTTGTAGGGCTTTTAAGTGGAGCAAATAATATTGTTATTTTACTTTTATTAAATGTAGTTTTCTTGATTGCAGGTATGTTTATTGATCCAAACTCAGCGATTATTGTTTTAACACCACTTGTTTATCCTTTAACTAGGGTTTTAGGAATTGACCCTATCCATTTTGGTATGATTATAGTTCTTAACCTATCAATTGGAATGATTACACCTCCATTTGGGTTAAATATATTTGTTGCAACTGGGGCTTTTGATATAGGCTATGAAAGGATAGTTAGTGGAATTTTACCTTTTATTATAATCAACCTGGTTATTTTAATGTTAATCACCTTTGTACCTCAAATTTCACTGTTTTTACCAAGATTATTATTAGGTGGTTAAAAAAAGGGGTGATTATTTGAAAATAGAAATTGCAAGTCTGGGAATTTTACAGGATTATTTGTCAACAAAAGGTAAAATAGTTGAAATCAAAGATTATAATAAGCTGACCGTTTTTGAATTATTAAAAATATTAAAAAGGAAATGGGGAAAAGACTTTTATAATTCGGTGATAGAGGGTGAAAATTTAAAAGACCAGTTTGTCATTTTGCTTAATGGTTTAAGTATTGAAATGAAAAATGGTCTGGATACAGAAATCAAAGATGGAGATAGAATAACTATTTCAATATTTATTTCAGGTGGTTAAAAAAAGTATAAAAAGGAGGGAGAAATTATGACTTTTAAGTTAGCTTTAGTTCAACCTAAGACTTATTATGGTGAAGATAAAGAAGTTAATAATAAAAATTTGAAATCTGCTTTAAAATATATTGATGAAGCTTCTGAAAATAAGGCAGATATAATCTGTCTGCCTGAAACTTATCCAGGGCCCTGGAGAAAGCCAGTTGATTGGACACCAATTCCAACCTTACAAAAAAAAGCAGCAGAGAAAAAAGTATATATTTTAGCAGGAACAGCAGAAAAATCTATAAAAGATCCTGAAAAACACAATATAGTAATGGTAG
>JBNJDK010000039.1:0-15912 GCA_051744805.1 Bacillota bacterium
AGTTATTCTTCAGTTGATAGTCCTTATGTTTCAAAACCGGATTATGTTTCAAGGCCAGAGCTTTTAGATCCTAAATATCCAGGTGATTATGTAATCGGGAATGAGTAAAATTAAATAAATTTATCTTTAAACCTCTCACTTATTTTATAGGTGGGAGGTTTTTTATTTAACAAAAAGGAAAAATATAGTATAATTACCATATATAAACATCAACTAAGATAAAGGGGGTAAAAATATGGATTTTACGGAACAAATGAATGAAAAAGTGGAAAATTTAATGGGAAGAATTGAAGAGGTAAAAGACAGTAAAGAGTATAAGAAAATGTTACAGTTTCACAGTAAATTTCATAATTATTCTTTCGGTAATCAACTATTGATATTCTCACAAATGCCGGATGCAACAATGGTGGCAGGATATAATGATTGGAAAGAAAAATTTAATCGTTATGTTATGCCTAAAAAAGAACGTAAAAAAGAAGATGTAAGAGAAAATTATATTGCAATTAGGTATCCAATTATCAAAAAAGTAGAAAAAGAGAAAAAAGATGGTTCTGTTAAAAAAGAAAAAGAATTAGTTGGTTTTGGCTGGACTCATGTTTGGGATGTATCACAAACCAAACCAATTAATGAAGAAGGAAAAATCCCAAGTATGGATATTCACCTAAAAGAAGAAAATAAAGAACTATTTAATTTGATTAAAAGTTTTGCTGAAACAAAAGACATAGAAATTGAAGAAAGAAATTATTCAGATCATCGTTTTGGAGGTGCTAAAGAAGGAAATATTTATCTTAATAAAAATCATAATGAAACAGAAAAGGCTAATACTTTAGTTCATGAAATAGCACATATTCTTTTAGAACATACTGGAAAAAGAAAAGAAAATGTTACAAAAGAAATAGCAGAAATGGAAGCTGAATCAGTAGCTTATATAGTAATGGATCATTTTGGTATTGACTCTAAAAGTGATAAGTATTTATCTCTATATTATAAGTCGTATGATTTGAAAAAGAGTTTAAGAAATATTACTAAAGTAGCTGATCAAATAATAGAATTTATGGTAGAAAAAATGGAAAATGAGAAAATAAATATAAAAACAGGTTAAAAATAAATAGAAACTTTCTTCTTGTTTTTTATAATAAAAAAAGAAAGGTGGAAGTAAAATGCTTGTTAAAAAAAATGGAGATAAAGAAGATGTTAATAAAATAATTTTAAAAAATGATAAAGTGATTGAATTAGAGAATAATCAGTTTTTTCAAGAATCTGAATCAGGAAAATCGTTGGAGTTGTGGGAAGAAAAAAATAAATATTGTCATAAGGTATGTTTTTGGCACAAAAAATCAGTAGTAATGTATATTTAATTTAAAGGAGGAATAAAAATGCAACAAGTGGCAATGAAATTAAAAAACAAAAGAGGAAAACAAACGAGAACAGATAAAATTTTACAGGCTATTTTAGAAACTGGAGGTAAAGCCCAACTTAAAGAAATATATGAAAAATTAAATGCTCAAGGTGATGAAAAAAATTATATTAGAACAAATATATATAGAAATTTAGAATCTTATAAAACAGATAATGCAAAATTTAGAAGAGTCGGCAAAAAAGGGGAAGGGATTTATGAAATTTCTCCCCAAGTATTTATGGCTATTGATAAAAAAACAAATGCAAATAGTTTGATCGTACATGGTGATGGTCGCAATATGAATATGATTGAAGATAATTCTATTGATGCAATACTTACTGACCATCCCTGGGAAGATAAAAAAGCACATAGAGCTGGTAATCAGAAAGATTTCACCAATGATTATTCAGACACTACCTTTAAATACAATATAAATGATATTAGAAATAAATATCGAGTATTAAAACAGGGTAGATTTTGTGTAGAAATACTTCCTCAAAAAAATGGTACTAATGCCAATTATTTAAGAAAAGTAGAGCAAATGTTTGAACAGGTAGGGTTTGAGTTTTATGCAGAAGCTAATTGGGTTAAAGGCGAGCTTAAACCTGTTAGGACTATGAATGGAAAGATAAAAAAGGCATTAGAAACAGCGCAGATTTATACAGGGAGAACTATAAAAGATAATCAAAAAATTCTCTTTTTCACAAAAGGAAAACCTCGTAAATTGAGACCTTATAAAGCCAAAATTAAAAAGAAATTCAATAAACTCCTTTCTAAAAATCAAAAAATAAAGGATTTAATGGATGAAATACTGGATAAAGAAAGTAAATCTAAAATAAACGATAGTAATTTCTATAATAAATCACTAAAACAGATAAAATACGAAGAGTTCTCAAGTAAATTAAATGATGTATTAAAAGATAAATATTTAAATGAACAATATTGTATGTCTGGAGCAAGAGAAATTTTACCTTCCAGATTCATATACAGACAGGTAAAAGAGAAGATACATCAAGCAGAAAAACCTGTTCAACTTTATAAAGAAATCATCAATTTAATTACTAAAAAAGGGGAAGTAATCCTTGATAGTTTCGCAGGAGCCGGTGGAGTAGCAGAAGCTGCTATGTCTATAAAAAGAAATTCTATAGTTATAGAAATTTTAAAAGAAAATATAGATAAAATAATAAATAGATTAAAGGCAATAGATGTAACAGATATACTAAGTGAGGGTGCTAAAAATATTAAATTACCGAAACTAGAAAAAGAGCAAATGAAGTTGTTTTAAATAAACAAAGAACTTAAATATCAAGGGGGTTAATATCCTCTTGATATTTTTTATTCCATAAATGGAATTTCTTGCATAAAATAATTAATTATGGTATATTTAAAATATCAATAATTAACTAAGATATTTTTTAAATAACCACAACTTACTATATAGTTACTTGTTTTATTGGTTGGACATTTTATTATTGTTTCACCTAATATTTAGTAACTATATAGTAAGATAAAAATAGATAGTAAGGAATAAAAAACGAGACTAAAAAAGGGAGGAAATTAAAATGGGTTTTATTGCATCACTTGATTATGTCATAAGTACAGCTCCAATGTGGATCTATGTTGTTTTAGCATTTGTTGTAGGAGGTAGAGTTTTAAATAAACATCATGAACGTAAAATAGAAAGAAGAAAAGTTGAACTAGAACAGGAAAATAAGAGACTTTTAAATGAGCTTCGTTATGGTAAATTTTCCACTGAATCAGCACAATCTCCCCAAAGTGCTATTGTTAGAGATGGGAATGTATCAACTATGTCTGGCCAACAAGTTGAGAAAACTGTTTCTAATGAAGAGGAAAATACCAATTTAGCGGAACTCTTTTTAAAAGCAGTTGTAATAACCGGAGGTGTAGCGATAAGCGCTTTAGTTGCTTTTTATGTTGTTGGATTAATAATTTGGTAACAACATAACCCATAAGAGGGAAGAGTATAAGAGATTATATGCTCTTTCCTCTTTTTTATATAATAAAAATCAAATTTAGGAGGAATTAAAAATGCAAAAATTAGATAAATTAACAAGTTATATCGTCAAACATAGTCATATGAGTTTAGATAAGGATGTTGTAAAAGATGACCTAAAAAAATATATAAGTGATGTAGTAGTGGACAGTTGTCGTTTTGGTTCAGATGATTTAAAATTAGGTGATTATGTTAAAGATAAGTATGATGTTGATACTAAAAAAGCATTTCCGATAAGGAGGAAGGTATAATGAGAAGCAAAATGATAGGTAAATACGCAAATAAATATTCAATGTTGGTGGTAGAAGATTTAACAAATCCTTTATGGGATGCGTCGGAATACAGTAAACTAAACTTTAAATTTATTAAATTAGATGGTAATAGTACAGATATGATTATTCCTGTGTATGTTGATGTAGAAGAATTTAGAGCTATCTTAAAACAAATTGTATTAGGAAGATTCAGTCAAATTTACAGGCAAAAAAATGGTATTTATCATAAGATTTATGGAGGTAGCAGTAGTTATGGAGGAAAAACTAAAACAAAAAATAAAGGTAAACTTACTCCAGTAATAGATGGAGTTGAAGCAAAAATATTTACTATAATGTTAGAAAAAAATAATGGTAAAGCTCAATTCAAATTACAGGCTGAAATTTCAAAAGGTACAAAGGGTAGTAATGGCCAGATTAAATTCACCGGTCAAAATAAAAAATATCTATATTTTGCTTTTGCTCCACACAGAATGCTTGAATTTAGTGAAACAATACTTAATTATCTACAGGCCAGACAAAATGTTGCCCTTAATCGTTACTTTAAACCGGCCAGTAAAGAAGAATTGAGTCAGTTAAAAAGCTATTTAAAGACAGCTCATAATAGAATGGATATGGATGTCATGCAGTATATCTGGAATGAATTAAGAATACCTATGCCAAAGAAAAAAGGTAAAGATGATAGGGTGTTAACTCAAATTGAGGTACAAGAAATTATTAATCTTTTAGAGGATAATAATATTAAACCTCAAAATAATCAAAATTCTAATGCAGTTTAAATAAAAATAATAAAATTTACTGCCTTTATTATAAAGGTACTTAAAAAAGGAGATGAAAATATGATGAAACAAGAATTTGATGTTAGAGAAAACAATAAGAATAAAAAACCACAAGTCTATCTGGATTCAATGAAATTAAGTGATATGCAGTTAGTTGCCTATCTTTATAGATTAGAACCGGCCCAATTACCTTTTGATAGTATTGATGAAATGTTAGAACTTACTGACCAGGAAATGTATAGGAATAGACTTTCAGAAGAAATTAAACATCTAGTGCATTTTATTAAACATTTATATAATGTAGCAGAGACGAGTTTAGAACAGTTAAATAGAGATATGTTAGATGATATAGTAGGTGAAAGGATACCTAGAGATATAGAAACTAAAAAATTAATTTCTAGAGATCCTTTAGTAAAAAGAATTTCAAGACCGGGAGCAGTAAATTTAGTTTTCATTTATGAATTATATGCTAGATTTATTGATCCAACATATCGTAAAAAAATAAAAAAAGAATTAGAAAAAACAGATAAAATAAGAAATGCCTATGATATATATGAAGAGTTCAAAAATATGAGATATTTAAATATAGAACAAATCAAAATAATATTAATAAATGGAAAAAATGAAATAGAAGATACAATAAGTTATCAAAACAATTTTAGAAATCAAGCAACTCTACAACCAGAAGAAATGAACCACATAATCAATCAATATCCTAATATAAAAGGTATAGCGTTTGTTCATAATCATCCTTCGGGTGATCCAACACCTTCTGAATCAGATTACGAATTCACAAATATACACTTAAGAAACTTTCATGAAAAAGAAATTGATTTTATAGACCACGTAATCATTGGAGGAAATTTATTTTGGAGCCTAGCAGACTCATTTAAGAAAGCTACCTAAAAGGTGGCTTTCTTTTTTTGTTTAATTTTGATATAAAAAGAAAATTATGGTAAAATTTATATAATCAGTAAATAAAAAGGAGGTGAAGTATTTTGGAGAAATTAAGAAAAACATCCAAAAAACTTCAAATATTAATTTTAGTATTCATATTGATATTTTCTATAAATAGTAAAACACATGCAGGATTTAGAGATTTTCTCGGAAATACGATGAAAAAAGTGGGAAATACTTTTGAAACAGCAGAAATGGCCGACCAAACCCTTGAAGGAATTTCTAAATTGCCAAATGCAGGAAGGGTTTTAAAAGGAAAGGCACAAAAGGTAGGTTATGAGTTTGGAGTTCAAGATGCTAATGATATTTTAGGGAATATTCCCGAGGAAGAAAGAGTAAAAAAAATGGCTGAACTCAAAGGTATATGTGAAGAAGCAGGTGTTTCGGATGAAGATGAATGTGAAGGTGTAAAATCAAAAATTCTTGCTAATTGGTATATGGATAATATAAATGATTTTGAAGGATTAACAGGATATGGAATGAAACAATTAAAAGAGATAGGAGGGAAAATACTATCTAATAATGTAAATGAAGAAAGCAAAGATATTATTAATGCTTTAGGTGGTGGAGAAAATACAAAAGAAAGTTTTGAAAATATGGCAGGAGGTAACAGTAGAATAGAACAGTTAGGTGAAGCTACAGAATATTTTGCTGATGACAGTACAAAACTTTCAGAGAAATCCAAAGAATTTTTAAGAGGAAATGGTATAGATATTTTAGACCGAGCTGCAGATATGGAAGAACTTTTACCGGCTAATATAAGAAAAAATATTCAATTTGTAAAAGATGTTGGTTTTTGTGTAAAACCTACTGAAATGAAAATTTCAGTAGTCCCTAGAGATGGGACAAAATATCCATTAGTAGGAGACAAAGTTCCGTATAATGTTTCGGCAAAAACTGATTCAAAAAAAATAACGGTGATGGATTTTTTTGGTAGAGCTATGAAGATGAAAGATGCTGGGTTTATGCAATTTAAAGCAGAAATTATTCCCGGCGAAAATGTTGAGAATTATCCAGATTCTGAAGAAGAAATAGCAGGTTCAACACCAAAAAATAAAGCAGGGCCATTTGTTTATAAACCCCCTCAATTTACCAGTACAGGAAATTATACTTTAAAGGTAACAGCGGTAGATGGTTGTTTTAGAAAAGTAACTAAGGAATACCCTATTAAGGTTACTACTCAAGAAGGGACTATTGTCGGTGAAGATGGTGAAATAAAAGATGGTATATATGATAATGAAGATAATATTTTCAATGATGAAAAAAATAATGATTATAATAAGTTGGAAAGGAATTCAGATCCAAATGATGAAATGAATGGTGAAAAAGGTGGTCCCAGTCTAGGATTAGATGGTTTAGGGGGAATATTTAACTTTACAGAAGATGAAGGTAAGTTTGTTGGTTCTGGGAAAGAAGGAAGTTTACCTATTGGAGAGGATGATGAGATAAAGGGCAGTGGTAGTTATGGTAGTGCTATAGATGCAGTAGGGAAATTAGTTAATAGACAGAATGAAAAAAATGACAATAATCAAAATAAACCAGATATGAACAATAATAATAATGAGGATGCTGTAGCCAAAATGAGAAATAGTACAGAAAGTAATATGGATGATAAAGCAAGTAAATATGAAGATAAATTAAATGATTTTGATGTTAATAAGGCAGCAGAAAATAAAAAAGATGGTTATGAAGATAAAAAGAAAAATTATTTAAAGCGTAAAAAAACAAGAAGTGATATTTTTAATGATAAAAAAGAAGGTATAACAGCAAGTATAAATCAAATCAGACAGTATAATCAAAATTTTGGATTTAATGATTTAAGTTCTGCTGATATAGCAGATAAGGGAATGAAGGCTAATGGTTTTGGTTTATCAAATGATTTAATTGATTTTGTAGAAAATTATGACCTAATGTCTGATTCCTCAATACCAGATGGATTTACTACTAAAGTATTAGAAGCTATTGAAAAATCAGAAAATATAAGAGATTTACAGACAAATGAAAAAATGGATTTTGATACTGGTTTAAATAATGAATATTCCATCAGTTCTTCAGATGAAGCATCAAGTGTTGTCTCAGACGCAATAAATGGTATAAGTAAACAGAAACAAGCTTTTAATAAAAATGATCTAGAAAGTTTCTATATATTAAGAGACCAAAATGTTTCTGATAATGTAATAGAAGCTAATGCTTTATATAATAATGGAGAAAAATATTTATTAGCTTATATAAAAATTGAACCAGATAAAATTTCAGTATGTGGCGGTAAAGCATTAAGTGTAAAAGATTATGAAAGATATGTTAATGGAGATAATGCCACTAAAGAATATTATTCAAAAGGAAGTATGTTGAGAAGATGTACTTCTATGGGAACTCTTGAAAACAGTGAAGAATTTTGGGAAGAAGCAAAAGAAAAGGCAACATCAGAAAAAAGAAGTATTGGTAAAAAGACTGGAGATTTTCTTAGAAACTTTCACGAAACATTGGAAGACAAAATGGAAAATTAAATATAAAAGAAAAAAGAAAACCCTTAGTGTTTATTACTACACTAAGGGCTTTTTTATACCAATATGAAAATATCAATTAGAGTTGCAATAGCCATTAGACCAAATATAAAACCAATTATTACAAAAATAGAAAAGATAAAATATTTTATATGAGATGTATATGAGCTAAGTTTATCTAATAATAAACTTAAAATTAAAAACTGAAAAAATATTCCCGTAAAATAAAGTACCTTTATTAAAAATGATAGTTGTAATAAGTTTAACAGAAAATATATTGGAGAAATAAATAAAAATATAAAAGAGCTTAATAATGTTAATCTTAATGTGTTTTTATAATTAATATTATTTTCTCCCATAAAAAGATTGACTGTATGGAAAATAATACTGATAAGTATATTTGTTATAACAAAAAACAGTATAGAGTAACCAGATGAAAGCCCAAAAATACCTAATTTTCCGTAAAAGGTTAAATTTTCTATATGAAAAATATTGGTTATTCCAGAGAAAAAACTGATTATTATACCGCCTAAGAGTAAGGTAAGTAAGGGTATGGCCCTGGAAGTTTTTTCCCCACTCATTTTTTCTGCTGTTTCGTGTGGTTCAATAAAAATATTTTTCCATGTGTTGAAAGCAAAATTGAACATAAAAAAACCTCCTGTTAAATAATATCATATTTGTTAATATCATATCATAAATGGTTTTTACAAGCAACCTTGTAATTAATTACCAAAAAGGATATAATAATAATATCAAAAATCAACTAAGATAATTAATATTAAAAAATAAAAATAGGGAGGAAAAAAATATGATTTTAGCAGAAAATAGTCTTTTATTAGGAGTAATATTATTTGCAGGAGTGGTATTTATAGTTTTTATTGTTTTAGGAATTAAAGAGTTGTTAAAAAGAAGAAAAAAGAAAAAAGTTAAAGTAAGAGATGTTGCAAATGTAAAGGATTTTCGCAAACAACCCAATGAACCAGTAAAAGAGGTGATTACTCCGGATTCAGTAGAAAAAATTCATTATAATTTTGCAGGTTATAAAAATCTTAAGGAGGGTTAAAATGGATTTTAAAGATACTATTAATGAAATAAAAAATCGTTTAGATATTGCTGATGTAATAAGTGATTATACAGAAGATAGTATAAAACAGGTAGGTACAAATACTTTAGGAGTTAAATGTCCTAATCCACATCATAGTGAGGGGAGAGGTCATGATTCTTTTAGAATTGATGTAGCTTCCCAAAAATTTAGATGTTTTAACTCATCCTGTAGAGATTTTGAAGGAGATGAATTTAGGGGTGATATATTTGATTTTGTTAGACATATGGAAGGTGGTATTTCATTAATTGAAGCAATGAAAATACTTATTGAAAAATATAGTCTCCCTCTTTCATTAGATGATAAAAATTTCAAAATATCAGAAGAGAAGAAAAAGGAAAATAAACTTTGGTATTTTGTAAATGGTGTTTATCATAAAGCATTATTTGAAAATATTGGCAAAAGAGGGTTTGATTATATAACCAAAACAAGAGGAATATCTGTAGAAATGCTAAAAAAATTCCAACTTGGTTATGCTCCTGGTGGAACAATTTTAAAAGATTTTTTGATTAAAAAAGGATTTAATAAAAATTACTTAATCAAAAAAGGTCTAGTATCAAAAAAATATAAAAAAGATAAATTTTTCAAAAGGGTAACTTTCCCCAACCCTTTATACGGTAGAGCTATTAACCCAAATAGTGATTATCCTCATTTATATGTAAAAGGAGCACATGGAGGACTATATAATTTTAAAAATGCCAGAAAGAAAAAACGAATTATTCTTGTTGAATCACATATAGATTTAATTAGTGTATATCAAATGTTAAAAAATATGGGTTTAACAGATAAAGTAGGAGTATTGGGTTCTTATGGAACAAATGGATTTAAAAAAGATTATATAGAAAAAGTTAAACATTCTATGATAGAAGAAATATATGTTTTTTATGATGGTGATGATGCAGGGAGAAGGTCAACAATTAAAGTTTCAGATATGTTAGAAGATGAATTTAAAGTAAAATGTCTTTTGACTCCTAAAGAACTCGATCCAAATGATATATTACAAAGTAATAATGCTGAAAAGAAATTGGCAAAATTACTTAACAATGCAGTAAAACCTATCGAATATGAAATAAAATATATTTTAAGTAAAAGAAATACTAATACATTAACACAAAAATTAGAAGTAATTAAAGAGGTAGGCCCTTTAATTGAACAAATGGAATATAAGAAATTGTCTGGTCCTCTTATCATTAAAGAATTAGCAGGTAGATTAAATATATCTCCAAAACAAATAGTAAAAGCAATAAGAGAATCTCAAAATATTCAGAAAAAAGCCAATTAATATTTGCTTAATTTAGAAAAAAGTGGTATAATTATATCAAGTAATAGTTATTGCATACCTTAACTAAAAGGAGGAATAATAATGAATGCAGAATTGATATATAGAATTTTTGGTGTAGTAGCTGTTATATTCATTTTTATTCAAGTCAGAAGTGGATATAAAAAGCGACAAGAAATAAAAAGAATTGAAAAAGAAATACAAAATGTTAGAGAACAAAGAACTTATAGAAAATAGAAATTTTATAATCCTCACTTGCAGAAAGAGATTTAACTTAAGTGAGGATTTTTAATTTTAAAGGAGGAATAAAAAATGAAAAAAATATTAATAATTATGGGAGTTATAATATTAATGGCTAGTATAAATGTAAATGCAGAAAGTAACATAGATGAAATTATGGAAATGCAAAATAAATCAGAAGAAAAACCGGAGGAATTGTTGTATAAAGATGTTAAACCATTTTGGGTTGATGAAGAAGAAAGTCCTTTTGATTGGAGAAATAAAAAAGACTATGAAACTCAGACAGAATTTTCAATCTATGTAAGATTACCAGTAAATGAATACAGTAATGAAATCAGAAGAATTAAAGGAAAAATAATAAGAAATCTATTTAGTGATGAAGTAAGAATAGAAATACCAATATCAAAACAATTAATAATAAGGATTAGTAAAGAAGAGTTCAAAAAATTATATGAAGATAATTGGGTAATAGATATAAATAATTTAACTAAAAAAGGAAAAATATATTTTAGAGATTAAACAAAGAAAAAAGTGTTTCCTCTTAATTACTAGAGGGAACACTTTTTTTATATGTTTTAATTTGTATATATGTATGAATAAATAAGTTTTCGAGATAATTCTGATAAACTTTTTATATTATCTTTTTCTTCCATTCTTTTTTCAACTTTGTCAGAAAACTCTTTTTCAATATATATAGTAACTTTCCTGGTATTTTCTGTTGAAAGATCATGTTTTGGAATTTTTATATTATCCATTAAATAATCTTCGAATAGGTGGATAATTAAATTATTAAAGTTTATTTTACCGGTAGATTGTAATTGTTGTTTTTTAGCATTTAAATGTAAATTTTTAGGTATATTAATACTGGTTTTCTTTACTTCATTTTCCGATTTATTTTCATTAGACATAAAATTACCTCCTATGTTTCCTTTTATTAATAATATCACATATAATGCCTGTGTGTCAAGGAAAATAAGAAGGTATGCAATAAAAAATATGTTTAAAGTAAAGTAAGGTGAGGGTGTATGTATATTTTATCTAGAAGTTTATTCATATTTTCTTCTAAGGATATTACTTTTTTATATTGTTTTTTTAATCTGTTATCTTCATTGAAATAATATTTTTTAAGTAAAGAAACATTATTTTTATAGGATTTTTTTATATCGTTAAATTTTTTTAAGTTATAATAGTTAATTCCACTTTTCTCTTTATCTATAATGTTTTGGCTTAAATCCAATAATGCATCAGATAATTCTATATAGTTTTTGATTTTTTCTTTAAATGTTAAATTTAATTTTTTATTATTCATAAATAAATCTCTCCTTTGTATAAATTACCATTACTATTATTAATTTAACATAAATATACAAAAAAGTAAAAAAAGATTATAAAAAACATTTTTACTTATAATTTCAATAAATGGTAAGATATGCTATAATAAGTTTACAATAAAATCAACTAAGATAATAAAGGGGGATATAAGATGAGTTTTGTGGAAAAAATATTAGGTAAAGATGGTTATTTAAGTGATGAA
This sequence comes from Bacillota bacterium, assembly GCA_051744805.1. GTDB lineage: Bacteria > Bacillota > Halanaerobiia > Halanaerobiales > DATFIM01 > DATFIM01. Next base: position 12,078 of record JBNJDK010000039.1, read on the forward strand.
GTTAAAGGATATGAACACCGAGAAGAACAAATCAAAATGAGTAAATTAATTAAAGAAGGTTTTGAAACAAATAAAAATACTTTAATTGAAGCTGGTACGGGTACAGGAAAATCATTTGCTTATTTATCTGCTGCAGTAGCTGCATTAAAAGAAGAAGAAGTAAAAAGAGTGGTAGTTTCGACTAATACTATTAATTTACAACATCAGTTAGAAAAAAAGGATGCTCCAACGTTGGAAAAAGCTCTAGACAAAAATTATGATTTTAAAACTATCGTAGTAAAAGGGAGAGGAAATTATGTTTGCAGAAAAAGAATGAAATCTCTCCAAAAAGATCCAACTTTAATGATTCCTAAATTAAAATTAAAACAGTTAAAAGAATGGGAACAAAAAACCAGAATAGGTTCAAAAGATACCCTACCATCTTATTTGCAAAAATATTGGAATGATATTAAAAGTGAAAGTAATATTTGTGATGGCAAAAACTGTCCTTATAAAAAGGATTGTTATGTGCAAAATGCAAGAAAACGACAACAAAAAGCTGATATTATCATCGTAAATCATTATCTATTTTTTATTGATTTGATGATAAAAAATGAAGCCAGTAAAGATGAAAAATTTAATAAAGAAGCAGGGGTATTGAAACCTTATGATGCGGTAATTTTTGATGAAGCTCATAATTTAGAAAGCGTTATTACTAATACTTTTACAAAAGAAATAAAAAGTAAAGGAGTAAGCAAGTTGTTGTCAGAAGTAAAAAATACTTATAGAATGACTGAAAAGGAAATGAATATTAGTTTAAAAAATAAAATAGCAAAAATAGAAACTATCAAAAAAGAAGCTAATAAATTTACTAAATATGTAGATAAAAAATTAAATCAAAACAGCCCAATAATATTACCAGGTAGAGGTGGCTTTGATGTTCTAGATAAAGAAAAATTTACTGATTTTCTACAAAATGTATTGATAAATACTTATTCAGATATAAAAGATATAATAAAAAACAATGGTGATAAATTGGTTGATGAAGAATACAAAATTGTTAAAACTAATTTAGAAGATGTATTAAATAAGGTAGGAAGTTTAACCAAAAAATTTGCTGATATTGCAAAAAGAGAGTGGGAAACATCATTTGCTTACTGGATTGAAGATAGTTATGGTGGAGGTTTTGCTATAAAAGCAGCTCCTATAAATACTGATAATCAGATGGATTTACTACTAGATAATATTAAGTCAGCGGTATTTACTTCTGCAACCTTAAGTACCAATAATAATTTTCAGTATTTAAAGGAACAATTAGGTTTACCTCCAGAAAATAATATTGAATCAGTTATAAAGGCACCTTTTGATTATCAAAAGCAATCATATTTAGCTGTTCCCTATAATGGAAAGAGTGGAGCCAGGAGTAAAACTTCTGCTAAAGAATATAAAGCATATTCTGCAAAATATATGAAAGCAATTAGTCATAGAGTTAATGGTGGTGTATTCTGCTTATTTACCTCCTACAGTGCTTTAAGATATGTATATAATGATATGAAAGACGATCCACATTTTAATCAATTTAATCTTTTGGTACAGGGTGACGATAGCAGGAGTAACTTAATTAAAAGTTTTAAAAAGGAAAGCAAGAGTATTTTATTGGCAACAGCATCTTTCTGGGAGGGAGTTGATGTTCCAGGGGATGACCTAAAATGTGTGATAATCGATAAGATACCTTTTGGAGTACCTACTGATCCATTAATTAAAGCAAGATTTGAAAAGTTAGAATCAGAAGGGAAACAACCTTTTTACCATTATAGTTTACCCCAAGCAACAATTCGTCTTAAACAGGGATTTGGAAGATTAATTAGAACTAAAAATGACTATGGTGGTGTAATAGTTTTAGATAAAAGAGTTGCTGACGCTAGTTATGCAGATAGAATTATAAAGTCATTGCCAAATGCTAAAAAAACTGGTGATCTAGGTGAAGTAATAAATTCTATTAATAATTATTATAAAAAAGAAAAAGTAGTATAAGGAGTGATAAATCAATGAATTTTGAAATCGAAAGAAAGTTTGTTCCCAAAAAGAAAGAAAGGGTTTTGTATGAAAAGGTAGAGCCTATAAAATATATATTAATAAAGCAGTGGTATTTAAAAATAAAAAATAATGAAGAAAAAAGAATAAGGAGTATAAATAATGGTGAGTTTTATATTGAAACTATTAAAAAAGGCAAGGGATTAAAAAGAGAAGAAAAAGAAAGGGTAATAAGTTTTAAAGAATATAAGAATCTCAAAAATAAAATTGATGATAAAAAAATACCAATAATGAAAAAAAGATATGTTTTTAAATACGATGGTATAGTATGTGCCTTAGATGCTTTTTGGTGTTTTGATAATCTAAGGATCATAGAAGTTGAATTTAATAATAAGGAAAAGGCAGAATCTTTTAATCCTCCAGAATGGTTTGGAAAAGAAGTTACTGATAAAGAAAGTTATAAAAATAAGATTTTATATAAAAACTTAAATAATAAAATTAAATAATTAAATTTAAACCTAGACTGAAAGGTCTAGGTTTTTTCATTTGAATAAAATGTAAATATATAGTAAAATATTACTACTGTAAGATAGGTGTAAATAAATTAATATTTATATATGAAAGGAGGTTTACTGTAATGAAAGTTTCTAAAAATTTAATATTGGTATTGTTGGTTAGTTTTGTATTGATGTTTAATACTATGGTAATGGCTGGTGGAGGGGGAGGAAGTGAAGTTCCTTCTCCAAACCAAGTTGCTAATATGAAAATTGATTATTTAACGTCTAGTAATTCGTGGGATATTTCGGGTTGGGATGGTTATTATGATAAAAGGAGAAGTTATAGTTATGAACCTTATTGTGATAATTTCCCGAGTAGTGATAGATCTAATTATAAATGTGACCTATATAGGATTTATTATAAAGATTTTTATGTTAGCGAAAAATCTGATTTTAAAATAGAATATGACTTCAAAGAAAGCGAATGGATGGATAGGTTTCATCAAACTGTTTTTAGTTCTCTAAAAAAAATTGAATCTGATGGTTCTCTGATGGAAAATGAATCTGGTACAAAAAGTTGGATTGATAATGACTATTACGAACACGATTATAATGATTATCGTATTGACCAAGGGGATCAAGCTTATAGAATTGATGAATTAGCATCTGGATGGTATAGGTTAGAGATGGGGGTTGTTTTAGAATCAGATGGTTGGGAAAATTATGATTCTATTACTTCGGATCAACCTGGAGCAACAGGTGCTGAATATTATGGTTATGATAGCAAAAATCCATTTCCTATAATGTCTCGTGGTTGTGGTACAAAAATAATAACAATTGGAGAAAAATATACTGGTTGGCCAACAATGAATATCGAAGATGCCAGTCCAGATAGAACTTATTGTGGAAAATCAAAATCATATTGGGTAAGTGAATTGAATGATCTCTCCCCTAGGCATTATTTAGATGAAAAAGCTGTATTCTATTATATTCCAGGCTATGCAGAATTTTCTTCAATAAAGATTGAATGGTATAATAATACATCTAATCCACCCGAAAACCCCGGTGCCAACCAACCACCATCAATAAACGTATCTAATAAAAGTGTCAATGAAAATAATACACTTACTGTTAATCTAAATGGTTATTCTTCTGATCCAGATGGTGATAGTTTATCATTTAGTAAAGTAAGTGGTCCAGGATATATGTCCGGTGATTATTATAAGATGAATACTAATTACTATGGAGCTAATGATGCAGGAAGTTACAGCGTTAAGGTTAAGGTAAGCGATGGGAAAGGTGGAGTAGATTATGACTGGTTTACT
>JBNJDK010000040.1:0-15679 GCA_051744805.1 Bacillota bacterium
TCGATATAGAGAGAATAGATATACCGGTATATCTGTGTATGGGGAAATATGATTATCAGACACCATCTATAATTGCTAAGGAATTTTGTGCAAAATTAAGGGCACCCAGAAAAGAGTTTATATGGTTTGAAGAATCTGCTCATTCAACAATGTTGGAAGAACCTGATAAATTTCTGGAAGTTCTTTTAAGGGTATTAGATGAGACATCATAGATTGAGGAGGGGAAAACTTGCTACAGTATATATTAAGAAAATTATTATTTTCCATACCGGTAATAATTGGAGTTAGTATTCTTGTTTTTTTAATGATCCATTTAGTTCCTGGTGATCCAGCGCGAATTGCCGCCGGGATAAAAGCTACTGATGCTCAAGTGGAACAGACTCGAGAACTGCTTGGTTTAAATGATCCACTTCATATTCAGTATGTTAATTTTGTTAAAGGAGCTTTAGTAGGAGATTTTGGCAAATCAATTAGAACTAAGCGGCCAATTTCAAGTGAACTTGCCAGTAGAATACCCTGTACTTTTCAGCTCGCATTTTTATCACTTATTATAGCAACCACTTTTGGTTTATTATTAGGTGTAATTTCATCAGCATTTAGAGGGACAATAATTGATAATCTTACTATGATTGGTGCACTTTTTGGACTTTCAATGCCCAGTTTCTGGAGAGGACTAATGCTGATATTATTATTTTCCTTTGTATTGGGCTGGTTTCCTGCTTCAGGTTATGCAGGACCCTTTTGGACCTGGGAAGGTTTTAAACATTTAATTTTACCGGCAATTTCTCTGGGGACAGCGTATACAGGAACACTGGCCAGATTAACAAGATCAAATATGTTAGAAGTTTTAGGTAAAGATTATATTAGAACTGCCCGGAGCAAAGGACTAACAGAAAAAGTAGTTTTTTTCAAACATGCTCTAAGAAATGCTTTAATATCAGTCATAACAGTTATTGGGCTAAGTCTTGGTATTTTACTGGGAGGAGCAATGATTACAGAAACAGTATTTTCTTTACCAGGAATAGGCAGTCTTGGTGTAACTGCAATTCTGGCCAGAGATTATAATTTAGTTCAGGCGATTGTAATGCTAATGGCTATAATTTTTGTTTTTGTTAACTTAGTTGTTGATATTATCTATTCTATGTTAGATCCAAGGATAAAATATGATTAAGGGAAGGGGGAAATTTTACAATGGGTGATAAAAATATTTTAAGGGAAATATTAGGACATAAATCAGCTACTTTAGGACTTTTTATTGTTGTTTTTGCTTTAATTATTTCATTTATTGGACCTAAAATTGCTCCTTATGATTATCGAGAACAGAATATGGTTGACCGTTTTAACCCTCCTTCTGCTGAGTATAAACTGGGGACAGATAATTTAGGAAGAGATATATTAAGCAGAATATTACATGGGACTGCTATTACGATGCAGATAGGATTTTTCTCTGTAGCTATTGGTCTATCTATAGGCCTTATACTTGGTTTATTAGCAGGATATTTTGGTGGAATAGTTGATAGAATAATAAGTGGTATTATTGAGATAATGCTTGCCTTCCCAAGTTTACTTTTAGCCTTAGTGATTGTCAGTATATTAGGGCCAGGACTTTATAAAATTATGTTAGCTGTAGGAATAAGAACAATGCCCATCTTTGCCCGATTGACAAGAGGACAGGTTTTGCAGGCCAAGACAACTGATTATGTAGAAGCAGGTAAAGTACTTGGAGCTACAGATTTAAGAATTATTATCCGTTATATTATCCCTAATATAATTTCTCCAATACTGGTAATGGCAACTTTACAGATTTCCATTACAATTTTAACTGCTGCTGGTTTAAGTTTCTTAGGTTTAGGTGCCCAACCTCCTATCCCAGCCTGGGGTTCGATGGTTGCAGAAGGTAGAGCATTTTTGCGTTATGCCTGGTGGATTTCTACTTTTCCTGGACTTGCAATTATGTTTATAGTTATGGGTTTTAATTTACTTGGTGATGGACTGCGGGATATACTTGACCCTCAATTAAATCAATAATACATATCAAAAGTTTCCCCATTTACTAACTTTATTATTATCATTCAAAATAGGTAAAAAGGGAATTTTATCAATAATTTGTACTACATCTCAATGAGCTGAAACAATAAATAAGGCCTAAAGATAGGAAATCTTTAGCTCAGCTTGAAACACGATGTTTCATTAGCTGAGGCAGCCTTATTTATTGAGAAAGGGAATTATTAGATGTATAAAATTATTGATTTATGAGTCTTTTACCTATTTTGTATGATATATATTTTAGTTAAGGGGAAACTTTTGGAAGATATATTAATAGCTAATAATAAGGAGTGATCAGATGAATTTAACAGAAGAGATGAAAAAAGAGATAATGAGAATTGAAGATGAAATGATAGAGTGGAGAAGGGATATTCATCAACATCCTGAATTGGGTTTTGAGGAAGAGAGGACATCTGCTTTAGTAACTGAAAAGTTAAAAAATTGGGGCTATGAAGTAGAAAAAATGGCAGGTACAGGAGTTGTGGCAAATCTAAAAAATAATTTCTTTGGAAAAACTATTGCCATTAGAGCTGATATGGATGCTCTGCCTCTTGAAGAAAAAACTGAAGTTGATTATAAATCACAAAATACAGGTAAAATGCATGCCTGTGGCCATGATGCCCATACTGCTATAGCTTTAGGTACAGCAAAAGTTCTTTCTTTATTTAAAAATAAATTAAAAGGTAATGTTAAATTTATTTTTCAACCTGCTGAAGAGGGACCGGGTGGAGCGAAACCAATGATAGAAGAGGGAGTTTTAGAAAGTCCAGAAGTTGATAGAATTATTGGATTACATAATAGAACTACTATACCTGTTGGTCAGATTGGTGTTGGATATGGAGCTATTATGGCTTCTACTGATAAATTTATTATTAAAGTTAAAGGAACTGGAGCTCATGGTGCTCATCCAGATGAAGGAGTAGACCCGGTTGTAGTTGCTTCTCACCTTATTATTGCTTTACAGGAACTTGTTAGCAGAGAGACAGAACCTACTTCTCCTTTAGTGATAACAACAGGTTCTATTCACGGAGGGACAGCTTTTAATATAATTCCTGACCAAGTTAAACTTAAAGGAACAGTAAGAACTTTAAATACAGAGTTAAGAAATAACATCAGTAAAAGAATAGAAGAAATAGTTAAGGGGATAACTACTACTTTTAGAGCTGATTATGAACTGGATTATCAATCTGGATATCCAGTAACAGTAAATGATAAAAAAGTTACAAAAATGATGGAAGAAGTCATTTCTGAAATGTTAGGTGCAGAAAATATTTATCATATGGAAAAACCTTCAATGGGTGGTGAAGATTTTGCCTATTATCTGCAGGAAGTCCCAGGTAGTTTTGTTTATTTAGGTAGTGAAAATCCTGAAAAAGGAATAATTCATCCCGGCCACAGTCCCAAATTCAATATAGATGAAGATATTTTAGTAATAGGTGTAGAATTATTTTCAAGAGCTGTTTTGAAGTATTTAAACAATTGACTTTTCCTAAAAAATCCTTTATAATTAAAACTGACTGGTCAGTATTATAATAAAATATATCAGGTAATATTTTCAAATTTTCTTGAAAAACTTTTCAATAAAGTTTATAATATAAAATAACAAAACTGGCTTATTTTTCATAAATATATAGTTTTGTAATTATATATGAAAGCCTATAATTATAAATTTGAAAACCACAGCAGGAGGTGACCATCAAAATAGTTTAATTCAAATAAATAATTTTTTATGTTCAACAAAAATATTAATGATTTTAAAGATATAAGATGATATTTTTTTTACCAAATTATATGATTGATTTAATTACAAGGGGGGAAGTTTGAAAATGGGTATAAATTTTCGATTTGCCAAGAAATTTGCAGCAGATAAAATTTTAAAAAAAGCTATGGATTATGTAGAAAAAGATCCAGAGGAAAATTTTTTGAAAATTTTAGATCTTGCAGATAAAATTGCTGGAACAGAACAACATCATAGAAGAATTCAAAATTTAAAAAGAGGATATAAAAATAATGAAACTATAAGAGAATATGTTCGTAAATTTACAGAGATTGCCCCTAGTTATAAAGATGGACTGGTTAGAAACTTTTTTATTAACTCTGCCTTATTAGGAATTCCCTATCAATATGAAAAAGCTGAAGAAATTGGGGCAGATGTACCCTGGGCTATTTTAATTGACCCAACAAGTGGCTGTAATCTAAATTGTAAAGGTTGTTGGGCAGGTAAATATAGCCAGAGTGATAAATTAGAATTTGAAACTATAGATAGAATAATTCAGGAAGCAAAAGACCTTGGTATCTATTTCTTTGTCTTATCTGGAGGAGAACCAACAGTTTATCCAAGATTATTTGATATATTTGAAAAACATGATGACTGTGGTTTTATGATGTATACAAATGGAACTTTAATTGATGATGAAATGGCTGATAAAATGCTTGAAGTAGGTAATGTTACTCCAGCTATCAGTCTTGAAGGCTGGAAAGAAGCCACTGATGAAAGACGTGGTGAAGGCGTCTTTGATAAAGTTATGGATACTATGGACCGTCTTCGTGAAAGAGGAATTGTTTTTGGAGTAAGTCTTACTGCTACCAGAAATAATGTTGAGGAATTATTTAGTGATGAGTTCATGGATTTCTTAGTTGACAAAGGTGCAATGTATGGCTGGTCTTTCCACTATATTCCTATTGGGAGAGAACCTGATCTTGACATGATGGTTACTCCAGAACAGAGAGCCTGGCTGGCAGAAAGAGTTCCGGAAATAAGAAAAAATAAACCTTTCTTTTTAGCTGATTTCTGGAATGATGGGACATATACAAATGGATGTATAGCTGGTGGTAGACGCTATTTCCACATAAATGCAAAAGGTGAAGTAGAACCCTGTGCTTTTGTCCACTTTGCTGCTGATAATATTAAAAATAAGAGTTTGGAAGAAGTATTACAAAATCCATTATTTAAAGAATACCAAAAAAGACAGCCATTTAATGAAAATATGTTAAAACCCTGTCCTATTATAGATAATCCAGAACAATTAAGAGAAATGGTAGAAGAATCCGGGGCTAAACCTACTCATCCTGGAGCAGATAATCTTTTTGAAGATGAAGTTGCAAATCAATTAGATGATTTAGCAGATAAATGGGGAGAAATATCAAAAGCAATTGATGAAAAAAGAAAAAATAAATCTAATAAAAATAATACTGATTAATAATTAAAATAAAATTAATATGGAATTTCACCCCCACTATGGGGGTTTTCTTTTTCTTTACTTAGTTTTTTCAGCATGGTATAATAAAAAAAATTGCGAAAAATTAGTTTTTTAGTCAATAGGAGGTGATTCTGCTGAATATTGTTGCTCTTTTAAAAAAATCCTGGAATGATTTTAAAAAACATTATTTGAAATATATGATCTTTAATATTATCTGGTTTTTTATTATAACATTTTTATATTTTATTACTTTGCGTTCAGTCTTTGGAGGCAATTATTTTATTTTAATTATTCCTATTATTGCAGGGGGGCCTATGATTTTAGTTGGGCTTGAATTAGTAAATAATAGCAATTTTGAAATAAAAAAAGTTTTAAAAAGAGTTAGAAAAAAATTATATACTTCAATAGTTATCTTTGTTTTTACAGCAGTGGTTTATGGAGTATTGATTTATGATTTTTTCTTTGTTTTAGATAAAGTTGGTAATAATAAATTATTTATGATATTCCCGGTTATTATTTTATATTTAGTTATTATGTTTAATATGTATCAGATAAATTTATGGGGAATGATTTCTGAAGATCACAATCTAAGATTTTTTAAATATTTAAAAAAAGCCTATCAAAATACTGTATATAATTTTTTATTTGCTTTACTCTGGAGTTTGCTTATTTTTGTTTTTATAATTTTTCTGGTTTTCACCAGAGTAGGCGCTTTTTTATTCCTGAATTCTTTTGTCAGTATTTTAATATTAAATGGCAAAGATCATATGTTGGAAAATGAAGGTATGGAGGAGTTAGAAAATGAATAAGAAGAAATATATTGGTATAGATTTAGGAGGTACTAAAATTTTAACTGCAGTTGCTGATAAAAAAGGTAAAATTATTGCAAAAGATAAATTGGCAACTGAAACTGAATCAGGTCAAAAAAGAATAAAAGAAAATATTTTCAAAAGTGTTTATAATGTATTAAAAAAAGGAAATGTAAAGTTAGATGAAATAGATGCGATTGGTATTGGAAGTCCCGGTCCTCTCAGTGTAGAAAAAGGGATTATCTATGAAAGTGCTAATCTCCCTATTAAAAATATGCCTATTGTTGATTTAATAGAAAAGAAAACTGGAATTGATACTTATCTCCAAAATGATGCTAATACTGCTGCCTTAGGAGAAAAGGTTTTTGGGGCAGGTAAAGATGCTGATGATCTGCTTTATATGACAATTAGTACAGGAGTAGGTGGAGGAATTATCATTAATGGGGACCTTTATTATGGACATACTGGAAATGCAGGTGAAATTGGACATATGACTGTTGACCCTGCCGGTCCTAAATGTGGTTGTGGGAATTATGGATGTCTTGAATCATTTTCTTCAGGTACAGCTATTAAAAATATGGCTCTAAAAGCAGTTAAAAGCAAGGAAAAAACTCTTCTTAAAAAACTTGCTGAAAATGAAAAAATAAGTGCAGAATTAGTAGCAAAAGCTGCTTCAAAGGGAGATCAAAAAGCTCTGGATATTTTTGCCAAAGCAGGCTATTATTTAGGAATTGGAATAGCTAATTTAGTAAATATATTTAATCCAGAAATTATTATTTTAGGTGGAGGAGTTATGAAGGCAAAAAAATATTTTTTAGATAGAGCAAAAAAAGAATTCAAAAAAAGAGCACTTGCTGCTCCTGCAGAGATAGTAAAAATTAGAGAAGCAAAGTTGAAAGATGAAATAGGTGTGAAAGGAGCTATAGCTATAGCTATGCAAGAGGTGGAGGGATAATATATAATGAGAATTATATCATTGTTTTGTATAATTGGTATTTTGCTTTCATTTTCTTTAACAATAGAAGCTGAAGATAATAGCTGGAGTTTTACAATTAGTGATCCAGTTGGTGATGACTATGGACCAGGTAATTATAAATATCCTGAAGATGAAATTTTTTCTTCACATGAAGGTTTATTTGATATAAAAACTTTTAATATCAAAGAAACTACTAATGATTATATTTTTGAATTTGAATTTGTAAAATTAACTGACCCCTGGAATAGTAAACATGGATTTAGTCATCCTTTAATTGAGATCTATATTGATAATAATGAAAAAGGGTCTACTGAACTGATAGATGATGGAGCAAATGTCAGCTTAGATCCAGATAGCCCCTGGAATAAAGCATTAAAATTAAGTGGCTGGTGGTTTTTAGCTTATGAGTGGGATCAAAAGCTTGATGATTTAATTAGTATTGATGGGAATTTTGAAGAGAGACAGGGTGAAATTAAAAATAGTAAAATTGAAAAAATAAATAATACAATCAAAGTAAAATTTCCTAAAAAAATAATAGGTGAACTGGAAGGTGCTAATCTTCAGTTAATTGTTGGTAGTTTTGATCCTTTTGGCCCTGGTTATTTTAGATTGATATCTAATACACCTCGAAAGTGGAATTTTTATGCTGAAGGCCTGGAGGAAACAAGTAAAGCTCCCCGAGTTATTGATACTATTTTACCTGAAGATATCAGTCAGGAAGAAGCTTTATCTGTAAAAAACGAAAATGGAGAGCTTAAAAATCCTCAATTAAAAGCAATTTATCTTCCAAAATCTAAAAATACTATTATTAATGAATTTTTTAAATCTACATATTTTTATATTTTATCTTTACTCTTAATTACATTAATTATAATTTATAGAGATAAATTAAATCAGGGTTTTCAATCATTACTCAAATCAAATAATTAAAACATTTTTTACTGGAGGTATAATTTTGAAAAGATCACAGGCGATATCTGATTTTATAAAAAGAAATAGAAGATTATTTATATATTTAACTATTGCTTTTATTTTTATATTTATTGTCTTTATATCTTATAATCTTAATTCCCTCCAGAAGAGAGCTAAAACTGTGAATGAAGAATTTGGAGTCCTTTTAGGTAATTATATATCTGATAGTATAAATCAAATGGAAAGGATAAAAAGTTTTTCTCGGGGAAATCTGAATTTCTATATAAAAAATGATGAAGATATAAGAAGCTGGATTAGATATAATGAACTGGGTATTTTGTATAGATATGAAGAAATGAATTATGAATTTTATAATAAATACCTAAAAGAAAAATTAGAATCTCAAAAATTTACAGAAATTGAAACTTTTCTTTTCGAAGATTCTGCTGATAAAACTTATTTAGGTATAATTTATCCTAAAAATGGATATAATGATTTTGCTCTTTATTCAGTTAATAATTTTTTAAATAAATTACCCCGTATTTCTCATTTTAAGTTAAAAACTTTAAGTGAAAAAGAAATTGTTTTAAGTAATAAGAATCTGGAATCATATAATTTTATATTAAATAATAATTCAGGCTTTAATTTGAAAAAAGGTGTTTTTCTGAGTACATCAAATATAAATGAAACTCCCTATAAATTACATTTAGTTTATGATTTGAGCAGTACTGTAAAAAATATTTTATTATTTTTAGCTATTTTTGCTTTCTTTATTTTAAGTCTTTTTATAGTTCTCTTTAATGTTCGCTATAATGAAAAACATATATTAGCTGATATAAATTTTTTAGATGATGTTTCTAATGAGATTAAAGAATTATTTGCTGAAAAGGATATTCAAAATAGAGATATATCTGATTTTGTTAAGGATTTTAAACCTCTCCAGAAAAAATTTGATCCTGATAATGTTTATACCTCTGAAATGAAATCAGTCACTTCCTCATATAGTAATTTAATGAATGAAATCTATCAACTTTTACATAAAGTTAGCCTGCAAAATAAAGAAATTTCTGCAATGAATAAAGATATTTCTAATTCATATAAAAAATTGCGAGAATATGAAAATAAGTTAAATGCATTTTTAGATCAGATCTCAACTATGGCACCAGAGAGAGATCTAGAAGAATTTAGCCAGAATGTTTTAGAACTTTTAGTTGAGATAATTCCTAAAGCTGATGGCGGTAGTATAGCTATGCTTGAAGATAACTGTTATCGATATCTGGCTCAGGTTAATTATGATGATCTTTTAAAAGAAATAGATTTTCCCAAAGAACTTATTTTTACAACTGAAGAGCCAGAAATATATAGAAATTTACATGAAAAATATCATATAGGTATGCCTGAAAAATATGTGAATGTTTTTAAAAAAATTGGTTCAGATAAAATTAGGTCCAGCCTTTCTGTCGGAATCAAAACTGATAAAGTGATTGGTAATATATTTATAGATAGTTTTGAAGATGCTGATGCTTTTGGAAAAGAAGACAAAAAAGTGATTAAAGCTATTTCAAGAGTACTTTCCACTTATTATTATCTAAAAATATCTATGGAAAAGTTAGATAAATCATATTTAGAAATGATTAAAGCGCTAGTTAACACAGTAGAGATCAAAGATAAATATACAAGAGGTCATTCTGAAAGAGTAGCTGCTTATTCTGTAAAATTAGGTAAACTTGTCAATTTATCTTCTAAAAAATTAAAATTATTAGAAGAAGCAGCACTTTTACATGATATAGGGAAAATAGGTATTGATGAGTCTATTTTAAATAAAAAGGGAAAATTAACTGACAAAGAATATGAAACAATAAAAAAACACAGTGTTTTTGGCTGGAGTCTTCTTAATGATGTAGAAGGTTTACAGGAATTAGCAAAAATAGTTCGCTATCATCATGAAAGATGGGATGGTAATGGATATCCAGAAGGACTTTCTGGAGAAGAAATACCAATAGAATCAAGAATAATTGCAATTTTTGATGCATTTGATACGATATTAACTGTTAGGTCATATAAAGAAGCTGAAGATTTTAAAAAAGCTCTTAAAGAAATTGCTGAAAATTCTGGAAGTCAGTTTGATCCTCACTTATCTGAAGTATTTTTAAATAATGTAGATAAAGATTGGATAGAGGAATAACAGGATTTTTGTCGAATATATTGTTTAGAGATGAGGGATATTAATGTCTGAAAAAGCAATTGAATTTTGTGAAGATATTTTAAAAAGAGTTTCACGAAGTTTTGCACTAACTATACCGATGCTTGATGATAAAATTTATAAAGAAGTAATGATAACATATTTGCAGGACAGGCTTTTAGATAATTTTGAAGATGAGGTAAAAAATATATCTTTTGAAAAAAGAATATATTTAATGAACCAGGTTGAAGAGATATTTAATCCTGCTAAAGATAATAAAAAGGCAGTGGAAATTGTTGAAAAAGAAGCTGATTTATTTTCTGACCAGGATCTAAAAGAATTAACTGCAAATGCTTCTACTTTGAAAGAAGCCTATGATCTTCTGGATAATGAAGTAAAAGAAATTTCCTATAAATGGCTAAAAGAAATGAATAAAGGAATGCAAAAATATTTGCAAAAAAAGGTTAATAAATTTGAGGAACTTGATGAATATTGTTATTATGTAGCTGGTACAGTTGGTGGTTTTTTAACTGATTTAATTATTGAAAAATCCAAAATTTCTGAAGAAAAAGCTCAGATATTGAGAGATAATTTTAAAGATGCCGGTCTTTTTTTACAGAAAGTTAATCTTATTCGAGATATAAGAAAAGATATAAAAAGTAGAGATAAAAATTACTGGCCATTAGAAGAACTGGAAATTAGTGAAGAGATGATTTTAGATAAAAACTATGAAGATAAAATGAATAAAGCATTAGGTGAAATGCTGGATGATGTTGAAAAACATATAAGTGGTCTTGTTCAGTATATGAATAATATTCCTGAAGGATTTTCTGGGTATCAGAAATTTTTTGCTGTAAATAATGCTTTAGGACTTGCTACCCTTCAAAAAATAGAGAATAACCAGGACAAATTATTTTATAGTGATAAAAAAGTTAAAGTTGGTAAATTTCAGTTTATGAAGATAATTAGTTTTCCGAAAAAAACTTTTCAAAAAAAGGCTAGAAAATTATTGAATAAAGATTAAGAAAAGAGTTGATGGGAATGACAGAACTGGAGAAAAATCTCAGATTATCTAAGGACTTAGCTGACAAAATATTTACAGTAGTTAATCCAGTTTCAGCAAATGGCAGGACAGGCAAAAAATGGCCTGATATTGCAGAATATTTAAAGAATAATAATATTGATTTTGTTTTTAGAAAAAGTGAATATTCTGAACATGCTGTAGCAATGGTTAGAGAAGCTTTGAGAAGTGGTTATAAATATATTATGAGTGTTGGAGGAGATGGAACAGCTAATGAAGTAGTTAATGGCTTTTTTGAAAAAGGTCATTTAATTAATCCTGAAGCTAATCTTATTATATTTTCAAGAGGTACTGGTTCTGATTTTATAAAAAGCTTAGGAATAAATAATTCTAAAAAAGAAATTATAGATATAATTAAAAAAGGTAGAAAAAAGTTAATAGATATTGGAAAAGTTGAATATATCAATAATCAAAATTATAAAGCTGAAAGGTATTTTATTAATATAAGTGATGCAGGTATAGGGGGAGAAACAGTAGCTTATGTTGAGCAGGGTAGTAAATTTTTTAGTGGAAAACTTACCTATCTTTTTGGGGCCTTAAAATCTTTAGTTTTTTATAAAAACAAAAAGTTCAAAGTGAAAATTGATAATAAGGAAATATTTACTCATAAAGCAACAAGTATCTTAGTAGCTAATGGCAGTCATTTTGCCGGGGGGATGAAAATTGCTCCTGAGGCAGAGGTAGATGATGGATTATTTAATTTGATAGTTTTAGGTGATTTAAATAAATTTGAAATTATAACTAACTTATATAAAGCTTATTCTGGTAATCATCTCAGTCATCCTAAAGTTGAATGTTATCAGGGAAAAGATATTGAGATAACTTCTAAAGAAAAGGTTTTTTTAAATATTGATGGCGAAGCAGTTGGGAAAATACCTGCACATTTCAAAATAATCCCCAAAAAAATAGGAGTTTTAATTTTATAATTTATACATTACAGGTTATATCTTGAATATAAAACAGTGCTTGCCAGTTTACTTTTAGGAAATTGTATAGTAAAATAAAACACAGGGAGGATTTTAAATGGATTTTTTATTAATTACCGGAATGTCAGGTGCAGGTAAATCACTTGCTCTAAATTTTTTTGAAGATAGAGGTTATTTTTGTGTAGATAATCTTCCTCCTGCTTTAATAACAAAATTTGCTAAATTATGTCTTCATTCTGATATGAACAAAATAGCAGTAGTCAGTGATATTAGAGGTAGGGAGTTTTTTGAAGCACTTTACAGTCAGTTATCTAATCTGGAGGAAATGAATATAAACCATGAAATATTATATTTAGAAGCCTCCAATGAAACTTTAATTAGACGTTATAAGGAAACAAGAAGGAAACATCCTCTAGATAAAGAAGGTAGAATGATAGAAGCTATTAAAAAAGAGAGAAAATTAATGGAGGAATTTAGAGGAAAATCTACAAATATTATAGATACTTCTCGTTTAAGTGTAAAAGAATTTAATAATGAGTTAGAATCAATTTATTCACTTGAAGAAGGTGGAGAAAAAAAGATATCAATTTCTGTCGTTTCTTTTGGTTTTAAATATGGAATGCCTAAAGATTCAGATTTAGTTTTTGATGTTAGATTTTTACCCAATCCTCATTATGTAAATCATCTTAAAGATAAGACTGGTAAAGACAAAGAGGTCCAGGACTATATATTCAAATGGCCAGTTGCTAATAGATTTTATAATAAATTGTTTGATTTTATTGAATTTTTAATCCCGGAATATATAAAAGAAGGTAAAAGTCATTTATCGATAGCAATCGGCTGTACTGGAGGACAACATCGTTCAGTAACTACAGCTCTTAGACTTGGAGAATTTATTGAAAATAAAGACTATAGAGTAGTTATTAAACATAGAGATATTGATAAAAAGAGAGATGAAAGCTCTCAATTAAGAGAAGAATGATAATCTAATTAGTAAAGTATGGGAGTGTAGGTCGTGAAATATCTAAAATTATTATACCCAGGACTTGGAATTAAAAGATGGCTATTTTTAGCCCTTTTTGGGATGATTTTGATTAGTTTTGGGATAATGTTGTTTTTTTATGAAGGTATAATTAAATATTTTGTAATATTAAAATTAAATACAGGATTTTTTGTTCTTATAATTGGTATAGTTTCTGTAATTTTAGGAATAATTATAGTCTATCTTTCTATAAAAAAGATGATTGCTGAAATATCTGTTTCGGAGAAATTGTCTAATGAAGATATTTTTGATAAACTTTTAGAAAAAAAGATGTTAGAAAAAGGACCTAAAGTGACAGTTTTAGGTGGAGGAACAGGACTTTCTAATCTTTTAAGAGGTTTAAAAAAAGATAGTAGTAATCTTTCGGCAATTGTTACAGTTGCTGATGATGGAGGAAGTTCTGGTAGATTAAGAGATGAATTAGGGATTTTGCCTCCAGGTGATATACGAAACTGTCTTGTTGCTCTGGCTGACCGTGAAACACTAATGGAACAATTATTTAGATATCGTTTTTCCAGTGAAGGTCATTTAGTTGGCCATAGTTTTGGAAATCTTTTTATAGCTTCAATGACAGAAGTTTTAGGAGATTTTGAAGATGCTATTAAAGAATCAAGTAAAGTTTTAGCAATAAGAGGTCAGGTATTACCTGCTACAAATGAAAATATTAAACTTGGAGCTCGTTATTGTGATGGTACAGAAAAAGTGGGAGAATCAGTTATTCCTAAACCTTCTAAAAAAATAGATGAAGTTTTTCTGGAACCTGGAGATTGTCAGGCAACTAATGATGCTATTAAAGCAATCAGAAATGCTGAAATTTTGGTAATTGGCCCTGGAAGTCTTTATACCAGTATTTTACCTAATCTTTTAGTTAATGGAATAGCATCTGAACTAAAAAAAAGTGATGCTGTAAAAATTTATGTTTGTAATGTGATGACTCAACCTGGTGAAACTGATGATTATAGTGCTTCAGACCATGTTGAAGCAATTGAAAAACATGTAGGTAAAGGTGTGTTTGATTATGTAATAGTAAATAAAGAAAAAGGTGGAGAAAAACTGGAAAAAAGATATAAAGAAGAAGGAGCTTTTGCTGTTGAAGTTGATAATAAATTAAAAGGTAGAGGTGACATTAAAGTCATTAGTGATGATTTGCTTACAGAAGATGGTTATATAAGACATGACCCGGACAGTCTTGCAAATCTTATTTATAAAATAGCTGAAAAAAGCTTATAAGGTTAATCCTGCTATAATAGAAGGGGAGAAAAATAATGGATTTAGGTTTATCTTTAAATTTAGAACAAAAACAGGAATTAGTTATGACACCACAACTACAAATGGCTATAGAATTACTTCAGTTTTCAAGTCAGGAACTTAAGGAGTATGTAGATGAAGAGTTAAAAGATAATCCATTACTTGAAAAGGAAACTGAAGATACTAAAGAAAAGTTAGATGATCGTATTGAAAATCAGTATTCTTCTCCTTCCTACTCATCAGCAGTTAGTAGTAGAGATGATGAGTATAATTATGAGAATTTTGTTAGTTATCAGCCTAATTTATTAGAATATCTTGAGAATCAATTATATCAAGTATTATCTGATGATGAAATAGAGATAGGAGAATATATTTTAGGAAATCTTGATCAATGTGGATTTCTCTGTGAATCAGTTAAAGAAATAAGTAAAAATTTAGATACTTCTGAAGATAAAGTAGAAAGTGTATTAGAAAGAATTAATTATTTGGAACCAATAGGAGTAGCAGCTCCTAATCTGCAGCAATCTTTATTAATACAGCTTGATAGTCTGGATATAAATACAGATATAGCTGAAAAAATTGTAAAAGAGCATTTTCAATTATTAGTAGATCAAAATTACAAAGAAATAATAAAAAAAGTTGATAAAGATAAAGAAAAAATCATGAGATCAATTAAAGTAATAAAAACTCTTAACCCGCGTCCTGCAGCATCTTTCAACGAAAAACATAATACTAAATATATAACACCTGATATAGTAATAAAAAATGTTAATGGTGAATTTGTAGTAGTAATTAATGAAAAAGCAAGTCCGGTTTTAAGAATTAATCCTCAATATTATAAAATGATGCAAAAAAATCGTGGGGATGATACTCATGATTTCTTAAAAAAGAAATTTAAGTCAGCTCTCTGGTTAATAAAAAGTATTGAACAGAGAAGGATTACAGTTTATAGAATAGCAAATGCTATAGTTGAAAAACAGAAAGAATTTTTGAAAAATGGAGTCAAATATATTAAACCAATGACAATGCAGGATATTGCTGATGAGATTGAAATGCATGAATCTACTGTAAGTAGAGCTACCAGTGATAAATACATTCAGACTCCTCAGGGTATATATGATTTTAAGTTTTTCTTCAGTAGTGGTGTAAATAATATTTCTTCGATCAGTATTAAAGCAATGATTCGAGAATATATAGAAAATGAGGATAAAAATTCACCATTAAGTGATCAAAAACTGGCAGATGAATTAAAAGAAA
>JBNJDK010000041.1:0-15407 GCA_051744805.1 Bacillota bacterium
TAGCAGCTTTTTTAGCAGCCTTTTTTAAAAGTTCTACTCTTTCCTCTGGAGTACCTTTTTTAACCAATAAGCAATTTGGAAAATCAAGAGGTAAATAAGGTTTTAATTCTGGTAAAGCTTTAGTTAATGGAGGTGCTTCTATTTTATCAGAAGGTTCATCATCTAATACAGCAAGTACTTTCAGATCTCCCTTTTTTATATAATCCAAAACAGTAGATAAATTAGCAAGAGTGAAATCAACTCTTCCACTAATTGTTTCGATCATAGCTTCATGACCCCCACCAGCTGGAATTTTTCGAAGATCCAAATTTGCTTTTTCAAGTAATAGTCCTAGAATATGACCACTGGCTCCAGGCCCAGAATAAGACATTTTGACCTCTCCAGGATTCTTTTTAATCTCTTTTATTAACTCATTTATATTATCATATGGAGAATCTTCTGGAACTACCAGAACTCTTTCAGCTGCAACCAGCATCATAATAGGTTCAAAATCTTCAAAACTAAGTTCACTCATTCCCATAACCTGAAAGGTAGCCGGAGTTTCAGCAGATAATAATACTGTATATCCATCTGCTTTTCTCCGATAAGCAGCTTCTGTTCCAACTGCTCCAGAAGCTCCAGGCCTATTAATAATAGTTATAGCTTCCCCTATATTTTTTTCAAAATGAGGTGCAAAAGAACGGGCAGTTGTATCAGTAATCCCCCCAGAACTCCAGGGAACAATCAAATCTATAGATTTACTTGGATAATCAGCAGCACCAGCAATAAATGTAGAAACAAAAATTAAAATTACTATTAAAATAAAATTCATTAAAGTTTTCTTTATTTTATGCATTATATTCGCCTCCTAAGTTATTTTACAATAAACATATTATCATAACTATACTATTATTGAAAATCCCATAAAAAAACCTCCGAAAAAACCGGAGGTTTAAAAATCAATTTCATTTTTATGATTTTTAAATTTTATTCATTATTTTCATTATCATTTCCAAAGCGGCGTGCTTTTTCTGCTATATCTTCAAGTACTTCATTAACTTTTTCATGAACTTCAGAAGCTGGTCTATCAAACATTAATTCTATAGCCTCATCAATATCTTTTATACTATAAACCTGAAATTCATCATTTTCTACAGCTTCAATAACTTCTTCTTTTAACATTAAATTATCTTTATTTTGCTCTGGAATTATTACTCCCTGTTCACCTGTTAATCCTTTAAGTTTACAGGTTTTATAATAACCTTCAATTTTTTGATTAACTCCACCTATTGGTTGCACTTTCCCTTTCTGATTCATAGAACCAGTAATTGCAATATCCTGGCGGAGAGGATAAGTTGAGATAGCTGAAAGTAATACTAATAATTCAGCACAGGAAGCACTATCTCCATCTATTCCCCCATAACTCTGTTCAAAAGCAAGAGAAGCAGATAAAGTAAGAGGTTTTTCTCTGGAATATTTTTCTCCTAAAAATCCAGCCAGAATCATAACACCTTTATTATGAATTTTACCACTCATTTCAACTTTTCTTTCTATATTTATAATTCCTTCTTTACCCATATAAGTACGAGCAGTTATTCTGGAAGGTTTACCAAAGGCATATTCACCAGTTTGATAAACTGATAAACCGTTTATCTGGCCAACTTCTTCTCCCTTTACATCCACTAAAATATGTTCTTTAGCAATCATTTCTCCAATTTTTTCTTCACTTAAATTTGATCTTTCTTCTTTTTTATCTAAAGCTTTTTTAACATCTTCTGCCTCTACATATTCATGTCCATCAATTTTAGCCCAGGTATTAGATTCATATAAAACTTCCATGATATCATTAAAACGAGTAGTGAGTTTTTCTTTATCCCCGGCCAATCTACTACTATATTCTATAACTCTACATACAGCTTCTTTTTTGAACTGTTTTATATTTTCTCTTTTACTTATAAAGGAAATAAATGAAGCAAATTTTTGCACATTTTCCTGATTCCTTTTCATTTCAACATCAAAATCAGCTTTTATTTTAAAAAGTTTTTTGAATTCTTCATCATAATTATAAAGAAGTTGATAAATCATTGGATTACCTATCATTATTACCTTTAGATCTATATCTATAGCTTCTGGTTTCAAAGTTTTAACAGGTATAGACCTGTATTGTTCTCCAATATTTTCAACAACAACTTCTTCATTAATTAAAGTTCTTTTAAGAGTTTCCCAGGAAAGTGGACTAGTTAGAACATCTCGAGCCTGTAAAATTAAATAACCACCATTTGCCTTATGGATAGCACCACTTTTTATCATAGTAAAATCAGTTGTTATAGCTCCAAATTGACTTTTGCCTTCTGTTTTTCCAAAAAGATTATAATAAGTAGGATTGGTTTCATAAATAACAGGGGCACCATCAGTATCTGAATTATCTACAAGTAAATTTATTTTATATCTCTTAAAAAATGAACCATCATCATTTTGGGGCATTGCAAAAGGTAGCTTTTGCTTTTTTTCATCACTTTTATCCTTAAATTTATTTAGATTTTCTACAATATCTTCTTTAACATCATCGAGATAACCAGTAACTTCTTCACAACCATCATATTTTTCCTTTAAATTAGCAATAATAGGCTCAACAATGGATAAACCTACCTTTTTTTCTACTTCTTTTAATTTATCCTGAGCTTCAGTTTTTAATTTGCGGATCTGCCTCATTTTATTTTCCATTTCTTGTTTAATATCAGCATTTTTATCTCTTATTTCCTGTTTTTCTTCTTCAGAAAGTTTTTGATAGTCTTCCTGTTCTAAAGGATTCCCATCTTCATCTACAGGTACTGGTACTGGACCTTGAGGAGTGTTTTTTAGAATATAACCATCTTTTTTTATTTCTTTTTCAAATTCTTCCATTATTTTATTAGATTCTTTTTGATATTCACTCATAATCTGATTTTTCTTTTCCTCAAATTCTTCTCCCTCAAAAGCTGCAGGTATTTCTTCTTTGAGTTCTTCTATTAACTGCTCCATATCTTTTTTGAGTTTTTCACCTGTACCAGTTGGAAGTTTAAGGGCCTGAGGTTTTTCGGAGTTTTCAAAATTATAAACATAACATAAGTCAGGAGGAACTTCTTTATCTTTAGATTTATCTTCAGTAGCTTTTTTAGCAAATGTGCTTTTACCTGTGCCCGGTAAACCAGTCATAAATATATTATATCCTTCTTTTTCTACATTTAAACCAAAATCAACTGCTTCAACAGCTCTACTTTGGCCAATTATTCCTTCTTCGAAGGGTTCAAGATCTTCAGTTGAAGAAAAATTAAAATCTGGCAATTTACAACTGCCCTTTAATTCTTCTACATCAATATTATTTTTTTCTTTATTCATATATTTCCCTCCTAAACATACTCATATTTCTGAATTTTAATTATATTCACCTTATATAAATAAATTCTGTATAAATAGGTTATCTCCTGCTTTAATATTTTAATATACACAAAAACGGCTCTCCTGATTTCACAAAAGGAGAAGCCGTCTAATTAAAATTATTTGTTTTTCTTATATATTTTTCTTCTTTAATACTTCACCCGTTTATCTGTTACAATAAATATAGTTTCTTCACCAATATTAGTAGCATGATCCCCAATTCTCTCAAGAGATTTAGCCACATTAATAAATTGTATAACTTGATTTATTTTTTTAGTTCCATCATGATCATCAATAAGTTTTACACTTTTTTCATATAATTCAGTATACAAATTATCAGCATGTTCATCTTTACGACAAGCAGCTTCTGCTAAATCAGCATTTTCAGTAATATATGCTTCTAAAACAGCATCTAACATATCAGAAACAAGCTCAGATAATTCAGGAATCAAAATAAGGGGTTCTAGATATTCTTCATTTTTAAGTTCTAAAACTGTCTCAGCAATATTTGTAGCATGGTCACCTATTCTTTCAAGATTAGTAGCTATATTAACAAGGGCAATATTGTAGCGCGCATCACTTATTAAAGGTTTATTAAAAGATAAAAGTCTTGAAACCTCTTCTTCTATAGTTATCATATAATTGTCTAATACATCATCTTTGTTTATAACCTGTTTAGCCAGTTCAACATCCTGTTCATCCAGTGCTTTAATGGCATTTTGTAGCATGTCTTCAGCAATTTCACTCATATCACTAAGGTCATCTAAAAGTTGTTTCTTTTTCTGTTCATAAATTTCTTCCATTAATTTACTCACGCCCCTTCATTAAATTTTTACCCTTATAAATTATATTCTTTAATTTAAGACAAAATCCTTCTTTATTTTTATAGTATTCAATCTTTTTTTTAAATTAAATATTAATCAAAATTAATGCGATTATAGTCATAAAAATAGCTGATATTTCTCTTTTATTAAGTTTTTCCTGAAATATGAAAAACCCTCCAAGACTAATTACAACTATACTACCAGCACTAAAAATCGGGAAAACTACTGCTGTTTTTAAAACATCAAGAGCATTAATTAAAAAGAAAGAAGAAAATAAATTTGGTATCCCTACCATTATTCCTGTAATTAAATCTTCTCGATTTATTTTATCTTTATCTTTTAGAGAAAAAGCTAAACTAATAAGAAAAGCTGTTATAAAAACAAAAAATAAAAATAAAGGTTTTAAGTTTAAAGAAGCATATTTTTGAAATAATTTATTGGAAAATTCAGCTATACCTCCATAAAAGAAAAGAAAAATCAGAGATAAACGAAGAGCATTTTTCCAATCCTTATTAAAAGGAAAATTAACTATTATTATCGATAAAATAGCCAGACTAATTCCTACCCATTGTATCGAACTCGGGAATTCCTGCCATAAAATTATAGATAAAAGCATTGGTAATAAGATACCTAATTTTGAAAATACTCCCGAAAGTCCTACTCCATCATTTTTTACACTTTTTTGATAGTAAATAAATGAGAGAAAGAAAAATATTCCCGCAAATATACCTATAAAAACAGTCCAGGCTAAACTTGCTTTTTCAGAAAATATTCTGTTATTCAAAAATATAACATTTACAAATTCGTCAAATAAATTAATAAATTCTCCACCTTTAAAATAACCAAAAAGACCGTCTTTTAAAATAAAAATCAAACTAATACTAAAAGCTATAAAATAATTAGCTGTTGTTACTGCTAACCTATTCATATTGTTACTCTCGCTGTGTTTAAATATTAGGGCTATTGAAGAACTGCAAATTATAGCTAAAATTAAATATATCAATAATTTTCACCTCAATTATAATTTAATAATTCCTGAATATCGTCCCAGGTAATAGAATCTATCGGATTTGGATTATCTTCAATTACTCTATCAAAAATGTTTTTCTTTTTTTTCTGTAGTTTTAACATTTTTTCTTCAACTGTACCTCTAGTTATTAATTTATAAACAATGACTCTTTTATCCTGGCCTATTCTATGAGCTCTATCACTGGCCTGTCTTTCAACCATAGGATTCCACCAGGGATCAACATGTATAACAATATCAGCTGAGGTTAAATTTAATCCTGTTCCTCCTGCTTTCAAACTAATTAAAAATACTTTAGTTTCTTCATCACTGTTAAAATGACGAACTCTTTCCATTCTTTTTCTAGTACTACCATCAAGATATTCATAATCTATTTCTTTTTCGTTAAATTTAGTCTTAATTATTTTTAACATCTGTACAAATTGACTAAATACAATTAGTTTATGTCCACCCTGAATAGCTTCTTCTACCAGTTCCATTAAAGCTTCTATTTTCCCGGATGTAGCCTCTTCTTCCAGTCTATCAAGTATTAAGGAAGGATGATTACAAACCTGTCTTAACTTTGTTAAAGCAGAAAGGACATTAATCCTCGATTTATTAAATCCTTTTTCTTCTATCCTTTGTTCTAAATCACCTTTTAGTTGTTCAAGAACAGTTTTATAAGTATCTTCCTGCAAAGAATTCATATCTACTTTGTGTATATTTAAAACTTTATCTGGTAGTTCTGTCAAAACATCCTCTTTTTTACGACGTAAAATAAAAGGAGCTACCCTTTTCTTTAATTCTACTAATTTATTATCATTATTATCGTTTTTTACAGGATTAAGATAACTTTTACGGAAATTATTATAACCTCCCAAATAACCGGGCATTAAAAAATCAAATATAGACCAGAGTTCCTCTAATGAATTTTCTAGAGGAGTTCCAGTTAAAGCTAATCTCCGTTCTGCATTAATTTTTTTTACACCTTTTGCTCTTTTAGTACGGTGATTTTTTATTCTTTGAGCTTCATCAAGAATACAGGTAGAAAAAGTATAATCAGCCAGTTTTTCATGATCTCTACTTATAATTGAATAAGACGTTATAATAATATCTACTGCTGAAAAATCTGATCTCATTTCTTCTCTTTCCTCAGGATTACTGTGATAAATTAAATAATCTATATCAGAAAAGAATTTTTCTATTTCTTCTCCCCAATTATGAATTAAGGTCCTGGGACAAATTATTAAGGCTGGTTTATCACTATTTTTATTTTTTAAAAAAGTAAGAGACTGAACAGTTTTTCCTAATCCCATATCATCAGCCAGAATTCCACCAAAATTATATTTATCAATAAATTTAAACCAATAATAACCTTCTTTTTGATAATCTCTTAACTTATTTTCAACTTCTTGAGGAATACCCTCTTTTTTAATTAAACTATCACCTGTAATATCTTCTTCTAATTGATTATAAACTCTATTTCCTTCAAATTCTATTCCATTTTCTTCTAAGACTTTTTTATAATATAATAAATTATAAAAATGACTTCTATAATCTCCTTTATTATCTTTTTCTGCTAAATTTAAAGCTTTTTTGGCTTTCTTTTCTTTTTCTCCTTCGTTTAATAAAAAATAGTTATCATCTATTTTTATATAAGCCTGACCCTGATCATTATATCTCATCATATCCATTATTTTATTACGTGAATAAGTTTTACCACCTAAATTATAGCTTATTTCAAATTCAAACCAGTCAATTTGATCATCATTACTTTCTTTAAATTCAAATACCGGATCTAATTCAACTTCATTAATTTCTATGTTATCAAAAGCCTCTGTAGTTTCAATTTCCCATTCTTCAGGAACATGAACAAAACCATCTGTTATAAAGTTTTGAATAGATATATCATCTTTAATCACAAATTCATCAGGACTAACATGAAAATTATATCTTTCTAAAAAGTTAATTAGTTTTCCACATTCCTCTAATTTCCAGACACTCCAGAGATTACTTTCCTTATCCAATCTTTCATATTCTTTTTCATCAGGTTCAATACTCAATATTTCTGAGTTTAAATATTTATCCTGATCAATTTCAACTTCAGCATGGCAAAAAATTGTCCCTTCTTTATAATCAAATTTCAAAAAAATTTCAGGCAAATGTTCTAATAATCGATGTTTTTTTAAATCTTCTGGTAAATTAACTTCAAATTTTTTCTTTAAATCTTCAATAACTTCAAATAAAAATCTACCTTTTTCTTTTTCTGGAATCTGAACTTTTTTTGGTAATTTTTTTGCTTCTAAATAATCAAATTGTCTAACAATGTTATCAATTACTGTCCAATAGACCTTATCAAATTCATCCTCTGATTCATAAATTTCATATATACTATTTATTTCAAACTTTACTTCTTCTTCATCTCCTTTTAAATTAAGATTAGGATAAAGTTTTTGACCAACTTCTGCTTTTTTATTAGTTTCTGAAAAATATACATCATTATTTTCTATTAAATTAAGCAAAAAATTAAAATTGGCTCGGTTTTTATTGAAAAGTAGAGAAGCATCACTCCTACTTTTTCGAGTTTGAATTTGGGCTAAATAATCTATAACAAATTTATCTTTATTTGTAAGATAGTTTTCTATAAACCCCCTATCATAATAAGGAAAATCAGAATTATGTGCATAAGCTAAAATTTCATTTAATATTTCTGTATTCAAATTATCATCTTCAAGAGTTATTTTAAAATTAACCATACTATCTGTTAAAAAACCCTTTACATAATAATTAAGAGATGTTTTTTCCTTATCTTGAAATTTTTTTGTAACTTCAAGTAAACTTTTAAATCTCCCAGGGCCATCTAGACCTTCATAATCTTCTTTTAAAAATTTATACAAAACAGCAACTTCATGTTTGCATACATCTCCCCAATCATAAGGACAGGTACAACTATTATTAAAGTAAAGATCATCTTCAATAATTTTCAAATCAATATTAATTTGATAATTATAGCTCCCTCTTACTCTTGCTCTTATTTCATATCTATTATCCTCAGTATAGTTTATATGATAATCTTTTATTTTTCCCTGTTTATAATAATTTTTACCTCGTTGAAAAATTCGTTTGGGAACATTTTTTTCAAGTTGATCCAGCAGTTTCATCTATTAATCCCCTCTATTTCTTGTTATAATATAAATATAAGAAATCCATTGTTTTAATCATATCAATTTTAAATTTAATTGACAAGAAAAGGAGGGCAAATTATGAGAATTGATAAATTTCTTCATAAAATAAAAATAGAAAACTCTCAAAAAGTAAAAAAATTATTAGACCAGACTGATAAAAATTATAAAAGAAAAAATATACCTCTCTCACCTCAAAATAAAAATCAAAGCCCAAAAACTAATACTAATTCTAAAATAATTTCTTTACTGGAAAATTTAAATACTGAACAGCAAAAAGAACTTTTAAATACCCTCCTGAAAATGAATCTCCCTTTAAATGAAAGTAATCTAAAAATATTAATTAATTTAATAAATACAAAAACAATCACTATAAAAAGTGATGCCCTGATAAAAGCTATGGCCATCATGCAAAAAGGCGGTCTAAGTTTAGAAGCTCATTTATTAGAAGGTATAAGTAGAAATTTTGACCCTAATAATTCTCAGAGTACGAAAATAATAGAAGTACTTAATAATCAAAATAATTCCGAATTAAAAAACACTTTATCTAATCTTTTAATAGATTTAAGTTCAAATAAAGAAAATTTAACTAAACAATTAAAAAATTTTACACTAAATTTAGATAAAAGTATAAATTCTCTTTTTACTCAAAGTCAGGATAAAAATAATACTGAAAACAAACTACTAAATCAATTTTTAGGACAAAAAATTATTAATAAGCAAAATTCAAACTTACTTTTAAACTTAGAATTACCCTTGCTCTGGCAGCGTGAAGACAAAACTTATCCCCTTTATCTAAAAATGTGGAAAGAAGAAAATAATAATAAAAATAAAACAAGTGAAAAAGAATATAAAATAGCTTTCAATATTGAACTAGATAAACTGGGATTAATAAGTGCTTTAATTAAAATTAAATCCAAAAATATAAAAGCAACCTTTAAATCAAATAATAAAAAAACCATAAAACTTATTGAAAGGGAAAGTGAAAATCTTAAAGAACAATTTGAAAACCTAAATTATAACCTTTCTCTGGAATTAAAACAACAAAAAAAAGAAAAAATTACAAATAAAAATGTTAAAAATAAAAAAGACTATAAACACATAGATATAAAAGTTTAAGGAGTTGATAAAATGGATAAAGATAAAAACAAAAAGGCAGCAGCTTTAAAATATAATATGGAAAAAAATAATGCTCCTAAAATAATTGCTAATGGTAAAGGAGATATTGCTAAAAAAATATTAGAAAAAGCTGAAGAAGAAAATATTCATATAGAAGAAAACCAGGACCTCGCTGAAGTCCTGGTTCAAATGGAAATTGGAGAAGAAATACCTCCTGAGTTATATGAAGTTATTGCTGAAATTCTAAGCTTTATTTATAATCTAGAATAAAATTTACTCCCATTTCCAAAATTTAATTGCAATAAATAAAGAAACTATAAACCATAAAAAAAGAATAAGAATATTAAAGCTCATACTGTATTCAGGTGTTGTACCCACCATAATCTGGCGAAGCCCATCTCCAAGATAAGTTAAGGGAATTGCACTAACAACCGGTTTAATATAATCAGGCATTATCGTAATTGGGAAAAAAATACCTGACAAAAACATCATAGGAAATTGTACTACCTGTATAATTCTTTCTCCACTTTCTGGAGAACTGGCAAAAGTAATAAGCATATAACCTAAACTTATAAAAGTAATAGCTCCCAGAATAACAAATCCTGTCACTTCAAAAAATCCACCTACAATTTTTAAATCAAAGACAGTAATTCCAATAAAAACTATAATAAAAGTCTGAAGTAAAGCCATAATTAACCTTATTAATATTTCACTTCCCAACAAAGTTATACGGGGTAATGGTGTAACACCTAAACCTCTAATAATACCCTGTTCTCTAAGATTTAGAATTTGCAAACCTCCAAAAAGTCCTAATTGCATTAAAGCCATTGCCAGAATACCTGGTAAAATATAACTAAAATCAAAACTATTTATTTTTTCTGGCTGGATAGTCTCTGTAGTTATATTAAATAATTGAGGACTTTCTGTAATACTTCTTTCCACTTCATTAAATATCTGTCTCACAACTGAAAGCAAAATTTGTGAGGTCTGCTGCCTGGTAGAATCATATAGAACATTTATATCATAGCTTTCCCCATCTCTTAACTGCTCATATTCAATATCTGGAATTGTAATTACCATATCTCTATTACCGTTATTTAAAGCTTCCCTTTCTATATCAAAATCATTATAAATAATTTCAAAATTTGGAACTGATTCTAAAGCTTCACTGAGATTAATTGTAAAAGGATTTTCACCATTTCTAACTACCCCAATTTTAAAAGTTTGTTCCCCATTTCCAGAATAAACCATTCCAAAAATAAATATAAAAATAACAGGAAAGGCCAGGAACCAGAAAAGAGCAGATCTATCCCTTAAAAATTCCTTTAAATTTGCAATGAAAACCTGTCTGAATATTTTCATTCTCTGATTCCCCTTCCTGTTAATTTAATAAAAACATCTTCCAGGGAAGCCTGACGAATAGTTATATCATCTATTTCTTTTTTTGATTTTTTACTATAATTAATTAGATTTGTCATAAGTTTAGTTATATCTTTGGTATATAATATAAATCGATTAAATTTTTCTTCATATCCAATTCGTTCAACATCTAAATTTTCTTTTAAATCTTTCAATTCTTTATTACTAAATCCGGGATCATTAAACTCAACAGCTTTTTCTTCAAAATATTCATTTATCAGTTTTTTTGGAGAACCTTCAGCTATTATTTCACCTTTATCTATAATTACTAAGTTATCACATAATTTTTCAGCTTCATCCATATAATGAGTTGTCAAAAATACAGTTACTCCCTTTTCTTTAAGCTCCTGTATAACCTCCCAGAGTTGTCTTCTAGCCTGAGGATCAAGGCCGGTAGTTGGTTCATCAAGAAATATTACATCTCCATTACTAATCATAGCTAAAGCAACTGCCAGTCTATGTTTTTGTCCTCCTGATAGAGAAATAACTCTTTCACCTTTCTTTTTTTCTAATCCCACCTGTTTAATAACCTTATCATTTTCTAAGGGGTCAGGATAAAAACTACCAAATAAATTCACAATTTCTTTTACAGTAAGTCTGGGAAAAAGAGACGGGGATTGCAATTGTACTCCTATTTTCTTTTTAATTTTCTTTAAATCTTTTTCCATAAAGGGATCATATCCAAGAATATTCACTTTCCCACCATCATTATCTTTTAATCCTACTAAAGTCTCAATAGTAGTAGTTTTACCTGCTCCATTAGGACCAAGCATTCCAAAAATACTTCCTTTTTCAACTGAAAAACTAATACCATTTACTGCTTTGAGATCACCGTAATTTTTTTTTAAATTTTTAACTTCAATAGTATTTTTCATGAACTCACCTAGCTTTCAAATTTAACTCATAACTCTTTTTACAGATTCAAGAACATATTCAATATCACTTTCTTTTATATGAAGATGAGTAACAGCTCTTACAAATTTTTTTCCTAGAGGACTAAATCTAACTCCTTCTGCTAATAATCTATCTATAAACTCTTCTCTTTCTAAACCCTTAACCTCAAATAAAACAATATTAGTATCAACATTACTGACATTAATTTTTATACCATCTATATCTGCTAACCCCTGAGCTAGATAATTCGCATTTTCATTATCTTTTTTTAATCTTTCTACATTATTTTCTAATGCATAAATTCCACCAGCAGCTATAATACCAGCCTGACGCATCGCTCCACCTAAACGCTGTTTCCAGTAACGAGCTTTTTCTATAAACTCTTCAGAACCTGCTAATACTGACCCTACTGGAGCACCTAAACCTTTTGACAAATCAAACCAGACTGAATCAAAAGGTTCAGCATATTCAGCTGCACTTATCCCACTCGCTTTAACAGCATTTAACAAACGGGCTCCATCCATATGAGTTGCAAGATCATTTTCGCGAGCAACATTACATACTTCTTTTATCGTTTCTAAAGGCCAGACTGTTCCTCCCCCTAAGTTGGATGTCTGTTCAATTGAAACTAAATTACTCTGAGGATCATGATAATCCTTAGACCTTATAGCATTTTTTAATTGATCAGCAGTAAATACACCATTTTGTCCATCTAAACCACTTATAGTAGCTCCACTTATAATTGCCGCTGCTCCACCTTCATAATGAATAGGATGAGCGGTTCTATCCATTATAATTTCATCTCCTGGACGACAGTGAACAGCAAATGATATCTGATTTGCCATTAATCCTGATGGTAAATAAATTGCCTCTTCTTTTCCTAATAATTCTGCTGCCATTTCATTTAATCTATTAACACTGGGATCTTCTAATAATTGTTCATCTCCTACTTCTGCTTCTGCCATAAATTGTCTCATTTCCTGTGAAGGTTTTGTGCCTGTATCACTAAATAAATCAACTTTTATATCCATACTTATCCTCCTTTATCTTATTTATAACTATTATTATATTTTAATTCTTAATTACAATAATACCACATTTATATAATTAGAACAATAATATATTACTATAATTTAAAATTTTAAAAGCTTAGCATTAATTGCTACAATTACTGTACTCATCGACATTAAAACTGCACCTATTGCTGGGGAAATCATTATGCCAACACCTGCCAAAACACCAGCAGCTAAAGGAATTGCAAAGGCATTATATCCTGTAGCCCAGAATAAATTCTGCAGCATTTTCTTATATGTTAAACTACCAAATTCAATTAGTTTAAGTACATCAAGTGGATCACTTTCAACCAGTATAATATCTGCTGTTTCGGCAGCTACATCTGTACCAGAACCAATAGCTATACCTATATCTGCTTTTGCCAGAGCTGGAGCATCATTTACACCATCACCCGTCATTGCTACAAAGTCTCCTTCAGTCTGAAGTTCTTCTACTTTTTTCTGCTTCTGGTCCGGTAATACTTCCGCAAAAAAATCATTTAAACCAAGCTCATTACTTACATATTGAGCAGTTTTCTGATTATCACCAGTCAGCATTTTAACTTTAATTCCCTTATTTTTAAGTTTTTGTACTGCCTCATAAGAACTTTCTCTAATCTGGTCTGCCAGTCTAATCATACCGATTAAATTTCCATTTTCTATAATAAAAACTTCAGTAAATGGTCCCTCTTTTAGAGCATCCTGAGGTACTTCTATCTCATTTTCTTTTAAATATCCAGGAGAAACAGCTTTTAGATTTCTTCCATCAATTTCTCCGATTACTCCTTTACCTTTAATTATTTCAAAATCATCTACTTTTAGTAGTTCAACTTCATCCTCCTCTGCTTTTTTTACTATTCCTTTTGCAATTGGATGTTCGGATTCCTGTTCTAAAGAAGCTGCTTTTTGTAGAATATCTTCATTATTAAAATTATCCACAAAACTTTCTACTGCTTCAACTCCAAATTCTCCTTTAGTCAGAGTTCCTGTTTTATCAAATAATACTGTATCTATTTTACGAGCATTCTCAAAAGCCGTACGATTACGGATTAGAAGGCCATTTTTAGCAGACAGAGTTGTAGAAACTGCTACCACCAGTGGAATCGCAAGTCCTAGAGCGTGAGGACAGGTAATAACCATCACTGTTGCCATGCGCTCTATTGCAAAGGCTAAATCTCCTCTTATAGAAAACCAGGTGCCAAAAGTTATTGTACCTGCTGTAATAGCAATAATAGTTAACCATAAAGCAGCTCGATCTGCAAAATTTTGAGTTTTAGATTTAGCTGCCTGAGATTCTTTAACCATTTCAATAACCTGAGATAAATAACTCTCATCTCCTGCTTTTTCTATTCTAATTTTAATTGAGCTATCACCATTAACTGAACCACCAATTACTTCTTCATCTACTTCTCTTTTTACAGGCTCTGATTCTCCAGTTAACATTGATTCGTCTATATAAGAATCTCCTTCATAAATTATTCCATCAGCAGGGACTTTCTCCCCCGGTTTAACTAAAACCTGATCGCCCTTTTTTAATTCTTTTATTTTAATTTCCTTAATTTCTCCATCCACAATTTTATGAGCCTGATCAGGCATCAGTTTTGCCAGCTCTTCTAAAGCCTGGGAAGCTCCCATAACCGACCTCATCTCAATCCAGTGTCCAAGCAACATAATCACAATTAAAGTTGCTAACTCCCAGAAGAAAAATCTACCTTCCAGACCAAAAACTACAGCTGAACTGTAAAAATAGGCAACCGAAATCGCCAGGGCAATTAAAGTCATCATACCTGGTTTTTTATCACTAAGTTCATTCTTTAAACCTGACAAAAAAGGCCAGCCACCATAGAAAAATATTATAGTAGACAGCAAAAACAACAAATATTTACTACCTGTAAACTCGATACTATAATTTAAAAAACTTTGAATCATAGGTGAAAGAACTAAAATTGGTAATGTTATAATCAGTGATATTTTAAACCGCTTTTTAAAATCTTCTAACATTTTTTGATGATCCATTTTTATTCCTCCGTTCTTAAATTATATATAGTAATAATATTATAAAAATTCTTAATTTTAGTATATTACTCAGCTTTTATTTTGTCAATATATTAGTTTTAAATATTAATAAACAAATCAAATAAAAAATCCTGAATAAACTTCAGATAAATCAATCTCTTCAGTTTACCAGGATTCTTATATAATTACTCTATTTAATTAAATTTATTAACTAATACCAGTTATCAAGCCAGTCTCTCATCATAAAAATTTCTCGTCGTTGGCTTTTTCTAATACTGCTGGCAAGTTTATATACTTCCTGATGTTCATCTAATCCCTGCATTATTAATTGTTGAGACATCATTACTGCTCCCATATGATGAAAAATCATATCTTCTAAAAAAACATGATCCAGTTCTTCTCCAGACAATCCTTCATAATTTCCCATCATTGGTTCATACTGATACTCATTTGTTCTATTTGGATACCATTTAGCCAAATACTTTTTCATCTCTTTAAT
>JBNJDK010000042.1:0-15124 GCA_051744805.1 Bacillota bacterium
CAAGACTCAACTCAATAAAAATAAAAAATAATATAAAATAAGCTTAAATTAAGCCCTGACAGTTATTATGTCAGGGCTTTTTCTAGTTAAATTATAATTAATAACATTGACGCTTATTAACTACTGTGGTATAATATTAGTAATAATTACTAATTCTAGGAGGAAAGAAAATGAAGATGGAATACCTTGATGGTATCAGGTTTCTTAAAGCCTTCAAAAATGGTGCGGAATTGGTTTCTGCCAGAAAACACCATCTAAATGATATAAATTTATTTCCTATTCCTGATAGTGATACAGGAAATAACATGTCATTTACCTTAAAAACTACAGCTTTAAAGGTAAACCCGGACACTTCTATATATAATACTTTAAAATCTATAGCTGATAATGCAATCGAATCAGCCAGAGGAAATTCTGGACTTATTCTTGCCCAATTTTTTAGTGGACTTTTTGAAAAAGTCAAGAAAAAAAATCAAATAAATACGGAAGATTTTGCAGAAGCAGTAAGAGATACAGTACCTTACCTTTACAACAATATTGATAATCCCCAGGAAGGTACAATGTTAACTGTTATTCGTGATTGGTCTGAAAAAATGCATGAATATGGAAAAGATGTTGATGATTTTATTCTGCTTTTTAATAAATCAATGGAGACTGCTTTAAAATCTTTAGAAAATACTAAAAATCAATTAGAAATTTTAAGAGAAAATAATACAGTAGATGCTGGAGCTCAGGGATTTATTTACTTTTTAGAAGGTATGTTAGATTACTGGACAAATCCAGACCATACTAAATTTGATCTTGAAAAAATTGCTGAAGAAGACCTTATTGAAGAGGAAGAAATAACAGTTTCCCCAGAAAAATTAAAATATCGTTATTGTACAGAAGTATTTATGGTAACAGAGAAATCGGCAGATAAAATAAGAAAAATCTTACATGATAAAGGAGATTCCTTAATTGTTGTCTCATCATCTAAAAGAATGAGAATTCATATTCACACAGACAAACCTGATTCTATAGTTTCTATTTTAGGTGATAAAGGAGAGATAATAGACCAAAAAGTAGATGATATGCAAAGACAGTCAGAAATTGTCTATAATAAAAAGAGTGAGATTGCTCTTGTTACAGACTCTATTGCTGATCTACCACAAAATATTTTAGATAAATATCAAATCCATGTTATACCTCTCAATTTAGTTATTGATGGAGTTAATTTTTTAGATAAATTAACTATTACCTCTGATTATTTTTATAATTATGTTGAAGAGGCTGAAAATTTTCCATCTTCTTCACAACCAACTGTAGATTATATCTATAAAAACCTAAAAGAACTGGCTGAACATTATAAATCAATCCTTATCATTTCAGTTTCAGAAGCTTTAAGTGGTACTGCTAAGTCTTTTAAAGAAGCAATAAAAAAATTAAATAATGAGTTAAAAAATAATAATGATATATCTTTTATAAATTCCAGGTTAAATTCAGGAGCCCAGGGACTTTTAGTTCAAAAGGCTGCTGAATTGATTGCTGAGGGTTATAGTTTAACTGAAGTCACTTCCAAAATAAAAAATTACAGAGAAAATTCCAGTATTTTAGTTAATGTAAATACAATAGATTATATGATTCAGGGTGGAAGAGTTAGCCCAATGAAAGGATTTTTTGCCAGATTGTTTAATTTAAAGCCAATTATTTCTCTTGATGAAAATGGAGATGGCATTATATGGGATAAAGCTTTTAGTAGAAAAAGTGTAAATAAGAAAATTTTAAATCAAATCAAAGAAGTAAAAAATAGTGGTAACTTAGAAAAATATAATGTTGTTCATGCTGATGCCGAAGAAATGGCTAAAGAATTAGCTGCAAAAATAGAAAAAATAGTTGGTTATGGTCCGGAATACATTATGAATATTTCTTCAATTACTGCCTTAAATTCTGGAAAAGATGCTATCGCAGTAAGTTATTTAGCTGAGTAATTTTGCTTTTAGCTTAGGAAAGGGAGGAGGAAAGGAAAATGAGTATTTTAGTTCAGGTAGCTATATTGATCTTTGTCTATTTTAATATCTTTTTTGTTTTATCAGTCATAAAAAAGGATAATTCATTAGTTGATATAGGCTGGGGTTTTGGTTTTGCTCTAGCAGTACTTTTTACTTTATATCAGAGTAGTATTTCAGGAACAGGATTATTATTAACTATTATGATTACAGTCTGGGGAGGAAGATTGGGTTTTCATATTTTAGCCAGAAAAATTGGCAAACCTGAAGATTTTCGCTACCAGAAATGGAGAGAAGAGTGGAAAAACTTTTATCTGCGTTCCTATTTTCAGATTTATATTTTACAGGGTGTTTTGTTATTCCTAATCGTTTTCCCGGCAGTAAAAGCTATTAAGATAGCTACAGGATTTTTAGGAACATTAGGATATCTTGGTTTATTAGTCTGGTTAATTGGATTTTTCTTTGAAGTAGTTGGAGACTGGCAGCTCAAAAAATTCCTTGGAAATGAAGAAAACAAAGGAGAAATAATGCAGTCAGGACTCTGGAAATATACCAGACATCCTAACTATTTTGGTGAAGCTACTATGTGGTGGGGAATCTTTTTGATAGCTCTTGATAGTGGAACAGGTATTATATCTATAATCAGTCCTATTACTATAACTTATCTTTTATTATATGTTTCAGGAGTTCCTCTTTTAGAAAAACATTTTGAAGATGACCCCAAATTCCAAAAATATGCTAAAAAAACTAATAAATTTATTCCCTGGTTTCCAAATAACTAATAATTATATAAGCTCATCTACAAAATCGAGATTTAATATAATAGCAGCATAGACAGATGGTCCAACATGACAGCCTAATGTTGGACTTATTCTTGTTGAAAATGTCTCAAAATCAAGATCATCATTGATTTTAGTGATCAATTTTTCTTTAAATTTTTCCATATCATCAATACGGTCACCATGAGCAAAACCGAGCCAGGCTTTATTGTTGTCACCTAGCTTTTCTAAAGCAAGTTCCAGCATTTTAGTAGTTGTTCTTTTTTCACCTCTTGTTTTATCAAGAGGTAGGACTTTACCGGTTTCAGTACTTATAGAAATGATAGGATTGATATTTAAAATACTACCTAACATAGCTTTAGCTTTACCTATTCTACCACCTTTTTCCATATATTCCATATCATCAACTGTAAAGTAAAGTAAGAGATTTTCTTTAGCTTTTTCTAATTTTGTTGTTATTTCATCAATAGAGTTTAAGCTTTTGGTTAATTTAGCTGCCAGAAGAACTATAAAACCCAGTCCGAGAGAAATAGAAGCTGAGTCAAAGGTTTTGATTTCTATCTCAGTTATTTTAGAAGCAGCTTTTGTTGCAGTTTTATAAGTACCACTTAATCCATCTGAAACATGTATAGATAAAATTTTATCATATTTATTTTTCATTTTATTATACTTATCTTCAAATGCTTGCAGAGAGGGCTGAGAAGTTTTGGGTAATTCATCTACTTCTTTTAATCTGTCAAAAAATTGTTCGGCATTTAAATCTACTCCATCAGTATAAGTTTGATTGCTGAAATTAACTGAAAGAGGTACTACTTCAATTTCATATTGATCCAGTATTTTTTGATCCAAATCGGCAGTACTGTCAGTAACTATCCCAATTTTCATTTTATCACCTCAAAATTGAAAATTTTAGTAATTTTTTGTTTATATTAATAATATACCTTTTTAAAATAAATATCAAATAAAAAATTAGCTGTTTGAATCAAAGGTTTTCTATGGTATAATTATTTTGACAAATAGTAAAGATATTTGTAGAAAAAACTGCATTTGTTAGATAAAATGCAAAGAGGTGTAATCAATGCCTTCCAAATTAAATGGTGTTAATCCCTTAGTTGATAACTTTATGTCTCAGAGACTTAGGGAATCGAATAAAGTTCAAAAAAGAGAAGAAAAGGAAAAAGACGGTGAAGGTAAGCGGAGATATTATGATAAATTGAGTATTTCTCATTTAGGAAAAATGTTAAATTCAATTCACAGTGAATTGAAAGAAATAGGAAATCAAAAAGCTTTAAATGCCTTTTCTAAAATTATAGATTTAATAGCAAGCCCACCTGATAATATTGTGGCTGTAAACTTTACTGATATTACTGCTGCTTTGAGTGAAGAAGATAGTGAAGATTTTCTTCGTTTATTTATCCTTGCAGAAGATATTTCTAATAGTAGTCTTCCATTAAAAAACTGGTTAAATAGTCTTATTAATTTTGATTTAAAACAATTAAAAACACATCTGGATTTAACAGAGGCGTTTTTGGAAAATAATGATAATGATTGGTTTTATGATTATTTAAATTCTATTAATAGAGTAGTAATAAAACAGGATGTAAAAAAAGATAACAAAAATGTCAAGATTAATAAAATTATCAGTAAATTCAATATTTATTCATAATAAACTTTTACATGGTCTTTGGATTATGATATAATTACCCTATGTATCTAAAGTAAATAAATTACTACTTTTGACCTATTGTTAAATAAACATCGTTTATTCAGAAGGAATTATTTACAAAAAAAAGAATATTTAATAAAGGGAAATTAAATTTAAGCTAAAAGTTAAGTACATAAATTTTGTGGAGGTGGCTTGTTTGGAGACATTATTAATAGTAGATGATGCAGCTTTTATGAGGTTAAATTTAAAAAATATTTTAAAAGATAAATATGAAATTGTAGGAGAAGCTGAAAATGGGATAGAAGCAGTTGAAATGTATAAAGAAGAAAAACCAGATTATGTAACAATGGATATTACAATGCCAGAAATGGATGGTTTAGAAGCTATAAAAGCTATAATGGATATAGACCCTGATGCTCAGATAGTAGTTTGCAGTGCAATGGGCCAGCAAAAAATGGTTATCCAGGCTATAGATGCTGGTGCCAAAGATTTTATAGTAAAACCTTTTAAAGATGAACGAGTAATAAATGCCTTAGCTAATTTATAATAGATGAAAGGAGACTTCAGATATGGATTCTACAATTAATTTACTCCAATTAGGTCTTGATGGTGCAAAAAAAAGACAGGAAGCTATCTCTAATAATATTGCAAATGTGGATACTCCAGGTTATAAAAGAAAAGATGTAGATTTTTTATCTGTACTAAAAAATGCAAAAGCTGCTAATGATAGAACTAAAACTAGTTCTAAAGTTTCGCAAGCAAAGAGACCTGAAAGTTCAGGTTTAAAAATGACAAATAGTAAGCACTTAAATTCACTTAGTTCAAAACAGAGTGAATTTTCTTTTAATACAGAAAATAATACAAAATACAGAAATGATAATAATAATGTTGATATAGATAATGAAATGGCAGAAATGGCCAAAACAAATTTATATTATCGAACTCTGGCTCAGAGAGTAAGTAGTAAATTCAGTAATCTCAATGAAGTTATTTCTAAAGGAGGTAGTTAATAATGTTTGATAATTTTAGTATTAGTGCTTCAGGGTTAACAGCTCAAAGATTGAGAATGGATGTAATTTCTGAAAATATAGCAAATGTTAATACAACTCGTAATGCTGATGGTGAACCCTATCGTAGAAAAATCCCTGTGTTTTCTGAAAAAACTTCTTCTTTTAATCAAATTTTGAATAATAAAATGGGTAAAGGTAATAGTGAAGCCAGGGGAGTAGAGGTAGACTCTATTAATGAAGATCAATCTCAGTTTAAAATGAAATATGAACCTCAACATCCTGATGCTAATGAAGATGGCTATGTAGCTATGCCTAATGTTAATGTAAGTAGTGAGATGGTTGATATGATAAGTGCTTCTAGAGCTTATGAGGCTAATGTAACAGCTTTAGAAACAGCTAAAGATATGGCCCAGCAGGCTTTAAGGATTTCTCAGGGTTAATAAGAAAGGGAGTGTTTAAGTGTGATTGAGTCAATTAATGGTAATTATAGTATTGCTCCTTTAGAAAAAACAGCCAATAATGACAGCAATAATAAGATATCATTTTCGAAATTATTAAAAGATAATCTTGATACAGTTAATGATTTGCAAATGAAATCAGATGAGATTACTGAACAGTTTGCGCTTGGTAATATTGATAATGTTCATGATGTTACTATTGCTTCCCAAAAAGCAAGTACAGCACTTAATTTAACTGTTGCAGTTCAAAACAAAGTTATGGATGCATATAATGAAATTATGAGAATGCAGATCTGATTAATATAATAATTAATAACTGGATGAAAGAGGTAGTAAAATGGGTGAATGGTTGCAAAAATACATAACTCAGCTTAGAGAGCTGTGGGAAAATTTGAATAATAGAGCAAAGATAATCATTGGAGTTTTAGGTGCTGCAATGATTGTAGCTTTTATCTTTTTGATAATAGCAGGAGGTAGTTCAAATTATAAACCTCTTTTTGGTGATTTATCTTCTCAGGACGCAAATGCTATTGTCGAAAGACTTGAAGAACAAAATATAAATTATAAGTTAGCTGATAATGGGTCAACTATTTTAGTACCTGAAAATGTTGTTCACGAAACAAGACTGGATATGGCCGGTGAAGGTTTACCAGATCAGGGGATGGTTGGCTTTGAAATTTTTGATCAGACAAATTTTGGGACAACTGATTTTGAGAGACAGGTTAATTTTTATAGAGCTTTAGGTGGAGAGATGAGTAGAACGATTCAAAATATGGAAATTATAGAATATGCGAGGGTTCAGGTTACTGCACCTCAGGAAAGTTTATATATAGAAGAAGAAAAGCCATCAGAAGCTTCAGTATTAGTAAAAATGAAATCAGGCTATAATATTACTCAGAGTGAAATTGCTGCTATTTCTAATTTAGTAGCTGGTGGTGTTCAGGGTTTAACAACTGATAATGTTACAATTGTTGATACAAATGGTAATCTACTTTCTGATAATAGTGGAGAAAGTGGAATGAATAGTACTGAAATGACATCAAATCAATTCCAGATGCAACGTGATTTTGAAAGTAAATTAAAATCTGATCTTAGGTCAATGCTTATTAAAGTATTAGGACCTGGCAATTTTACTGTTCAGGTAAATGCTAAATTGAATTTTGATCAGAGAGAAACAGAAAGCAAAAATTATTCTCCAGTAGTTGATGATGAGGGAATAGTTAGAAGTCAGGAAAGCCAACAGGTTTCACAGGAAGGTGAAACTGGTGCTGGTGAAGGTGCTCCTGGTGTTGAGGAAAATGTTCCTCAAGAAGAGACTACCCAATATCAAGGAGAAGATGGTGAAACTCAGAGTAGTAGTTATGAAAGTAGTAATACGGTCACTAATTATGAAATAAATGAAAAAATAGAAACCCATAAATATGCCCCAGGAGATGTTGAACAGCTTTCAGTTTCTGTGATTCTAAATAATGAACAGGATGACGAGACAGTAACAAATATTAGAAATGCTGTTCAGGCAGCTATTGGCTATCAGGAAGAAAGGGATGACCAGGTAAATGTAACAAGTATGCAATTTGATGATAGTTTAGAAGAAGAAGCGTCTCAGGCTCAATTATCTGCTCAGACTGAAAATAGAAGACAGATGTATATCTATGGTGGCTTAATAGCATTTATTTTACTGGCCCTTATAGCAACCTTCTTTATCTTGAGAAGATCAACAGAAGAAGAATATGAAACAGGGCAGAGAGTAGATATGATGGTTGGTGAAGAAGAAGAGACACCTTCACCTGAAGAAGAATTATCTGAAGAAGAAAAAGAAAGAAGAAAAATGAAAGAAGATATAGAAGAATTAGTAAATGATAGACCGGATGAAATAGCTCAATTATTAAAAAGCTGGTTAGAACAGGAATAAATCTTAAGAAAAGAGAGGTGATTGAATGCCTAATCGCAAATTAACCGGGAAGGAAAAAGCTGCTGTTTTACTTGTTTCTCTTGGGCCAGATGTATCTGCTCAGATTTTTCAACATCTTGAT
The DNA here is from genome assembly GCA_051744805.1 of Bacillota bacterium. Lineage (GTDB taxonomy): Bacteria > Bacillota > Halanaerobiia > Halanaerobiales > DATFIM01 > DATFIM01. Next base: position 7,932 of record JBNJDK010000042.1, read on the forward strand.
GATGAAGAAATAGAAGAATTAACTTTAGAAATTGCTAATATGAGACAGGTAGATACTGAAACAAAAGATAAAACCCTTCGCGAATTTTATCATTTAGCTGAAGCAAAAGATTATATAAATCGTGGTGGGATAGATTATGCTCGTGATGTATTAAAAAAGGCTTTAGGAGATGATAAGGCTAATGATATACTTGAACGTTTAACAGCTACTTTACAGGTACGTCCTTTTGATGCTATTCGAAAAACAGATCCTTCTCAACTTCTTAATTTTATTCAGGGAGAACACCCACAAACTATAGCTTTGGTTCTGTCTTATTTACAACCAGGTCAGGCATCACAGGTTCTTTCATCTCTACCTCAGGAAATACAGACTGAAGTATCGAAAAGAGTGGCAGTTATGGATAGAACTTCTCCAGAAATAATCAAAGAAGTTGAAAAAGTACTTGAACAAAAACTTTCTTCAGTAGTAACTAATGAATATGCAAGTGCTGGTGGAATAGATTCCATTGTTGATGTTTTAAATCAGGTAGATAGAGGGACTGAAAAGAATATTCTTGATCACTTAGAAGAAGATGACCCTGAATTAGCTGAAGAAATTAGACAGAGAATGTTTGTATTTGAAGATATTACAGTTCTTTCTGATCAGGCAATACAGCTTGTTGTAAGACAGGTTGATTCTCATGACATAGCTCTTGCCCTTAAAACCGCAAGTGATGAAGTAAAAGAAAAACTATTAAGTAATATGTCCAGTAGAGCTCGTGAAATGTTAGAAGAAGATATGGAATATATGGGTCCGGTTCGGGTCAGAGAAGTAGAAGAAGCTCAGCAGGGTATTGTAAATGTAATTAGAGAACTTGAAGATAGTGGTGAAATAGTAATTGCCCGTGGTGAGGAGAGTGAAGTAGTTGTCTAAGATTATTAAAGCTTCCAGAATAACAGGCGAATATAAACTTAGTGATGTGAAAATAAAAGAACAAATTGAAAAAAATAAAGAAAAAAATGATGAACTTAGTAAAAATATAGACAAAAATACAAATGAAAATCTTAACAAAATCCAACAGAGAATTAAAAATAGAAAAGATAAAATAATAGCTGAAGCTGAAGAAAAAGCAGAAGATATAATAGCTAATGCAAAAGAAGAAGCCAGTAAAATAAAAGAAAAAGCGGAAAAAGAAGGATATGACAGCGGTTATCAAAAAGGACAAAATGATGGCTATCAGGAAGGATTTGAAAAAGGCTATGAAGATGCTAAAGCTAAAGCCGGGGAAAAATTAGAAGACTTAAATAAAATATCACATAAAATTGATAAACACTTTGAAGAAGAATTAGAAAACTTACCGGCCGAAATTATAGAACTTTCTGTTAAAATTGCTTCTAAAATTGTAAATCAAAAGATTAATTTTAATCCTGAACTTATAAATAATATTATTTTTGATCTTTTAGAAGAGATTGGTGATACTCATCAGGATATAGTTATAAAAATAAGTCCTGATATGGAAAAATATATTAATGAAGTTGATATTGAAAATCAGCTTAATCAGGAAAGTATTGATTTTGTAGCTGATGAGTCACTTTCAGATGGAGACTGTATTATAGAAACTGATTATGGTGGTAAAGATGCCACAATTGAAAATAAATTGGAATTGATTGAAAAAAACTTATTACAGGGAGCAGGTTATAATGAAAAAGGTTGATCTTTCTGGATTAACTGAAGAGCTAGATGATACCAAACTTACTAGTAATTACGGACATATTACTAGAGTTGTTGGTTTAATCATCGAATCAAAGGGTCCAGAAGTTAGTATAGGTGAATTGTGTTATATAAAAAATAGTGATAAATCAGTAAAAGCAGAAGTTGTTGGCTTTGATGATAATCGAGTACTCCTTATGCCAATTGGCAAAATGGAAGGTATTAATCCCGGAGCAAGAGTTATTGCAACTGGTGAAAAGCTAAAAATTAAAGTTGGCGAAAATATGTTAGGTCAGATTCTTAACGGAATTGGCAAACCTATTTTAGATAAAGACAAACAATTTTCTGGTTTAACTGAAAGACCAGTTGATAGAAAACCACCTAATCCCCTTTTAAGGAAACGGATAAAAGAACCCTTAAGTCTGGGGGTTAAAAGTATAGATGGCCTTTTAACCTGTGGTAAGGGACAGAGAATAGGTATTTTTGCTGGTAGTGGTGTTGGTAAAAGTACTTTATTAGGTATGGCTGCTCGTAACACTGAAGCTGATATAAATGTTATTGGACTTGTCGGTGAACGTGGAAGAGAGGTAAGAGAATTTATTGAAAGAGATTTAGGTGAAAAAGGATTGCAAAATTCTATAATAGTAGTTGCCACTTCTGATAAACCGGCCCTTGTTCGTTTTAAAGCAGCTCAAATAACTACTGCTATTGCTGAATTTTTTAGAGATAAAGGTCAGGATGTCTTACTTATGATGGATTCTATAACAAGGGTAGCAATGGCTTTAAGAGAAGTAGGGTTAGCTACCGGTGAACCTCCAGCAACAAGAGGTTATCCACCTTCTGTATTTGCAAAATTACCGCGTTTATTGGAAAGAACAGGTACAAATGATAAAGGAACTATTACTGCTTTATATACAGTCCTTGTTGAAGGTGATGATTTTAATGAACCTGTTTCTGATACGGTTCGTGGTATTTTAGATGGTCATATAGATTTATCAAGAGAACTTGCTTCTCGTAATCATTATCCAGCTATAGATGTTTTAAGTAGTGTTAGTCGTGTTATGGATGATATTGTAGATGAAGACCATATTGAAGCAGCAGGTGAACTTAAGAAAATGCTTGCAAATTATCGCGAATCTGAAGACCTCATAAATATTGGTGCTTATGAAGAAGGTAGTAATCCAGCTGTTGATAGAGCTATAGAACATATTGATGATATAAATGATTTTCTTCAGCAGGGAATTTCTGAAAAAAGTAATTTTACTCAAACTGTGCAAAAATTAAAACAGGTAATTAAATAAGACAAATTTTATAATAGATTTTCTATAATTGACTGAAGGAGGCTCTAATTTATGTCTGCTTTTAAATTTGATTTACAAAAAGTGCTTAATGTAAGAAATATTGAAGAAGATATAGCTCAAAATAAATTTAGAAAAGCAAAAGAAGAAAAAAAAGAAGTAGAAAAAAAGCTAGAAAATTTAAAAGAGACAAAAAAAGAAATTCATAATTATATAAGAGATAACTCTTCAGTCGAAAATATACTTCAGGCTCGTCGGTTTTTGCAAAGACATGAAGAAAAAATAGAAAACCATCAACAAAGGTTATTTCAAAAGAAAAAAGAGGTAGCTAAAAAACAGGAACATATGTTAAATAAACAGAAAAAAAGAAAAGTTTTAGATAAATTAAAAGAAAAGAAATATAAGAGTTTTTATAAAGAAAAAATCAAAGACCAGCAAAAAAGGTTAGATGAAATAGCCAGGCATGAGGGAGATGATAGATAATATGAAAAAATACCTTATAGTATTTTTAGTTTTTTTAGCTATATTTTTAACACTTGGAGTCCTAAATCATTTTGAAATCATATCCCTTACAAACTGGGGAGAATATGTTTTAACAAATACACCTGTCTTAAAAAATTATGTAAAAACAGATAAACAATATAATAAACTACAGGAAGAAAAACAGGAGTTAGAAAATGATTATCAGGATTTGAAATCTGAAAATGAGGAATTAAAATCTCAACTTGAAGATGCTAATAATCAAATTTCCGAACTTGAAGAACAATTAGAAAATATCCAGAGTTCTTATCAGGAATTACAGGATGTTGAGGCCTCAGCTCAGGAGAGAATAGACAAATTAGTTGAAATTTATACTGAGATGGAAGCTGAAAATGCTGCTCCTATTTTTGGAACTCTTGAAGAAAATCTGGCTTTAAAGATTCTTTCTAATCTTGATGGAGAAACTGCTGCAAATATAATGAGTAATCTTGAACCTGAAGTTGCCGCACAATTATCACAGGCGATGGATGAATAAATATATAAATAACTATTCTTGAAAGGAGGTGATGTGATGGCAGAGATGATGGCTCAAAGCCTAAATAATCTAAACAATCCAGTAAGAAATCAAAGTTCTCAATCTACTAAAAAATCTAAAAAAAGCAAAGAAAAAGATGACTTAGCAGCTTTAGTCAATGAAAATGAAAAAGCTAAAAAAACATTTAAACAACTATTACAGGAAAATGATAGCAAAAAAGCTGATAATTCAGAGAAAGTAGATTTTTCCAAACTACTTGATATCTTAAATTTATCAAAAGATGATTTAAAACAGAAAATAAAGAATATGGATAGTAAAGAAATAAAAGATCTGGAGAAGATGGTTCAGGTAGCTCTGGCCAGTATCCTGGAAAAACTTAATAGTGAACAAAAAATAAAAAATCTAGAAGAATTCGGGATATCCAAAGACTTACTTAATAAAGTGAAGTCAAAGTTAGGTTTTATGCAGCAATTAATTAATAAACAAAAAGAAAATCTCGAAATCCTAAATAATAATTCAAATAATCAAAATAGTCCTCCAGATGGAGAAAATAAAACTGTTGATTCTGCTTCTGCTAATGATAGCAAATTATCTAAAAATAACAAATCATCAAAATCCAATAATTCAAATAAAGTTATTAATTCTGGAAAAAATAGTTCAGATAATAATTCTTCAGCTAAAGTTGCCAGTAAAGAAATTTCAGCCGGGTCTGCTAATAAAACTACTAATAATAGTGGAGAAAATTTAGCAAAAAATCAAAATGAAAATAAAGTAATGAATAATGCAGAGAAAATTCTTTCTCAAATGAATGTGGATAACAAAGAAAACATGAGCAAAGCTGAAAAAGTATATTATCAAACCTTAAAAAAACAGGCTAATGCTGAAAATAATCAGGCGAAAAAGGTATCTGTTGGTTTGAAAGATAAAGGAAAAAATTTAGCAGCAAGTCAATTGAATTCTGAATTAAAGGCAAATCTTGATTTTAAAGAATTAAGTAAAAAAAGTGATTTGCAAAAACTATTAAATAAAGAAAATCTAAATACTGCTGAAAATAAAATTAAAACAACTACTAATAATACAAAACAGGATTCATCTTTTTCTAATCTGTTTTCTGGAAATCAACAGGAAAATAACTTTGCTCAGCTATTTGGAACTCAAAATATGACTGATTCCAGTAATATCGGCTCTGGTGAAAATACCCCTCAATTTAGTTCTTCAGTTTTACAGGGTACAGAACTGGCCAAACAGGTTACTGAACAAATTAAGTTACTAAATAAACCTGCAAATAATGAAATAAAATTACAGTTAGAACCAGACTTTTTAGGCAAAGTTAAAATGGACTTAAAGGTAGATGGTGGAAAAGTTACTGCTCGTTTTATGGTAGATAATATGTTAGTTAAAAACCATCTGGACCAGAATATTTCTCATTTAAAATCTACTTTAATTAATCAGGGCTTTAATGTTGATAATCTTGAAGTTAATGCTGAAGATGGTAGTTATGATATGGGAAGAGAAGATGGGTCAAATCAATTTTTTCAGGGTGAAAATCAAAAACAAAATCAAAGACAATTTAGTTATCATGAATATGAAAAATTAAAAGATGAATTATTAGATTTATCACCTGAAGAATTGGAAAAAATAGTTGAAAATGACCCGGAGAAATTAAGAAATTGGGGTTATGGCCGCCAAAATGACTGGTTCAGTTATGGAGGTTATTATCAGCGTATGAATCTGTTAGCTTAAGTGAGGTGATTTAAAATGATGGTAAACAATCCGAATGCTGTTGATGTAACAGGCTCAGCTGCTTATGAAAATAGTGAGGATACTAATAAAAGTGAATCAGCCAGAAGTGAATTAGGTAAAGATGCTTTTTTTGATTTATTAACAACTCAATTAAAAAATCAGGATCCTTTAGAACCAATGGATAACACCAAATTCATTTCTCAAATGGCGCAATTCAGTTCTCTAGAACAGATGAATAATATGAATTCAAATTTGGAACAATTTATTAGTTCCCAAAGTGTATCCCAGGGAGCAGCTTTGATCGGTAAAACTGTAGAAACAATAGATAGTAATTCTGGTGAGACTATAAAAGGTGAAGTTTCTCAGGTTGGATTTGAAGAAGACAAGATGTTTGCTTATCTTGAAAGTGGTAAGAAAGTTAGTATGGATGGTATAAGTAAGATTTATTAGGCCCTTTTATAAAGAGGTGATCAATAATGGATGGAAGATTTAGAATTAATCAACCAATAAATCCAGTACAACAGAATGATAATAAAAATAAGACAAACAATAATCAAAAAACTAATAAAAAGCAGAAATCATTTAAAGAAGTATTTAACTCAAAATTAAAGCAAAAAGATGAAGTTAAATTTTCTAAACATGCTAAAAAGAGAATAAACTCTCGTAATATACCATTAGGAGAAAAAGAAATTGATAAACTTCTTAGTGGTTTAGAAAAGGCAGAGAATAAAGGAAGTAAAGATTCTTTAATTATGGTTGATGATGTTGCTTATGTTGTTAGTGTGGAAAATAAGACTGTTATTACAGCTATTGATAATCAAAATGTAAAAGAAAATGTATTTACAAATATTGATAGTGCTGTATTTATGTAAAAAAGATTCAATCGGAAAGGCTGGACCTTCTTCGAAAAAGAAGGAAGCCTCCTAACACCAATTGATAGAGGTGTTAGTTCCGATTAAAATTTTAATAGGAGGTAGGAAAATAATATATGATGCGATCAATGTATTCCGGTGTGTCCGGTTTAAAAGTACATCAAACTAAAATGGATGTTGTAGGTAATAATATATCAAATGTTAATACAACTGGTTATAAAGGAAGTAGAGCTACTTTCAAATCAATGATGAGTCAGTTAATGGCATCGTCTAAAGCTCCTCAAGAAGGACGTGGAGGAGTTAATCCCCAACAGGTAGGACTTGGAGTTAGTATGGGAAGTATAGATTCTGATATGGAACAGGGTAATTTGCAGTCTACTGGTATAGGAACTGATCTTGCTATTCAGGGTAATGGCTTTTTTACAGTAAATGATGGACAGCAGGATTATTATACAAGAGCTGGTTCTTTAAGTTTAGATGAAAGCGGAAATTTAACTAATTCATCAAACGGTTATGTAATGCAGGGCTGGATGGCTGATAATGAAGGAAATATAGATACTGATACATCTGCTCCTG
>JBNJDK010000043.1:0-14984 GCA_051744805.1 Bacillota bacterium
CTATATTGTCGAAAAATGAATATGAAAGGGCAAAACTATTGAAAAATAGTGACGCAAAGCCATGGGTCTTTTAGAAAAAAGATTGCCAGGTTGCTTAATAGGTTACTTGCAATTTAAGTCTATGGCTATTTACATGCCATGGGCTTTTTTATTTTATTAATCCAAAAAAAGAGGTGGGGGAAATTATGGGGGATTTATTAAAAAGATACCGGTTATTATTTGAAAATTTTGATGAAGGGATAGTTATTACTGAAATTATAGGTGATGGCCATGATTTTAGGATTAAAGACCTTAATCATATTCCTGGAATTTTTGCAGCAGAAAGAAAAGATGAAATTATTGAAAAAAAACTTAGTACTGTTTTCCCCTGTGTAGAAAAATTAGGCCTTATTAGTAAGATGAGAGAAGTATATTATACAGAAAAAAATAAAGAATACCCCCTGAGTTATTATGAAGATAATGACCTGCAGAAAATATATAATTTTACTATAATAAAGCTGGATAATAATGAAGTAGCTGTAAAATATAGAGATTTAACTGAAGAAAAAATAAGGAAAAATAGATTAAAAGAAAATAAAAATAGACTTGCTCTGGCAGTTGAGGGAGCTGACCTTGGTGTCTGGGACTGGAATATAAAAACTGGGGAAGTTAAATTTAATGATAAATGGGCTGAGATGTTAGGCTATAAAAAAGAAGAGCTGGATTCTAATATAGAAACCTGGAAAAATTTATTACATGAAAAAGATAAAAATGAAATATTTTCAAAACTTGATGAACATTTTGAGGGTAAAACAGATATTTATGAAGCTGAATCAAGATTAAAAACTAAAGATGGAGATTACAAATGGATTAAAGATATTGGAAAAGTAGTAGAAAGAAATAATGACTTAGAACCTAAAAGAGCAGTTGGTATTCACATGGATATAGATGAAAGAAAGAGGATGGAAAGAAAACTTAAAGAACAGAAAGCCTATTTTGATCAATTATTTGCTGAATCAACAGAAGGTATTATTCTACTAGATAATGATGGAAATGTTCTTAAAGTAAGCAATCATTTTGAAAAATTATTTGGTTATAAAGAAGAAGAAATATTAGGAGAAAATATAGATGATTTAATATTACCACCTGAAATAGCGAATAAAGGTGAGGGTTATACTCAAAAAGTTGCAAATGGGGGAGATGTTAAAACAGAGGGAATTCGTCAAAAAAAGAATGGGGAAAAAATCCATGTTTCACTTCATGCTTTTCCAATTACTTTAAAAGAGGGACAGCTTGGAATTTATACCATTTATAATGATATCAGTCAGCGGAAAAAAGAAGAAGAAAAAATAAGATACTTATCTTTCCATGATCAGATGACTGGTCTCTATAACAGACGTTATTTTGAAAATGAAATGGAAAGACTTTCTAATTCAAGAATGAAACCAGTAAGTATTATAGTTGCTGATATTGATGATTTGAAGTTAATTAATGATAATTTTGGACATAAGATAGGAGATGAATATATAAAAACAGCTGCTGAAGTTATTGAATCTGCTATTAGAAAAGAAGATATAGCTGCCAGAATTGGAGGAGATGAATTTGCTATAATTTTACCTTATACTAAAAAAGAAACTGCAGAAAAAATAATAAACAGAATAAATAATATTTGTGAGAAAAAAGAAAGTCAATTAAATATAGATTTGGAGATATCAGTAGGGTGTGCTACCTGTCATAATGAAGAGGACTTAGATGAAATTTTTGTTGAGGCAGACCAGGTAATGTATTCTAAAAAGAAAAATAAAATTTAAAATAATAGTAAAAGTAAAATTTTTATCTATTATAGAGAGGAATTTCTATAGTTTCATCAAAATATATATATTAGTACAGTTTTGATAATAGCATTAATAATACATAAACCAGGAAGGTGTTTAAAAGATGAATTTTAGTAGTTTGAAAGCAAAATTAATTTTAATTATCAGTATTTTGATTTTAGTAATGGTTGGAGCAAGTTCATTTATAGCTTACCGCCAGGCTGAAGGTATTTTAAATGATAGTTTAATGAATGCAGCTCGTAATTCAGCAGATAAAAATGCAAAAATATTTTCTGAAGCTTTAAAAGAACCAATTAACAATGTGGATAATATTGATACAAGCTGGGTTGAACAACAATCAGGTTTGATTTCTACATTAGACCCAGGAGCTATAGCTTCATATTTTTGGGGAAACCAGGAAGAAGTATTCTTAAAGTATGCGGAAGATAAAGAATATTTTAATACAATGTTTTCGATGGGAGTTAATGGAGCTTATACAGCTACAGATGGAGAAGAAACTTTTGAAGGTTCATATTCTGATAAAAACTTTTATAAAGAAAGTTTAGAGAAAAAAGAAATGATAATTTCTTCTCCTTTTACAGATGAGGATACAGGTACAGAAGTGGTTGCTATTAGTAAACCATTATTAATAGACAATGAAGTGAAAGTATTAATAGGCGCAACAGTTAAATTATCCTATATCCAGAGTTTAACAGAAGATATGAATATAAATGGATATGGATATGCCTGGATCATAGATGAAAATAAGAATATATTAACTCATCAGGATTCTGAAATGATAGGTACAAAAGTGGATACAGAAAATAATTCAGAATTAGAACAAATTACTAATAAAATGGTTGCTGGTGAAAGAGATGTAGAATTTTATAGTTATGAAGGTATTAAAAAAGAAGTAGCTTATGCTCCAATAGAAGGAGTAGACTGGTCTTTAGCAATAACTGCTGATGAAGAAGCTTTGATGGAACCTATGCAAAATATGAGAAGAGGCATTTTAATGGCTGTTCTTGTAACTATTTTGATAGGGATAATTGTAAGTTACTTTATTTCTGCCAGGATTGCCAATCCATTAGTTGAGTTAAGTAATGTTGCCAAAAAAGTTGCCAATGGTGATCTAACTGTTGAAATAGAGGAAGATAATGATAAAAGTGAAATTGGAATTTTAAGAAATTCAATAAGGGAAATGGTTGCTAATCTGGCAGCTATGATAGAACAGATAAAAGATGTATCAGAACAGATGGCCTCTTCAAGTGAAGAATTATCTGCTTCTGGTGAACAGGTAAGTAATACTGCTGAACAGGTAGGGACAGCTATTCAGGAAGTTGCTTCAGGTGCTGAAGAACAGTCAGCTCAAATAGATGAAACAAGGAGTAATGTAACTGATCTGGCCCAGGGGATTGATAATATAAGTGATAAATCAGAAGATATGGATAAACAGGCTGATAATGTAATGTCTAATATAAATCAGGGTAAAAATGAGATTAGCAATACTATAAATCAGGTACAGGAAGTTAAAGTTCAGGCAAATAAAACTTCTGAAAATATAAATGAACTTGGAGATTTATCAGAAGAAATTGGTGAAATAGTAGAATTAATAAATGGAATTTCTGCTCAAACTAATCTACTTGCTTTAAATGCAGCAATAGAGGCAGCAAGAGCAGGAGAAGCCGGAAGAGGATTTAGTGTTGTTGCTGATGAAATAAGAGAATTAGCAGAAGAATCCTCAGAAGCTACTGAAAATATTGCCAGTTTAATAACTGATATTCAAAATAGAGTAGAAGTTACAATAGGACAGATGAATAAAGCGGAAAATGCTGTAGAAACAAGTGTGGGAGCAATTAAATCTACTGAAGATTCTTTTGAAGAAATCAATAATGCAGCCCGAAAATTAAGAGATCTTATAGAAGATGTATCTAAAGCAGCAAATGAGATGGCTGATAATAGTAGTGAAGTAAGTGCTTCAATTGAGGAAATAGCAGCAGTTAGTGAAGAAGCTTCCGGTAATGCAGAAGAAGTTGCTGCTTCCAGTGAGGAGCAAATAGCTGCTACTGAAGATATTGTAGAAGGTGCAGAAGAACTTGCCAGAATTTCTGATAAATTAATAGAAACAATAGAACAGTTTAAATTAAAATAAAATATGATAAAAAAGATATAATTATAAGGAAAATCCTCTTGAAAAAGAGGATTTTCTGTGTTTATTGCTGAACTTTTAAAGTAGGAAAGAAAAAGAAGATAATAGAGGGGGCAATAAAAATGTTTTTTAAAAGAGTAGAAACTAAAGGATTATCTCATTATTCTTATATCCTTGCAGATGGAAATCATGGAATTGTAATTGATCCCAGAAGAGATGTAGATGTTTATCTGGATATTGCTAAAGAAAATTCTTTTAAGATCAAATATGTACTGGAAACTCATCGTAATGAAGATTATGTAGTAGGATCTACTAAGTTAGCAAGTTTAACAGGAGCTAAGATCTATCATGCTGATCGTGAACTTGATTATAATTATGGTGAGGAATTAAAAGAAGGTAAAAGATACAGTTTTGGAGGATATGAACTTGAGGCCTTAAATACTCCAGGCCATACTCCTGATTCATTTAGTTTTGTATTATATAATAAAGAAGATGAACCCTGGATGGTATTTACCGGTGACCTTTTATTTGCTGGTGATGTAGGTAGAGTTGACTTCTTAGGTGAAGATATGATTCCAGAAATGGCAGGAAGACTTTATGATTCAATTTATGGTAAAATATTGCCTCTTGGTAATGAAGTTTTATTATGGCCTGCTCATGGGACAGGATCTGCCTGTGGAAGTAAAATTGCAGACAGAAAATGGACAACTATTGGACTTGAGAAAAAATTAAATCATCAGTTAAATTATAAGAGTAGAGATAGTTTTGTAGAAGAAATAGGTGAAATGAGAGCTAAACCTAATTATTTTCATAAAATGGAAAAAATGAATTTAGAAGATAATTCAGAGGAAAATCCACCTAATATTGATCCATTAACACCTCCTGAATTTGAAAAAGAGGCTAAAAAAGATGATACAGTTATTTTAGATACAAGAAAGGAAACTGCCTTTGCAGCTGCTCATATTGGTGATTCACTTTTCATCTGGGAAGATAGATTGGCTAAATTTGCTGGCTGGTTTTTACCTTTAGATAAAAAAATTCTTTTAGTAAGTGATAATAATTATCCTCAACCAGAATTAAACAGCTTATATAGAATGGGATTTGATAATATTGGTGGATATCTAAAAGGCGATCTTTTAAGCTGGCATATGACAGGTAGAAAAAGTGAATCAGTAAATATGGTTAATATAACTAAAGCCTGCAGTATTTTGGATGAAAGAGAAGAATCCTATTTATTGGATGTTAGAAAAGAAGAAGAATTGGAAAAAGAAGGAAAAATTTTAGGAGCTACTAATATTCCTTTACAACAGCTTCCAGAAAATACTGCTGAATTTCCTGGTGATAAAGAAATATATATATTCTGCAGTAGTGGAGTAAGATCTATGATAGCTGCCAGTATCTTGAGAAGAAAGGGTTATAAAAAGCTGAATGTAATTCTTGGTGGAATTCAAAACTGGAATTCTAAAAGCTGTCCTTTAGAAAAATAAGAAAAAATACGAAAAATTTGCTTATTTTGTAAAAAAAGGAAGGTAATTTTTTAATTATCGTGAAAGTTATTAATAAGCTTATTTTATTTTTTAATTTTCAAAAAAATCTTTAAAAGAAAGGAGAATGAAGTATGGATCACTACGGGATTTTATCTTTAGTCCCACCACTTTTAGCTATATTATTAGCCTGGTGGTCTAAAGAAGTTTTACTTTCACTTTTTGTTGGTGTTTTTTCTGGAGCTTTAATTTTAAATGGCTATAATCCTATTGCCGGATTTTACAGAACTCTTGATAGTTTTATGTTACCTTCTCTTGCAGATGAATGGAACGCCGGTATTATTATCTTTACAATTACAATGGGAGGTATGATTGGTATTATTAGTAAGGCTGGAGGGGCGAAATCGATTGGGGAAGCAATCGCCAGTAAAGCCAAAACTGTCCGCAAAACTCAATTTGCTGTCTGGTTTCTAGGTATAGGAATCTTTTTTGATGACTATTCTAATACTTTAATTGTTGGTAATACTATGAGACCTATTACTGATAAGATGAATATTTCTAGAGAAAAGTTAGCCTATCTTACTGATACTACAGCTGCAGCAATGGCCAGTATTACTCCAATATCTACCTGGATTGCCTATGAGGTAGGCCTTATTAATGATGCCTTACAGGGTATAGGGATGGAGACAAGTGCTTATACTATGTTTGTGAGAACTATTCCATTTCGTTTTTATAGTATATTTGCTTTGATTTTAGCTTTAATAATTGTTTTAACCAGACATGATTTTGGTACAATGTTTGATGCAGAAACAAGAGCCAGAAAAACTGGAAAAGTTCTTCGTGATGGTGCTACTCCAATGGCAGCTAAAGAGTTAACTGATATGGATGGCCCTGATGGAAAAAATATGGGCTGGTTAGCTGCATTGACACCAATTGCTGTTACTGTTTTAGTAACTCTTTTAGGACTCTGGTATGATGGAGGCGGAATGGCTGGAGAAACTATCCAGGATGCCTTTGGTAATGCAAACTCCAGTAAAGTTCTAATCTGGGCTGCTTTTTCTGGTAGTTTAACAGCAGGTTTATTAGCCTCACTGGGGGGAATTATACCTATAAAAGATACTGTAGAAGGCTGGGTTGATGGTTCTAAATCTATGATAGTTGCTTCCTTTATTCTTGTTTTAGCCTGGTCTATTGGTAGTGTAACTGAACAGCTAGGTACTGCTGATTTTGTTGTTGGTATTGCAGAAGGTAATGTTCCTGCCTTTATTATTCCAACCCTAATCTTTATAATCGGTGCCTTTGTAGCATTTACTACTGGTAGTTCCTGGGGTACAGTTGCTATTTTGATGCCTTTAGCTGTACCACTTGCATATTCAATAGGAGCTCCATTACTACCTTCTATTGCTGCTGTACTTACTGGTGGTGTTTGGGGTGACCACTGTTCACCAATCTCTGATACGACTATTATGTCCTCAACAGCGGCTGGTGCAGACCATATGGATCACGTTAAAACTCAGATACCTTATGCCTTTATAGGTGCTGGGGCTGCTATAATCTTTGGATTTATTCCAGCTGGATTTGGTTTCCCTGCCTACCTATCATTACCACTTGGTATTATAGCAATGTATATCTTTGTTCAGTTTGTAGGTAGAAGAGTAGAAGATAAGATGGAAGATATTGACTTAGATGATATTACAATGACTTAGAAATATTATTTTTAAGATAAGTCAGAGATATTAAAAAAAGAGTTATATTATATAAAATGGCCCTGGTTTTAAGCCAGGGCCTAAATCATGCGTATTTTAATTTAATTAGAAATTTTCATTAAATTATCTTTTAATTATTATATAGTTTATTGTAATACTTTCTGACCATTTCTTTAGCAGAAAATCTATCATAGGTATCTTCTATACTATTTTGCATCATTTCTATCCATTTTTCATTATCTTCATAATAAGTAGGTAATACTTCTTCTAATAAAACCTTATAGAGATGTTTTAGATCATGTTTATCCTGACCTTTACCCTGATAGCCATTTCCAAACTGCCAGCCGTTTATACCATGTCTGCAGGCTTCAGGCCACCAACCGTCAAGGGTGCTCAAGTTAAGAATCCCATTCATGGCAGCTTTCATACCGGAAGTACCACTTGCTTCTAGAGGGCGGCGAGGATTATTTAGCCAGACATCTACACCTCTAGTAAGGATTCTACCAATTTCAATATTATAATCTTCTAAAAAGACTACACTATCTGGATATTTTTCAGTCATTTTAATTAGATTTTGAACAATATCTTTACCGGTATCATCAAGTGGATGTGCTTTTCCAGAGAAGACTATCTGTATATCTCCTCTTTCTAAATATTCTCCAATGATCTCAGGTTTTCTAAATATAAAATCACTTCTCTTATAAGGGGCAGCTCTTCTGGCAAATCCAATTAAAAGTTTATCTTTATCAAGCTCAGTACCTGTTTTATCAGCAATATAGTCAATTAATTCACCTTTAATTTCCTGGTGTGAATCCCATAATTTCAAAGGATCTTCTTTATTTTCAGTAATTCTTTGATCAACCCAGGTTGGACGGTGAACACCATTTGTGATAGCTTTAATTGGAGCTCTGTTATCAACATCTTCCCACATTCTACGGGCTGTATCTCCATGGAGTTGAGCAACCCCATTTGCTATATTAGAAAGCTTTAGCCCGGCCACTGTCATGTTAAAAGGAGCTCCACCAATTTTGACCATCTGATCAAGAGTTAGACCATTATTTGCTCCCATATATTCCATGATTTTTAAACCATGTTCTTCATTACCTTCTTTAATAGGAGTATGAGTTGTAAAAACAACTTCATCTCTGGTTTTTTTCCAGGCCTGTTCAAAAGTCATTCCCATTGCCATTTTTTCCTGAATAAGCTCAGTTCCAGCCAGAGCAGCATGACCTTCATTAAAGTGATAAATATCTATATCAAGGTCAAGTTTTCTTAAAGCTTTAACTCCACCAATACCTAAAACAATTTCCTGGGCAAGTCTTTCTTCTTCAAACCAGCCATAAAGTTGTCCGGTTATCCAGCTGTTTGAACCATTATCTTCAAGATTAGTATCAAGTAGATAAAGTGGATTATTATCATATTTTTCTAATTTCCAGACCTTAATTTTTACATCTTCTTCTCTAACTTTTACTGTAACTTCAACTCCAGTATCTTCTAAATAATCATAGATATAGTCATTTGTAGGATAACAGTCATAAGGTCTACCATCTTCACCAATTAACTGTTTGGTATATCCCTGACGCCAGAGAAGACCAATTCCAATTAAATCTTTGTCTAAATCTTTAGATGCTTTTAAAATATCACCTGCTAAAATACCAAGACCACCTGAATAAATTCTCATATCTTCATGAAGACCATATTCCATACAGAAATAAGCAACATTTTTATCTTTTTTCTTTGTCATAAAATCACTCCTTTTTTAAATGTATGTAAAAATAGTTTATGCAAACCTTTGCATTAATTATATCATAAGAATTGTAATGAAAAAAGTCTTAATTTGAAAAAATATTCTAAAAAACAAAATCATTTAAAAAAAGGAAATTGGTGAAAAATCACGAATTATATTATTAGACAAAAATGTGATAAATGAAAAAATAATACTTCAATGTTTAATTATGGTAAAGTATAAAAGTATTTTGGATATTATTTTAGATAATATAAATATAATTTTTAATAATAAATGTTCACAATGGGGTGAATGAGTTAATGGTGGTTAATAATAACCAGGGGTGTTTTAAGGAATTATTAAATGAATTATCTGCTCAGGTGATTACTTTTAATAAAGATTATAAAATTAAATGGGCAAATCAAAAAGCTAAAGATTTTTTCAACTCAGGGGCTAAACTAAAAGATAAAAATTGTCGTCAAATTTTTTATGATTTAAATAAAGATTTAGACTATGAATTCTGCCCTTTTGAAGAAATTTTTAAGAATAATAATAAAATCACCAAAGAAATATCAAATAACAGGGGAGAAACCTGGGAAATACAGTGGTTTTCTTCTAAAAAAGATGATAAAGAAATAGGTTATATGATAGCCTACAATATAACAAAACCAAAGAGAATAGAAAACAAACTAAGAGAAAAAAGTGAAGTTTTTTATCAGGTTAGATCAAAATTTCATGAATCTAAGAAAAAATTTCAATCTCTTTTTGTACATAATCCTGATGCAATTTGTGCGATTGATTTAGAAGGGAAAATCCTTTCTGCTAATCCTGCTTTAGAGGAGATAACTGCCTATAATCCGGAAGAAATAATTGATTCTAAATTTATAGACCTAATAAAAAAATCGGATCAAAGAAGAGTAGAAAATTATATTCAAAGAGTTAGCTCAGGTAAAAGTGAAGAATTTGAAACTACAATTATTACTGATAAAAATTCAGAAGTTATTGTTAATATAAAAAGTTTTCCAATGATAGTTGAAGGTGAAATAATAGCTATTTATTCTATCATAAAAGATATTACTGAAAAGAAAAAGTTTGAGGAAAAGCTAAGAGAAATCGCCTATTATGATGATCTGACCGGTCTTCCTAATAAAAACTATGTTGAAGATAAAATAGATAAAATATTAGAAAAGGACCAGAAAGCAGCGATTTTGTTTTTGGACTTAGATCGTTTTAAAAGAATAAATGATTCTCTAGGTCACAGTACTGGTGATGAAATCATAAAAAGGACAGCAAAGAGATTAAATAAAATTGTTTATGGGGGAGTTGTTGCCAGATATAGTGGAGATGAGTTTATTATAATTTTAGAAGATATAAAAGATAGAGAAGATGCTGTAAATAAAGTTGAAGAAATTACTGATGAATTTTCTGCTTCCTTTATGGTAAATAATAAAAATATCTATCTTTCTTTAAGTATTGGAGTAGCTATTTACCCGGATGATGGGATTGGTAAAAGTGATTTAGTTAAATATTCCTATTTATCCATGCATAAAGCCAAAGAAAAGATGGAAAAGTGGTATCATTTTTTTGATTCCGGTCTTATTAATGAAAGATTGGGACAGGAAAAATTAAATATGGAAGGTGAATTACGTAAAGCTATTAAAAATAATGATTTTTATTTGAACTATCAACCTCAAATAGATCTTTATAATGGAGAAATAGCTGGTTTTGAAGCATTAATTCGCTGGAAACACGATAAATTGGGCAAAATTTCACCGGGAGAGTTCATACCACTTGCTGAAGAGACAGGGCTTATCAAAGAGATTGGCAGCTGGGTTCTAAAAGAAGCCTGTAGACAGGCGCGAATCTGGCGAGAAGAAGGACATAAACCTGTTAAAATGGCTATTAATGTTTCTATCCATCAATTAAAAGATCCTCAGTTTATTAAAGAAGTAGAAGAAACTATAATAAAAAATGAACTTGACCCTCAATATATTGAACTTGAGATAACTGAAAATATAATGAGAAACTTAACAGAGTTAGAAGTTATTTTGAGAAGATTAAAAGAAGTAGGTGTTCAGATTTCTATAGATGATTTTGGTACTGGCTATTCATCACTAAGTGTTTTACAGGATTTACCTATAAACACTTTAAAAATTGATAAGGCCTTTATTATGAATAGTTCAAGTGATGAAAAATCAGCTACTTTAGTTAAGACAATAATTAATATGGCTAAAAACCTTGATCTTAACATAATAGCTGAAGGTGTAGAAGAAAGAGAACAGGTAGATCTCTTAAGATCAAATGACTGTCGGACAGGACAGGGCTTTTTGTTCAGCCGTCCCTTACCTGTAAGCGATATTACTGATATCTTAGATTTTGACAACTCTGGCTTCATCTTAGATACAGTTTAACTGAAAAATAATAGTAGCCAAGAAATCAATTTTATTTATAAAATAAGAGAATAGTGAATTTTAGCGATTGTTTGTGAATACATCTTAATGAACTGAAATATAAAATGAAACCTAAATTAAATGATATTATTCTTTACAGAAAAAATAAATTTAGCTTAGCTTAACTACCTTAGCTTATCTATTTACTTTTAGCTAAGGTAGTTTTATGAATAAAATTTTGATTTATTAATATATTATTTTTCAGTTAACTGATCTATCTGCTGAACATAGAGGTCTGCTGCAAATTTACGATTCAGTCCATTTGCATTCATATAACGAGTCTTACCAAAAACCTTTCTTTCCTGCCAGGCTCTGTCATGTTTTCCAAAACACCAGGCTATACCTGCAAAACTATTTGGATCTCTTCCATCAAGTGAATATTTATTATTAAGATAAAGGGCTATCTCAAAAGCATCCTGAGGTGAAGGAGTCCATTCTAAGATTTTTTTGGCCCAGTACATTCTCATATAACCGTGCATTTTTCCAGTAATTTTCATTTCTTTTTGAGCAGCATTCCAGTATTTATCATGGGTTGCTGCTTTTTCAAATTCATCTTTACTGTAAATATATTTTCTCAAATCATCTTTATGTTCTTCCAAAGTAGTATAAGCCCAGTCCGGTAGTATAGCTTTCAGGTTTTTATCATAGTCTTTATTATAATAAACAAAGTTAAAGCTTAATTCTCTTCTAACAATAAGCTGGTCTAAAAAATCTTCCTGGCCAGGACTGTATTTTTCTTTTACTTCAAGGGCTACTAAAAGAGGAGAAATCTGACCAAAGTGGAGATAGGGACCTAACTGTGATAGATAATCTTTAGTTGGGTCATTACTTAGTTCATGATATTTATCCAGCTTATTTGTTATAAAATCATAGAGATATTCGCGTGCCTTTTCTTCCCCACCTTTGTAGTAGGAGACAGGTTTAACCTTTTTATCTATATCTAATTTTTGGGTTAGTTCAGTTAAATTATCATCTTTTAAAAATTTAGTTATATCTTTTTCTTTAAGTTCAGTTTCTAATTCAAGTTCTTTATTTAAAGAAGGGTTATTTGTTTTTCTTTTATCCAATTCTTTTAAATAATAATCAAGCTTTTTATTTATTTTTTTTCTAATTGTATAAGCTGCATATTCTTCTTTGGAAGAGGCATCTTCAACTGGAACAATAAGATTAGATTCAACCTGTACTAAAGGACAGTTTATACTATCAGCTATATTTTTTCTCCATTTTCTAGTTTCTTTTAAATAATCTCTATCTGTAATTATTAAAGCTGCCTTTTTCGCTATTTTAGTTACAATTTTTTTAGGGTCACCTAAAAAAATATTGAAATTCAGCTCTCTTTCAGCTAATTTCTCTCTTACTTCCCTTAAACCTTCTAACATAAACTGATAGTGACGCAGGTTTGCTTCTGGAAAATCTGTTGTTAAGACAAAAAAGACAGATAAACTTTTATTAAGTTTATTTGCCCTTTCTATTGCAAATTCTAATGCATGATTATAGTTTGTTCGTTGTGAAGCCTGCATCCAGTAAAATATATTTTCTTTATTTTTAACATTTTCATCATTGAGCGGCTTTATTCTTTCTTTTTGAATCATAATTATCATTCCTTTGAGAATAATTGATTACTTTATTTATAAAAATGTCTACAAGTTTGGGGTCAAACTGTTTTCCAGCTTCTCTTTTTAGATTATCAATAGCTCTTTTTTGACTAAAAGCATTTTTGTAAGGTCTTTTACTTAACATAATATCATAAGCATCAACAATATTTATAATTCTGGCTGTAATTGGAATTTCTTTTCCCTTTTTACCTAGAGGATAGCCTTTACCATCCCATCTTTCGTGGTGATGTAAGATACCATCTGCAATACTGCTTAATTTAGGTGTAGTATTTGCTATTTGATAACCTATTTCTGAGTGGCGTTTAATTTCATTCCATTCTTTTTGAGTTAATTTATCTTTTTTATGAATAATATCTTTAGAAATTGCTACTTTTCCAATATCATGCATTTCAGCAAGTAATTTTAATTTTTCAATAAGATTGGCTGCAAGTCCTATTTCTTCTCCTAAACTAACAGCAAGGTTTTTTAATCTATTACAGTGTTCTTTACTTTCACAGGTGTTTTTATGAAAGGTGTTTTTAAGAGAATCAATAATAGAAGTATGCATATTCTGACTTTCACTCAATTTATTTTTATACATTATATTTTCTGCTCTTTTAAAAACTTCATTTAAATCTTCATTACTATTTTGTCTGGATGCAAATCCTAAAGCAATACTTGGTTCAATAGGATTTGCATTTAAAGAATCAATTTCATTTTTTATTCTTTCAGTTACTTTTTTTGCTCCCTTATAAGCAGTGTGTGGTAAAAGAATTACAAATTCATCTCCACCCCAGCGGGTGATTATATCCTGAGCGCGACAACTATTTTCGATTTTTTCAGCCATTTTTTTAAGAAGTTTATCACCGGCATTGTGGCCAAAAGCATCATTTGCAAGTTTAAGACCATTAACATCACCAATAATGATTGAGATAGAATCAATAATCATTTCATTGAATCTTTCCATTTCTTTTTGAAAATAATTTTTATTATAAAGGCCGGTAAGACTATCTTTATAAGTGAGTTTTTTGATTTTTTTGGTAGCTTTTTTCTTTTCTGTGATATTTCGAGAAATACCAACTAATTGTTTTACTTCTCCTTTAGAAATGACAGGAGAAAGTTTGGTATGCCAGTATTCTATTTTATTATCTTTTTCAATTTTTTCATCAAAATCTATGGCTTCCTTTTTTTCTATACATTCCTGGAATTTTTTCTTTATAAAATCTCCATATTCTTTACCATATAAGTCTTTAGGAGTTTTAGATATTATTTGTTTTTGCGGTAGTTCAGCATGTTTTTTATATGCTTTATTTACTTTATTATATTTATATTTTCCATCTTTGATGTCAATGAGGACTACTGAATCAGTTGTGTTATTTAAAATTGTATTATATTTTTTGGCCAGGTCTTTATATTTATATCGAACAGAATTATTAAGAAAGTTTATAATATAGCTTAAGATATTTAAAACGAGATAATTAATAAAATAAATTACAGGATTAATAACAGGTTTTTGATGGTTTATTAATAATGTTAAAAGTAAAAAAGCAAAAAAGATATTAAAAGTTAAAAGAGATCTATCCATTTGAAAAGTTGCATTTAGTAGTAGGGAAGAGATGATTATTATAACAGCTAAGGTAAAATAGAAATCATTATAATAAGTGTTAAAAAGTAAATGGACTAAAGAAACATAAGAAGTTATTAATGTTATTAGATAGATATTTTTCTTTATTTTTTCATTACTAAAACTTAAAATGATTAGTGAAGTCAAAAAAACTGAAATAATTATCCTTAAAGAAAGAGGTAAATAGTCACTGGCTTTTATAATATTTGTTTTATATAAAAAGCCAAATGAAATAAAAAGGATAGTTATTGCAGTTAAAACTGTTCGCGAAAATATTATTTTATTTTTACTGAGTTTTTGATTAAAGTTTTGTAATGATCTCATTATTCCAGACTCCTATTTTTTATTTATATAAATTTAATTTTTTAAATCAAATTAGAACTAAAGTCCTACTATTTATTATTCAAGGTTTAATTAGATAATCCTTCCTTTTTTAGGAAATAATATAAACTTATTT
>JBNJDK010000044.1:0-14686 GCA_051744805.1 Bacillota bacterium
GTTGGCCCTAAGACAACAAGATATTCACCATTATTTACTTCCAGATTTATATCACTTACTTTAAAATCATTATATTCTTTTTTTATATTTTTTAATTCAAGCATTATTATCCCTCAGATCTGTTTTCAACTGAATTCATTTTTTCATTAACAAGTCTAAGTACTATAAAAACAATTAGACTGGCCACCACCATAATAGCAGCTATTGGCCGTGAATATTTGAGGCCAAATGATGTAAATCTCTCATAAATCAAAACTGGTGCACTCATAGGATGATAGGCCAGAATAACTACAGCTCCAAATTCAGATAGGCCTCTGGCCCACATCATAAGAGAACCAGATATAATATGGCTTAAATTAAGTGGTAGGGCAATTTTGAAAAATGTCTGAGCAGGTGATGCTCCAAGACTTCTAGCCACCTTTTCTAAGCGAACATCTATCGATCTAAAACCTTCTACGGCATCATTTAGAAGAAAAGGCATACTAACAAACATCATAGCCACTACAATTCCAGCAAATTCTCCTACAAAACTTAAATTAAAATTGCTGAAAAATTTCCCAAGGAAAAATCTGTTTCCAAATACAGTTAACAAAGCTATCCCAGCAGCTGTATGAGGAATTATAACTGGTAAGTTCATAATACCTTCAATAAAAACTTTTCCTGGAAAATCTCCTCTGGCTAAAAGATAAGCCAGAGGTACTGCTAGAATAATAGAAATAAAAGTTGCAACCAGGGAAGCTTGAAAAGTCCTCAAAATTGTGCTATAAACTTCTTTTTCTTTTACAGTTTCTAATAATAATCCTGGACTACTCCCAAAAACTAATTTGAAAATAGGAGCTAATACAAAAAATATTAATATTAAAGATAATATTGTAATAACAAAGTTAAAAAATGATTTTTTTATCATTATTATTCTTCCTCAACATCTTTTTTTATTTCTTCTGGTATTTTATCCAAATCATTTACAACTGGTGGTTTTATAGCTGGCTGTCCATTTTCTTCCATTATTCTTTGTCCTTTTTCACTAATTAAAAACTCTACAAAGGCTTTTGCGCCTTCAGGATTGGGAGGATCCTCAGGTATTGTAACTCCATAAATCATAGGCTTACCCTTTTTGGTAACCGTTTCCCCAGGCGCCGAACCAGAAATCTCTACTTCAGCCTCTTCATAAAATTTAGCATATTTATTTGTTTTTAAATTTATTTTATCAGGTAGAGTTACAAAAGGCAGACCATGCTGTTGGGCAACTGACCTATAAATAAATATGTAATCTAGCTCTCCTGCTTCCAGTAAAGCTATTAAATCTGTTTCTTTAGGTCTTACATTTTTAGCTGGACAATTATCTTTTAAATCCTGATAAAGGCCATCTTTATTATAATATTTTTCTGCCAACTGCCAGGTTAATTGACTTCTATAACCACAGGGATCAGCATCTGGATCAGAATGACCATATTCTACATCCTCTCGCAAAAGAACTTCATACCAGTTTTCACCATTAATTTCATTACCATAATTAGAATGTTCAGTATACATTATAGCCATTTCATTTGTGGCAAAGTTTAGATACCAATCTGTATGGTCAGGCATCATTAATCTTTCAATAACTGAATAATCAGCTGATGCAACAATATCTGCCGGTCGCCCAAGATCTGTTACCTTTCTAGCTGTTGTTCTACTTCCAGCTGATTCTCTAACTATATCTACTTCAGGATGTATTTTTTCAAAAGTTTCTTCCATTTCTGAAAATGGAATACTAAGAGAACCTGCATGAAAAATAACAATTTCTCCAGAAATTTCTTCTGCCTCAGCTCCATTAACTGTAAAAAGAAAACCAAAAATCAGAACCAATAAAACAAGAAAAACTTTTTTCATTTAAAATGCCTCCTTTGAGTTTTGAGCCTCAAAGGAAAGAAGATTAAATAAAATAAAAAATTCCGATGCCAAACGAAGACATCGGATTAAATGTCTTCTTTCCAATCCGGGAGGTAAGTTAGTTTCCCAACAAACCCTATCGGCCTTATAACCATAGTTTACACCTTAGATTTTAAGGCTCGAAGACTCATATTCTGTTTTTTTAATTATATCTTATTTTTTCTGAAAAGTAAAATTATAACCAGTACTCCCTTTCAGCTTTTATTCTTCTTTTTATTTCTTTTGGAGCAGGTCCACCTAAAGAATTATAACTTTTCAAGCTTTCTTCTATATTAAGGCTCTTAAATAAATCATTATCAAACACCTCTGATTGTTCAGAAAATATTTTTTTCCATTCTGTTAAACTAATATCATTAAGTTCTTTAGCTTCTTTTTGAGCAAAAATTACTGCTTCTCC
This sequence comes from Bacillota bacterium, assembly GCA_051744805.1. GTDB lineage: Bacteria > Bacillota > Halanaerobiia > Halanaerobiales > DATFIM01 > DATFIM01. Next base: position 2,330 of record JBNJDK010000044.1, read on the forward strand.
TACCATTTCATGGGCCTTTCGAAATGGTATTCCTCTTTTCGTCAAATAATTTGCCAACTCCGTAGCATTCAAAAATCCTTTTTCTGCTGCTTTTTTCATTTCTAGTTCATTTACTTCCATTGTTTTTATCATTTTTGGATAAAGTTTTAATATTACTTTTAGAGAATCAATAGTTTTAAATAATCCTTCCTTATCCTCCTGTAAATCTTTATTGTAGGCTAAGGGAAGACCCTTTAAAGTAGTCATTAGCTGAAAAAGATTTCCAAAAGTCATACCTGTTTTCCCCCTAACAAGTTCTGCCAGATCAGGATTTTTCTTTTGGGGCATAATACTACTACCGGTAGTATATTTATCTGCTAAATTGATAAAATTAAATTCTTTAGAATTCCAGAGAATTATTTCTTCACTAAAACTACTGAGATGAATCATAATATTAGAAACAATAGCTAAAAATTCTACTATATAATCTCTGTCACTAACACCATCAATTGAATTAAAACAGGGTCTTTTAAAATCAAGTTCTGAAGCAACCCATTCCCTATCCAAAGGGAATGAGCTACCAGCTAAAGCTCCAGAACCTAAAGGCATGATATTAATTCTTTTTAAATTATCTTCCAATCGTTCATAATCTCTTTTTAACTTAAAATAATATGCTAAAAGATGATGTGAAAAAGTTATAGGCTGGGCCCTTTGCATATGAGTATAACCAGGTATAATTACACCTATGTTTTCTTCTGCAATTTCAAGTAGTAATCTCATCATATTTTTTAATAAATCCATTATCTCATTTACTTCTTCCCTCAAAAATAATCTCATATCAAGTGCAACCTGATCATTTCTACTTCGGGCTGTATGCATTTTTCCAGCTGTTTTTCCTATTCTTTCAGTTAATCTTTTTTCAATCAAAGTATGAATATCCTCAGCTTCATTTAAATCTATTTGTCCGTTTTTAATCTCTTCTGTCAGTTCATATTTTATTTCTTTTAATCCTTTTAATATTTTTTCTTTTTCTTCATCTTTTATAATTTTCTGTTTAGCTAACATTTCAACATGAGCTATACTACCTTTAATATCATATTCATATAATCTAATATCAAATAAAAGAGAGTTATTAAACTTTTCCATCAACTCATCTATTTCTTCTTCAAAACGTCCTCCCCATAATTTCATCTAAACACCTCATTTTTTTGCTGTAATTTTTAAATCATTAAAATCATCTGACCAGATTTTTTTCTTATTTTTAGAATTTTTTACTTGATTTGCCACTTGAACTGGTAAAGCCCAAAGATTTATAAAACCAGGTGCAGAACTATGATCAAAAGCATCTTTTTCATCATAAGTTGCCAGACCATATTGATAAAGTGAATTCTCTGATTTTCTACCAACTACTATTGAATTCCCCTTTGCCAGTTTTAATTTAACTATTCCATTAACTTCTTTTTGAGTATTATTAATAAAAGCATCCAGTGAATCTTTAAGTGGAGAAAACCAGAGTCCATTGTAAGTAAGTTCAGCATATTTTTTTGAAATATCTTCTTTATATTGAATAGTTTCTCTATCTAAAGTTAAAGATTCTAGTTCCCGATGAGCTTTTAGGAGTATTTCTCCTGCTGGAGTTTCATAAATTTCTCTTGATTTAATACCCACAAGTCTATCTTCAACCATATCTATTCTCCCTATTCCATAATTAGAACCTATTTTATTTAATTTATTTACCAGTTTAACAGCATTCATTTCCACTCCATTTATAGAAATTGGTTTTCCCTTTTTAAACCCTATTGTTAAATAAGTAGGATCATCAGGAGTATTCTCAATATCATTTGTCCACTGATAGGCATCAGCTGGTGGTTCTTCCCAGGGATCTTCAAGATTACCACACTCTACACTAAGTCCCCATATATTTTGATCTATACTATAAGGACTATCTTTAGTTGCTTTAACTTGAATATTATTTTGAGCTGCATATTCTATTTCTTCTTCTCTTGTTGTAAAACCCCAATCTCTCAATGGTGCTATTATCTCTAATTCTGGAGCAAGAGCTTTAAAAGAAACTTCAAACCTTACCTGGTCATTACCTTTACCTGTACAACCATGGGCTAAAGCATCCGCTCCTTCTTCTCTAGCTACTTCAACCATTTTCTTTGCTATAAGAGGACGGGCTAAGGCTGTAGCCAGGGGATATTTACCTTCATAAAGTGCATTTGCTTTTAAACCTTTAAAAGCATAATTTGTCAAAAACTCATTCTTCAAATCCATGATATGAGCTTTCTTTGCCCCGGTATTTAAAGCTTTTTCTTTAATTTGAACCCAATCCTCATTTTGTCCCAAATCAGCAGTAAAAGTGATAATCTCTGCCCCATATTTTTCTTCCAACCATTTAATACTTACCGATGTATCCAGACCACCAGAATATGCTAATACAATTTTATTGATTTTTTCATTTTTATTTTCCATATAAATTATCCTCCTTTAAAGTTTTTTGATTTACCTTCCCAAAATTTCCTTTCCCAGTTCTTAAAAATTATTTTAACACTCAATCTTCCACTAATATCATCATCTGAATCTGATCGTCGTCTGTTAATTTTTCTCATTTGAAAATACCTCCTTTTTTATTTAAATACAAAAAACCCCTCTCCTTTTACAGAGACGGGTTTAATCCGCGTTACCACTCTTTTTAGCTAAAACAAAGCTCACTTAAAAACTTTAACGCAGTCCTACGTTTCTCTTTACTATAATTTTAAGAGAACACCTCCAGAGTCCGATTCAAAAAATACTTTGATTAGGCTCTCACCAACCCTAATTCGCTTTATTTCCTGTATTTTTTTACTAATTCTTTCTTAGGTTTTAATTATTAATTTTTTATAATTATACATGAAGTTGTAGTTAAATTCAAGAATTATTTTATATTTTTTTAATGTTATTTGTTTTACATACTTTCAAAACTTCATGGAGTATAATATATACAAATACCCATAAGGGGTATAAAGGAGGAAATATAAATGTTAACACTTTATCTCATAGCAGCTATTGCTTTAGTAATCTCTTTTTTCTTCAATAGAGAAAAAACTAAAAATGCTTTGAAAATTGGCTGGAAAAAATTTAATAAAATACTTGGGACTTATTTAAAGTTACTTATTATTTTATCTTTTATTCTTCTTGTTTCTGATAAAATGATAATCAAATATCTTGGGGGACATATCCCAATTATTGGGCTTTTAGTTGGTTTGATAGTAGGTTCAATTACAATGATGCCTGGTTTTATTGCCTATCCATTAGCCGGGATTTTAGTTGATAAAGGTGTAGATTACATGGTAGTAGCTGCCTTTATAACAACTTTAATGTTAGTAGGAGTAGCTACCTATCCAGTTGAAAAAGAATACTTCGGAATAAAAGCTACAATCTGGAGAAATGCTGCCGGTTTTATTATAGCAGCAATTGTTGCACTCTCAGCAGGATTATTATATGGGGAGGTATTTTAAATGAAAAATAAAGGAAATAATAAATTAAATTATATAATCTTTTTGGTCTTTTTACTGTTTTTAGGAATATCTTATTTTATCGATTTTTCTTTAGGTGAAAGAATGGGAGAAAATTTTATGATATTTGCTAAAGATATGATAAAAATACTTCCTCCAGCATTTATACTTATCGGTCTTTTTGATGTCTGGGTAAGTAGAGAAACCATCGAAAAAAACTTTGGTAAAGCATCAGGAATAAAAAAATATGTTTACTCAATATTATTAGCTGCAACTACAGTAGGTGGTACCTTTGTTGCTTTTCCAGTAGCAAATTCACTCTACCATAAGGGAGCAAACTATAGTTCTATTTTCACCTATGTTACTGCGGCTTCTATAGTAATGATCCCAATGAGTATTATGGAAGCATCAATACTTGGTCTAAAATTCACTCTAATAAGACTTGGAATATCACTACCATTTGTAATAATAAGTGCTATTTTACTTGGAAATTATTTTGATAGTATAGATTATGAATTACCAGAAGCAAAATAATGATTTAACTCAAAACAATAATTAAACTCATAATAATTAAGCTGCCATTTATTCTGGCAGCTTTTTTTATTAATAAATTTCTACATTATTTACTATTTTATTACCATTAACAAACATAATCCCATAAGTTCCAGGACCTGTATGAGCACCAATCACAGCCCCGATTTCTCCAATTATAACAGTTTTACAATCTGTTTTTTCTATAATAGTATCTTTCATTTTTTTAGCTTTATCTTTACAATCAGCATGGACAATAGCTAAATTTTGTTTTTTTAAATTAGTTCCTCGTTCTACAACTAAATCCTCGATCCTCTTTCTGGTTTTTTTACTGCCTTTTTTCTTTTCTAACTGTTTTAATTCTCCATTTCTGACTTCTAAGATAGGTTTAATATTTAAAATACCACCAACTAAACCGGATACTTTACTCAATCTTCCACCTCTTACAAGATAATCTAAGTTTTCTACAGTAAAAATATGTTCCATATGTTCAGCATAATATTTTATTTTTTCTATAATTTCTTTTTTCCTTAAATCTTTAATTTCCATTTCCTGAATCACATTAAATAAAGCCAAAGCAACTCCCATACTTGCACATTTTGTATCTATAATTGTTAAATCAAAATCAGGATATTTTTCTTTAATTTTACTCTTAGCAAGTACAGCCGATTGAAAAGTTCCGGAGAGTTCAGAAGAAAAAGCAGGATAAATTACTGTCTTGCCATCTTTAGCATATTCTTCAAATTTATCCATAAAATCATTTACTACTACCTGGGAAGTTTTATAAACTTCACCTTTTTCCATATTTTTATAAATTTCTTTAGATGTTAGCCCTATACCATCTTTAAAATGTTGATCATCATGATGAATATAGAGTGGAAAAACATCTATATCATATTTTTTTGTTAAATGTTCTGGCATATCTGCTGCACTGTCTAATATAAATTTAATTTTCATATCTAATTCCTCCAGTCATCTTTATTCTTTTACTACTTGATTTTTCAAACTTCCTATACTCTCAATTTTTATCTCTATTTCATCACCTTCTTTTAAAAATACTGGATCCTGTCTGGCAAATCCTACCCCTTCAGGAGTTCCAGTTAAAATAACAGTACCAGGAAGTAATGTCATATTTTTAGATAAATAACTTACAATTTCTCTCACCGAAAAAATCATATCAGAAGTATTAGAACTTTGCATTATACTGCCATTTAAAATTGATTCTATTTTAAGATTTTGAGGATTTAATTCAGTCTCAATAAATGGCCCAAGAGGACAAAAAGTATCAAATGATTTGCCCCGAGCCCATTGTTTATCTCTTCTCTTTTGACAATCTCTAGCACTAACATCATTAGCACATGTATATCCTAATACATAATCTAAAGCTTCCTCTGCTTCAATATTTTTGGCTTTTTTACCTATTATCACAGCTAATTCAGCTTCAAAATCAACTTCATCAGGAGCCATTTTAGGAAGTTTAATTTCTTGGTTAGGACCAGTCAAACTGGTAGTCGCTTTAATAAATATAAGTGGTTTTTCTGGAAGGTCTGATCCACCTTCTTCAGCATGTTTTTGATAATTTAAACCAATAGCAATTATATTTGGAGGAATTACAGGGGATAAAAACTCTACTTCCTCTATATTAACAAAATTTTTCTCAATATTAAAATCTGAAAAAACATTTCCTTTTAATCTTTTAATTTTATTGTTCTCAACAACTCCATAATTAATTTCATTATTATATAAATATCTAGCTATTTTCATAATAATTCATCCTCCTCAAAAATCAATTTATAAACTTATAATATTTTTCAAAGTTGGCATACCTGACATAGCTCCTCTTTGAGTAACAGTTAAACTGGCTGCTAAATTTGCAAATTCAGTTATTTCCTCCAAAATATCATCATTTAATTTATCTAAATTTTTATCTAATTTGTTAATATTATATAAAACTGCAGCTAAAAAACTGTCACCTGCTCCTATAGTATCAACAACATCCACCTCGTTTCCTGGTACATAACCTAAATTATTTTTATAAAAATAGGCTCCTTTACCACCAACTGTTATAAAAATTAAAGAAATATTGTAGTTAGATTTTATAAATTCCAATCCTTTTTCAATATCATTTTCACCACTAATAAATTCTAATTCTTCTTTAGAAACTTTTAGAATATCACATTTATCTAAAACAGAAACAACCTGATCTTTAGCATCGTCTTTTTCAGACCAGAGTGGAAATCGCAAATTAGGATCAAAAGAGATAATCAAATTATTTTCTTCTGCCAATTTAATTGCATATTTGGTAGCACTTCTGGCAGGTTCTTCAATTAAAGAAATAGATCCAAAATGAAAAAAATCATTTTCTTTAAATACCTTTTCATCAACTTCTTCTTTTTTTAATAAGCTATCAGCACTTGATTTAACGTAAAAATCAAAGCTTCTATCTCCTTTTTCATCAACAGTAACAAAAGTTATCCCTGTTTTAGCTTTATTTGTTAAAAAGACATTTTTTGTATTAACATTTTCTCTTGCTAGTTTATTTTTTAGATATTTACCAAAAAAATCTTTACCTACTTTTGAAATGAAATCAACATTAACTCCTAATCTGCTTAAAGCTACAGCAACATTTGCTGGAGCGCCTCCGGGATTTTTGCGGAAATCCTGATTTTCTTTGTCTAATGGAGTAAAATCTATTAAAGCTTCTCCCAAACATATAACTCCACTCATAATTAAACACCTCACATATTTAATTTGTATTTTCTACTTTTCTCTAATAACAAAACAGGGCATTGTTCTACTCTCTCCAGCTGGAGCTATAATGTTTTCTCTACCTCCTCTAGCATAAAAACCTGCAATATTATGATTATAAAGAAATAAACTCAAAATATAATTCACATCTTCAATTTTAAATTCATCTTCTTCTACAAACCCCATTTTCAATTTGGGTTGTTCTATAAATTCCTGAACCAAATAATCATTATTTTCATTAATATTTTTGATAATATTTTCCCAATCTTTTTTATTATAATCTTTACCCACATATACCCCTTTGCCAGCAAACATATCACATGGTTTCAAAACATATTTATCTTTAGTTCTTAATATTTTATTAATTAATTTCTTGTTATCAAAATTAAGACATTTTGTCCAGGGGATATGGTTTTTAATAAACATTTTTTCTTTTTCATCTAAAAAATCAACGGCATTATTATCATGAAGAACAGCAAAAATCACTTTATTATGTGGAATTTGAGAACGAAAACTACCAACAACACAAATATCACCATTTTTATATGCATCAATAAAATCATTTATTTCATCTCCATTTTCAACCATCCTTGCAGTTGTTGCTCTCCGGTATATTAGATCAAGCGAAATATCATTTGACCACAATTTTCCATTTGTATATTTTAAATCACGTGGGTCACAAATAACTGTTTTATAACCAAGTTCTTCAAATCGTTTTTGAAACTCTTTAAATTCATTACTGGTTCCATCTTCACTAAAATCCATAATTCCTATATTAGGATATTTTTTAGCACTATTACCAGCAAATTCTTTGTAATTTTTTATGATCTTATCTATAAGTGAATAAAATAGTTCATAATCTTTAAATTCATATTTATTCATGTATTTTTTTAATAGTTTAGTGTCTTTGAATTCACGTTGTAATACTCTAGCTTCATTCATAGCAGAAGAACCATCAGTATTTAATTCGCAAAATTTAAATTGATTATTATAATCATAGAAAAAATCAAATCTAGCTACTGGGTATTCTGTTTTATATCCAGGATCAACTAAAATCAATTCTTCCATTAATTCAGGAAATCTGAACTTACTTCTAAAAACATCATTTTCAAGAAATTCTTCAGTTACTTTTCTCAAAATTCCATTAAATTTTTTGATTTTTTCTTTAAAATAAGAGTATTGTTCCTCATTAAAGAGAAGAGGCTGATAAAAAAATGAAACTGGTTCTCCGTGATAATAGGCAGAAGACTTGGCTACTTTTTCTTTTAATTCATTATATTCTTTTTTATAAATGCTTTTATTATTTATCATTTCTTTTTGAAGTTCTTTGTAAAATTCATCTATTTCAATCAAATTATCTCCTCCTTTTCTGATTATCACTTATTATTATATTACTACAAAAAAGCATAAATCCCTCTATAAAAATATTTGCAAATATTTTTACTATACTGCAAAAATATTTTTCAGATCCTGATTTGAATATTTATTTCTTTAAATTTATTTTATATTATTCAAATTTATTTATTGATTTTAACTGCTATTTTAGTTAAATTACATAAATTAACATATTGTTTCCTGGAATAATTGTTGCATAATTAAATATATCACAAGAAATAATTTTCTAAATAATCTAAACTATTAAAGGAAAGGGAGGACACAAAAATGGAGGAGTATGGAATTTTAACACTTTTACCACCTTTTATTGCTATTTTACTTGCATTTTTAACTAAGAGGGTTCTCATTTCATTATTTATTGGTATTTTTTCTGGAGCCTTAATAATCACTGGAGGTAATCCATTAGCCGGAGTTGGATATACCTTAGATGCTATTACTGAATCAATGACAGATAGCTGGAATGTAAGACTTTTATTATTCAATTTATTAATGGGTTCTGGAGTAGCCTTTATCTGGAAATTAGGAGGTAGTCAGGCTTTAGCCACCTGGGCCCAAAAGAAAATTAACTCGAGAAGAGCAGCAGGAATAGGAGCCTGGGTTTTAGGTATGATTGTCTTTTTTAATGACTATGTAAATGCTGCTATAGTAGGTAATGCATTTAGAGATATATTCAAAAAACTCAAAATTTCAACTGAAAAATTATCCTATGTATTAGATTCAACAGCAGCCCCGGTTGCAACTTTTTTCATTTCCGACTGGATAGCTTTTCAAATAGGTATGATTAAAACTGGTATTGATTCTGCAGGAATTGAAGGTGTAGACCCTTTCACTGCTTATATTAGAAGTGTCCCTTATAATCTTTATTGTATACTTGCTGTAATTTTTGTAGGTATAATAGTAATTTCAAACAAAGATTTTGGTCCTATGCTCAAAGCTGAACATAGATCTATTACTGAAGATAAACAAATAAGGGATGGAGCTACCCCAATGATGGATGTAGGTTATGAGCTTGGTGAACCTAAAGATATTAAACCAATGTTAAAAAGTTTCTTTTATCCAATTATAGCTTTAATTGTAGTTTCTATTTCTGGAATGTGGTGGACAGGTAGACCAGGAGAAAATATTATGGAAATACTGGGGAACTCAGCCCCTGCAAAAGCACTTCTTTGGGGAGCCTTTGCAATGACAGTAGTAGGTTTTGTAATGGCCTTAACTCAAAAAATTATGAATCTTGAAGAAACTATGGAAACTTTTATGGATGGATTAAAATTGATGTTGATGGCCTGTGTGATTTTAGTTCTAGCCTGGACTCTTGGTTCTATCACTGAAACTATGGACTTAGCAGGTTATATAGTAAGTTTATTAGGTGATTCTGTATCTTATGGTTTCTTACCTTTAATAATTTTTGCAACAGGAATGTTAGTAGCTTTTGCTACAGGTACTTCCTGGGGTACTATGACTATTTTAACACCTATTGCAATTCCACTTGGATTCCAAATTACTGGTGATCCCCATAAGGCACTCATTCTGGCAGGAGTAGTTTTCTCAGGAGCTATTTTTGGAGATCACTGTTCTCCAATTTCAGATACAACTGTTCTTTCTTCTATCTTTTCTGGGGCAGATCATATGGATCACGTTTCTACCCAGATTCCTTATGCAATAACAGTTGCTGCTGTAGCTGCTGTCTTATATTTGCTTTATGGTTTCTTTGGACTTAGTCCTCTGATTTTAATTCCAATAGGAATTATTTCTTTAGTTATACTTGCTTACAGCCTTTCTAATTACTATAATCGCAAATATGGATTGGAAAATTCAAAATATCATGATCTAAAAGCTTAATCTAATAGTTAAAAAATATAAAGGTGGGTATTCAACCCACCTTTATATTATATTATTCAGATTTTAAATCATCTTCCAGACCAAAATTAAATATAAAACCTTCCTGGTCACTTCTGCCTAAAGAAATGTCATCTCCAGGAAAAATATCTAAACTATAAGTGAAAATTAATTCATTATTTAAATAATCATAACTTAACTGGATTTCTCGACAATGCAATCTTTTCTTTAAAGTTAAGTTAGCTTTTTCTAATCTATCTGATACAGATTCTTCAAAATCATAACTTATATTATTTTCAATATACCAACCCCAGTCTCCTGGGATTTCATAACTTATTTCATTTTCTAAAGTATTAATTCTACTGTCATTTATATCATATTTCATCTCCGTATTAGCTGTAATATTTTCAGTTTCATAATTACTTTTTACTATTAAATTTTCTTCAAATTCTTGTGAATTTAAATTATACTCTGTTCCTAGAGAAATCAGCCACCCTGTAATAGGCCAAATTTTAAAATTGCTTTCCAGTGGTAAATATTTTTGGTTATATAAATCATATCCACTTTCTAAATTAATATCTAAAAAATCATTTATATTATAATTAATACTACTTTCTATTTCTTCACTAAACTCTGCCTGATCAAATTCAAATGGACTATCTCCTCTATAAAGAGTCAGTTTATAATTATTATCAATAGTTAATCTATCAGTAATATTATTTTTCATTCCTAAATCACTATTATATATACCCTGATAACGATCATAATCTTTATTATTTGCTTCCGATTTTAAATCATAAGCTCTACCTATAACTTCCTGTGTAACATTGAAACTGGTATTATCTAAAACTTGAAATCTCCTAGAATAATTAATATTACCTGCGCCTCTGTAACCTCTTGTTTCAGAATCATCTTCATAATAATTACCTGCCTGTAATTCATATTCAAAATAACTTCTTGGAGTGTAAGTTAATTTAATTTCAGGCAAACGGTAAAAACTAACTTCATCTTCTTCACTAAAAGCTGGATCTTCTCTTTCTAGAATGGTATCAATTCTTAAATTAGAATATCTATAAGATAAAACTGATTCATAATATTCTCTAGACTTTAAATTCTCATCTGTTTCTTTTAATTCTTCAAAACCATAATTTGAATTCAAACTCCAGTTTTCTAACCACCGATAATTGAGAGCTAATTCTCTAGATTTTCTCTCTTCTATACTATTTTGTCCATAATCATAATCTAAACTATGCTCTAGATCAATTCCTATATCCAAATTATTTTCAAAAGATTTTTCTAAATTCAAAGCTAATTCCATTTCTTTATCATCTTTATTTGTAGATTCAAAATAATTTTCACTATCAACACTATAATCTGCATTAATAGAAAGTTCATTGGCAAAATCTTGATTTATTTCCAGACTAATATCATTAATTTCTTTATTTTCACTTCCATTCTCATATTCATATTTTTCATAATTCATATCTAGATTAATATTTTGGTTTTCTTTTTGATAATCAACTTTAAAAATTCCTTCTAAAAGATTATAATTATTAAAGTATTTGTAATTCACTCTATTATTTGCTTCTATATTGTCTTTTTTATAATCATATTGAAGAGCTAAATGAGTATCAAATAAATTACTCAAACCAATATTATCTTCCTGTTTATAATAATAAAAGTAGCCTTTATGATGTTCATTATTAATAAAATGCTGTTTAAAACCGTATGCTTCACCTGTTTTTTGATAATAGTCAAAATATATTTGTCCTGGCAGATCATAAAATGAGTTATAATTAAAAGTCAATTTTCCAAACCAACCTCTTGTACTACTATATCCAAATTCAGTAACTAACCTTTGTCTTTCTTCACTAAGAGAAATATATAAATAAGGAAGATAAAACAAAGGCAATTTACCATTTAATTCATAAAAAACAATATTATATGCTTCTAAATAATCATTTGGCTTAATTTTTATTTTCTGGGCTCTAAAATAATAATGAGGTTTTTCAGCATCACAACCAGTAATATCTCCTGGAGAAATTTTAATATTCTCCGGTGAAGACATAATTCCCTTCTGTTCTTCATTATTTTCTATTATAACCTCTTCAGCATGAAAATGATATTTTCCATAATCTGCTTTTACATTTCCAGATATTATAGTAGTATTTTCTGCACTATTATAATCTACTTTCCCACCAGTTATATGAAGCTTTTCAACACTAAATACATTAGAAGAAAAACCAAAAATAGTAAATAAAATAACAAGGGATATTATAAAATTATTAAATTTTAATTTATTATTAGCTATTATTTTTCTAGACTTCATTAGCTTACTCCCTTCAATCTAATAAAGTTTATATTAAAAAAT
>JBNJDK010000045.1:0-14581 GCA_051744805.1 Bacillota bacterium
CGTTGTCCTAAGGCAATGGATATATGTAGTGAAAAAGAGCCTGAATTCAAAGATTATGGTGATGAACATTTTGCTGCTTGTCATCTTTTAGATTAAATTAATAGAAAAGTGAATCAAAATAAAAAATATAAATTAAGTTTCATTAATAAACCCTGAATTCTAATTTTAGAGTTCAGGGTTTATTAATGTTAAAAAAATTAATTATTATATTTTATAATCAGATAATATTTGTTCAAATTTTTTAGGAATTTTGGCTTTTATAAAGATATCATTTTTTGAATATTTTTCTTCAATAACCCTACCTTTATTATGGATTTTTTCAATCCAATTGCCTTTATCATAAGGTAGTTTGAGACTTACTTTGACTAAATTCTTTTCTAGAATAGATTTAATTTTTTCTAAAAGTTTATCTTTGCCTTTACCTGTTAAAGCAGACATAGACAGGTGAGCAGGATATTGCAATTCAAGGCTTTTTAAATTGATTTCTTGACATTTATCTATTTTATTAAAAACAAGTAATTTTTCTATATCATTTACATTCATATCTTTTAAGACTTCATTAGTAACTTCAATGTGCTTTTCTGCCTGGGGGTTACTACTATCTACTATATGCAAAATAAGATCAGCTTTTTTAATTTCTTCTAAAGTTGCCCGAAAAGAGGCAACCAATTGATGAGGTAAATTATCTATAAAACCTACTGTATCAGTTAGTATAATTTCTCTTCCATTTGGAAGTTGCATATTTCTCAATGTAGAGTCAAGTGTAGCAAATAACTTGTTAGCAACTTCATTATTAGCTCCAGTTAATAAGTTCATAATAGTAGATTTTCCTGCATTTGTATATCCAACTAGAGCTACAAGTGGATCATTTCTTTCTTTACGTTGAACTTCTCTATTTTTCTTTACTTTTTCCAATTTTTCTTCAAGATTATGAATTCTTTTGCTAATTCTTCTTCTATCAGTTTCTAGTTTACTTTCCCCAGGACCTCTAGTTCCAATTCCTCCTGCTAATCGAGAAAGTTCTTCTCCTTTTCCTGTAAGTCTCGGTAATAAATATTCCAACTGAGCTTTTTCTACCTGTAATTTACTTTCTTTTGTATGTGCATGTTGAGAAAAAATATTTAAAATCAACTGTGTTCTATCCATAACATTTGTATCTAAATCTTCTTCTAAATTACGATGTTGAGCAGGAGTTAATTCATGATCGAAGATAATCAAATTTGCAGAAGAATGTTTAACAGAGTTTTTTAATTCTTCTAGTTTTCCAGAACCTATATAATATGCAGCATCAATATTTTTTCTGCTGTGTAAAAGTTTCCCCAAAACTTTTATTTTGGCTGTTTTAGCTAGTTTTTCTAATTCTTCTACAGAACTTTTAACTTTACCAATTAAAATAGCTTTTTCTTTTTGTTTTTCTATTTGATAAAACTCATTGTTTTTTCCGATAATGGTCCCGCCAGAAAATTTGTGGCGGTTTTCACCTACCTTTCATTTTATATAATTATTATATCATAAAAAATAGGGGGTGGTAAAATTATTATGCATGTGATATAATTAACAAGGAAATAATTTGATAATATTTAAAATAGGAAAGGTGATAGTAATGAAGGTAAAGAAACCTGAAATGATAGTTGAAGCACTAATAAAAGCAGGAAAGAAAAAAGATAATATTTCTATAATGGATAGTTTGATTTTAGGTTTTTTAGCAGGGGTATTTATAGCATTAGGTGGTTTGGTGGCAATTAGAGTTGTAGCAGCTTTACCAAATGATATTTGGGGAAGTATGGGCAGATTATTTTTTGCTGGTGTTTTTCCTGTAGGACTTATGATGATAATTTTTACTGGTTCAGAGCTTGCAACTGGTAATATGACAACCCAGCCTCTGGCCTGGTTAAATGGAGAAATAAAATTAAAAAATGTATTTAAAAATTGGTTTTTTGTATTCACAGGTAATGTTATAGGAGCTTTATTTGTAGCTTATTTTTTTGCAAATATTTCTGGTATTTTAGGAGTAGAACCTCAGGCTTCATATATAGTTAAACTGGCAAATAATAAAATTAATTTAAATTGGTTTGAAGCTTTTTGGAGAGGTGTAGGTTGTAATTGGCTTGTTGGAATAGCTATTTGGATGTCTTTTGCTACTGATAAAATGATAGGAAAAATTATAGCTGTTTGGTGGCCAATCATGACATTTGTAGCAATTGGGTTTGAACATAGTATTGCAAATGTCTTTTTTGTTCCAGCAGGGATATTTATAGGTAATAGTACTTCTTACACAGGTACAGTTTTAAATACAGGCTGGCAAACATTTATAGTTAAAAATCTTATTCCAGTAACATTGGGTAATATATTTGGAGCAGTAGTATTTGTATCATTAACAAGCTGGTATTTGTATTCTTATAAAACTAAAAAAAGAATTGTAAAAGAAAGTTTAAGAGAAAGTGCTTAATATTTAAAAAGGGCTTCTAGTTAATATTTAAAAACTAGTTGCCCTTTAATTATTTTTTTATTTGTTTGTTATAACCAATCTATATTGTTTCTATCATAGACTTCTTTGTCTTCAATAAAAGTTTTTTCGATTTTTGTTTTATAAGAAAAAGGTTCAGAGTTTAATACCAAATAATCAGCATCTTTATTTTTTTCTAAAGAACCAACTCTATTTTCAATGCCTAACATTTTAGCTGGATTTAAAGTCATTAGTTTTAAAGTTTCCTGTTTTTTCAATCCAAATTTATGAACTGTTGCTCCATAGGCCATATAATATCTACAATTTAAAAAAGGATGGTCTGTCATTAGGGAAACATTAACTCCCTTTTTGTGTAGTATTGCTGGGTTTTCATCTGTTATTTCAGAAGTTTCTACTTTGCTTGATATACCGAGGCCAGGTCCTACTGAAGCCCATATATTTTTCTCAGATAAATAATCTACTATTAAGTGGCCATCTGTACAGTGTTCTATACTATAATCAATATTAAATTCATTTGAAATTCTAATAGCAGTAACTATATCATCATGACGATGAGCATGAATTCTAAAAGGAATTTCATTATTTAAAACTTTAAGACCTGATTCATAATTGAGATTTAAGTCAAAATTATTATTTTTGCTTACAGCTTTAGATTTTTTATTTTTATATTCTTTACACTCCTGAAAATAATTGCGGATTAAAGCGGCATTTCCCATCCTTGATGCTGGGGCCTGATTTTGTTCTTTGCCATGAGCACGTTTGGGATTTTCTCCAAGAGCCCCTTTTAAACCAGTTGGATTTTTGATTATCATTTCATCTACAATATTACCACTTGTTTTGACAGTAACTGCCAGTCCACCGATAGGACTCCCAGATCCAGGAATTATTTGAGCAGTAGTTATTCCACCTTCACGTGCACTATTGAAGCTTCTCTGTTGAGGATTAATTGCATCTAAAGCTCTAATGTTACCATTAATTGCATTTGTAATTTCATTACCGTCATAAGCTGTAGGGCCTTCACCATCACCCCAGATACCAATATGTGAATGGGGGTCTATTAGACCAGGAATTATTACTTTATCTGTATAATCTATTATATTTATGTTATCAGATTTTTTTGTTTTTAAATTTATATTTTTATCTACGTCTACGATTTTACCCTGTTCATTAATTAAAATTTCTCCATTATCAATTTTATTTTTTCCAGTATAAATTATACCTGCTTTAATTAATTTCATTATTTTCACCTCTCTGATAGACAATTTCTCCATCAATAATAGTTAAATCTGCGAAAGTAGTAAATTCAAGAGGATCATCAGACCAGATTACCAAGTCAGCATCTTTTCCTTTTTCAAGACTTCCAATATTATCTTCAACTCCAATATGTTTGGCAGCATTTAGAGTTATAGCTTTAAGAGCAGTTTTTCTTTTTATTCCCCAGTTAACGGCCAAACCTGCTGTCATCGCTAGATAATGACCGGCTACAACTGGATGATCAGTAGTTAAACAAAATTGAAGATTATTTTTATCAGCCAGAAGAGGAGTATGAAAATTTCTCTCTTTATTTTCTACTTTTGAGCCATAATGCATTGTAGGTCCAATTGCAAAAGATGTATTTTTTCCTTTGAGAAAGTCAATAATTTGATGACCCTGAGTAATATGTTCTAAAGTATATTTTAGATCAAATTCTTCAGCTATTCTCACAGCAGTTACAATATCATCTGCCCTATGACAGTGAAAACGAATAGGGACTTCTTTTTTTAATACTGGAATAAGAGATTCTGCTTCTTTATTATAATTTTGTGATTCATCTTTGTTATTTGAATTATTAATATTTTTCAGATAATTACTGGCTTTTATTAATGTTTCTCTCAAAAGAGCTGCATTTCCCATCCTAGTGGAAGGAGATTTATCTTTTTTGCCGTATAACATTTTAGGATTTTCTCCAAGAGCAGCTTTCATACCTGTATTTTCTTTGATTATGGCTTTATCTACTATAGTATTTTTGCATTTTAATGCAGTTGTCTTTCCTCCAAAAATATTGGCACTACCAGGTAAGATATTTACAGAAGTAATTCCTGCTTTTCTGAAATATTCGAAAGCTTTATCTTTAATATTTATTCCATCAAGTGCCTGACACCAGGGAGTGATAGGATTGGTAGCTTCATTTGTATCCTGACCACTCGGTCCTATACCTGTTTCACTTATTCCAACATGGGAGTGAGCTTCAATTAAACCAGGAGTAACTATCTTATTTTCAGCATCAATAATACTGGCTTTTTTGGGTATTTCAATATTTTTTCCTAGATTTTTAATTTTTCCATTTTCAATTAATATTTTCCCATTTTTAATAAAACCATTACTTATCGTTTCAATTTGAGCATTAATTATTGCTAGCATTTTCAACCTCCTAAGAAATATAAAATTTTTCGAACAACTCTATATTAATTTTCCATGTAATATAATAAAATCCTTTTTATTATTGAATATTCGGGAATAATTTAGAGGATAATAGTTATAAATGCAAATAATCATAAATATAGTCAAATAATAATATTGACCTCCAGTTATTTCTAAGTTATACTTAATAAAGTAATGAATGATTTTAATTTTGCCCTCATCGTCTAGTGGTCCAGGATACCAGGTTTTCATCCTGGCGACAGGGGTTCGAATCCCCTTGAGGGTACCACTTTTTTAAACAAATAATTCAGAAAATTAAAATATTTATTCTTATAAGGAGATTTTATTTAAAAAAGAATATAAGAGGAGGATGCAGTGAATTGAATTTAAAGAATATAGGCTTTAATGATTATATTGAAGCTCATTTTAATAGTATAAGTAGTAATGATGATATGATTGCAAGGATTTCTGGAGAATATGAAAAAATATACAAAATTATAACTGAAGATGGAGAAAAAACAGCTGAAATATCTGGTAATATGAAGTATAATGCTGAGAGAAGATTTGATTATCCAGTAGTTGGTGATTGGGTTTTAGTTAAAGGTCACAAAAATAGTGATAGATATATTATAAAAAAAATAATACCAAGACAAACAAAAGTATCAAGAAAGGTTGCTGGCAAAAAATCTGAAGAACAAATTATATCTGCTAATATCGATTATATATTTATTATGAGTGGCCTTAAAGATGATTATAATCTTAATAGATTAGAAAGATATTTAACTATAGCCTATGATAGTGGAGCTAAACCAATTATTATTTTAAATAAAGCTGACCTTTGTAATCAGAAAGATATTGAAAATAAAAAATCTGAAGTAGAAAAAATTGCTTTTGGAGTACCAGTTCATGTGATAAGTTGCAAAGAAAATAGAGGACTTACAGAAATAAATAAGTACTTATCTTTAGGGATAACAATTTCTTTAATTGGTTCTTCAGGTGTTGGTAAATCAACTTTAATAAATCGAATAATAGGTAAGACAAAACAAAAAACAAAGGATACTAGAAAAAGTGATGGAAAAGGTAAACATACCACAACAGCAAGGGAAATTATTATAATCCCAGGTAAGGGAGTTATTATAGATACTCCAGGAATGAGAGAAATTCAACTTTGGAATAATGAAAGTGGTATTAATAGTACATTTTCAGATATAGAAAATTTATCAAAGAGTTGTAAATTTAATGATTGTACACATACCCATGAGCCTAGTTGTGCTGTAAAAAAAGCAATAGAAGAGGGGAATTTGAAAAAAGAAAGGTTAAATAACTTTCACAAGATGAAAAAAGAAATGAGATATCAAAAATTAAAAGAAATGAAAACTGCTAACCAGATAGAATATGCTAAATGGTATGAAATAACAAAAAAGAATAGGTAATATAAAACCGGGAGGTTAGTTAACCTCCCGGTAATTAGTTAATATTATTTTAGATTAAATATTATTTACCAGCCATCATTGCTTCAACATCTTCTTTTACATCTCCAATAGGTTTTATATCAAACTTATCAACTAATACGTTTAATACATTATCTGATACAAAAGCTGGAAGTGTAGGTCCAAGACGAATTCCCTTAACGCCAAGACTAAGAAGAGCCAGTAGAACAGTAACTGCTTTTTGTTCATACCAGGCAATATCATATGATATTGGAAGTTCATTGATATCATCAATATCCATTGCTTCAGCAAGTTTTTGGGCAATAACAACGAGTGAATAGGAATCATTACACTGACCTGCATCTAAAACTCTTGGGATTCCGTCAATATCGCCAAGGTCAAGTTTATTATATCGATATTTTGCACAACCAGCTGTTAAAATAATTGTATCTTCAGGTAATTCTTCGGCTACATCTTTATAATAGTTGCGAGAACTAAATCTTCCGTCACAACCTGCCATTACTACAAATCTCTTAATTTTACCGGCTTGAATAGCTTCAATTACTTTATCAGCAATACTTAAAACACTATTATGAGCAAATCCTCCAGGAATAGTACCTTCTTCTAGTTGTTCTGGAGCATCACATTTTTTAGCATGTTCTATTATTTCTGAAAAATCTTTAGTATCAGAGAAATCATCTCTATCTTCTATATGGCTTAATCCAGGATAACCTACCACATCTGTTGTATATACCCTATCTTTATAACTTTCTTTTGGAGGAGTTAAGCAGTTAGTAGTCATTAATACCGGTCCATTAAACTTTTCAAATTCTTCATCCTGTTTCCACCAGGAGTTCCCATAATTACCTATGAAATGGTCATATTTTTTGAACTCTGGATAAGCATTAGCAGGTAACATTTCTCCATGAGTGTAAATATCAACACCTTCACCTTTAGTTTGTTCAAGTAATTCTTTGAAATCACGGAGATCATGCCCACTAACAAGAATACCTGGTCTATCATTTACTCCTATATTAACTTCAGTTGGTTCTGGATGACCATAGGTATCTGTATTAGCTTCATCGAGAAGAGCCATGGTTTTAACTCCAATTTCTCCTGTTTTCATAACCATTCCAATAAGATCATCAACTGATAAACTATCATCTGTAGTAGCAGCAAGACCTTTCTGGAGGAAATCATAAATTTCTTCATCTGTATAACCTAAAGTTCTGGCATGACTTAAGTAAGCTGAAACTCCTTTTAAACCATAAGTCATTAGTTCTCTTAAGGATCTAATATCTTCATTTTCTGTATTTAAAACTCCAACATCTTCACTTTTATTATAGAGGTCATCTTTATTATCTGGAGTCCAGACAGCCATTTCTGGAAGGTTTCCAGTGAACTTTTCTCCATGTTTTTCTTTATAAGCCTTTTCAAATTTTTCACGATATTCATCTCTTAATTGGATACCTTCTTCAATCATTTCTTCAAAGCGTTTTTCATCAAAATTAACATTAGTTATAGTTGCAAACATTCCATCAACAATAAAGTCGCGCGCTTTTTTGTATTCTACTCCTAGATCTTTAGCTTTTTCAGCAAAAACTGAAATCCCCTTTAGAGTATAAATTAATAAATCCTGAAGGTTAGCGACATCTTCATTTTTCCCACAGACTCCTTTTGTTGTACAACCTTCATTTTTAGCTGTTTCCTGACATTGATAACAAAACATACTCATAAATTATACCTCCTAAAATTTTGTAATTTATTTTACAATTTAATTATAATAGAAAGCTGATAAATTTACTATGATATTTGTCACATATTATTGTTTTAAATTTGATATTTTGATAAGATAATATTATAGAATATATAAAAATAAAAAGATATGTATTATTTATATATAAATAGGGGCGATAACATGGATAATATTTTAAAAAAAATTAAAAAGAATGTTTTAGTTTTTGATGGAGCGATTGGAACTGAATTACAAAAAAATGGTTTAAAAGCTGGAGAACCTCCTGAATTGTGGAATTTAAAAAATAAAAAGAAAGTAAAAAGGGTACATGAAGCTTATTATTTAGCTGGAAGTGATATCATCCAGACTAATACTTTTGGAGCTAATAGATTAAAACTTAGAGAATATAATTTAGAAGATAAAATAGAAGAAATCAACAAAAATTCAGTGAAATTTATCAAAGAAGTTAGTAATGACCAGGTGATAATTTCGGGTTCAATCGGTCCTACGGGAGAATTATTAAAACCAATTGGAAATTTTTCATTTAATAAAGCTAAGAATGTGTTTGCTGAACAAATAAATTTTCTTAAAGAGGCTGGTGTTGATTTAATAACAATTGAAACTATTTCTGATATCCAGGAAGCAAGAGCTGCTGTAATTGCTGCAAAAGAAGTTAGTAATCTTCCGATTCTTTGTAGTTTAACTTATGAAGAAAATGGAAAAACAATTAGTGGAACAGGGGCAGAATCCGCTGCTATTATTTTAGAAGCTGTAGGAGCAGATATAATTGGCATAAATTGTAGTATAGGACCCAGAGATATGATTAATGTATTAGAAAAATTAAAAAATTCGACTCACCTTCCCTTGAGTTTTAAACCCAATGCTGGTATGCCTCAATTAGATTCTCTGGGAAATACTGTTTATAATGCAGATGCTGATTATATGGCTGATTATGTAAATAAAGCTGTAAAAAATGGTGCTAATATAATTGGAGGTTGTTGTGGAACTGGCCCTGATTATATAAAAAAAGTAAAAGGAAAAGTAGAAAATAAAATTCCGCTAAAAAGAAAAGAAGATCAAAATGGGAGTCTGGCCAGTAGAACAAAGGTAGTAAAAGTTGGAAATAATTTACCTACAACTATTATTGGTGAAAAAATAAATCCCAGTGGAAATGAAAAATTAACAAAAGAAATAAAAAATAACAAAACAGCTTTAGTTGGTGAATTAGCTATTAAACAAGAGCATGCAGGGGCAGATATTGTAGATTTAAATATAGGGGTTGCTGATTTTGATCAAAAAAAATTCATACAAACAGGGATTTTTGCTATTCATAATAAGTGTGATGTTCCAATTTCTATTGATACTAATGATTATGAGGCTATGGAAGAAGGATTGAAAGCTTATGCTGGAAAAGCTCTTTTAAATTCAGTAACTGCTGAAAAAGAAAGCATAAATAAAGTTTTACCTTTAGCCAAAAAATATGGAGCTTCTGTGATAGCTTTAACCTTAACTGATTCAGGAATACCTGAAAATTCAGAAAAAAGAGTAGAAGCTGCCAAAAAAATTATAAAAAAAGCTAAAGAAATTGGAATAGCTAAAAAAGATATATTTGTAGATGCATTAGTGCTTACTGCCGGGAGTTCTCAGGATCAAATTGATGAAACACTTAAGGCGGTAAAATTAATAAAGAAAGAATTGGGTGTGAATACTGTTTTAGGAATAAGTAATATTTCTTATGGTTTACCTGCCAGAAAACATATTAATAGAAGTTATTTAGCTATGGCAATTCGTGAAGGCTTAAATATGGCTATAGTTAATCCTTTAGACCCAGGCATAATAAATACGATAAAATCTTCTGACCTATTAGTAGGAAGAGATGAAAATGCTCAATTATATATAGAAAGATATAATCAAAAAGATAAAAAAAGAACCAGTGAAGTAAAAAAATCTAAAACTGAAGATATCAGTAATTTATTAAAAAATAGTATAATTGAAGGTGATGATTCATATTTAAATGATTATTTAGATAAATTATTAAAGGAAAATAAAGCATTAGAAATAATTAATGAAATATTAATTCCAGCAATTAAAATTGTTGGGGATAAATATGATAAAGGTGAATTTTATTTACCTCAACTTATGTCTTCAGCTAAAGTAATGGAAAAAGCAGTAGCTATTCTAAAACCATTGATACTGGATAAAAACCAGAAAACAAAAGGTAGACTTTTAATGGCAACAGTTAAAGGAGATATACATGATATAGGAAAAAATATAGTAAAAATAATGCTTCAAAATAATGGATTTGAAATTTTTGATTTAGGAAAAAATGTTGCTGATAGAGAAATTTTAAATTCAATTAAAGAAAACAATATTGATATAGTTGCTTTAAGCTCTTTGATGACGACTACTTTACCTGCTTTGAAAAGAATAACCAAAAAAATCAAAGATGAATTTCCCCAGGTTAAAGTTATTGTAGGAGGAGCAGTAGTAACTAAAGATTATGCATCTAAAATTGGTGCTGATGGTTATGCTGATAATGCTTTTCAGGCAGTAGAAATAGCAGAAAAAATAATGTAAGAAATTAAATTTTTGAAATAAATTTTATTATTTCATTTTTTATATAATTAATATTATCAGAATTAATTTTCAAAGAATAGTTTTTTTGCATTTTTTGTTTATGGTTGTATAGAGGATCATAATAATGTTTAAGTAGAATTTTTATAACAGATTTTAGTTCTTGGTTTTTAACTAATCTTTTTAGATTATTATATTTTTCTTTACCCATATCCCTGATCAAATGTTTTTTTACTGATTCAATTGAGTTTAATGTTTTTTGAATAAATTTTTCTTGGTTTTCCTGAAAACTATCAGTATATTCATTATAAATTCTGTTAATTCGAGCTTCCATTGAGCTTTCTATTAAGATATGAATCCCTTTTTCCATTTTATTTACAAAAAATTGAGGGAGGTTAGACATTCCTATTCTGCGATTTTCTGCTTCTACTGCAATTATATTTTCATCAGTAATACTTTCTAGTTTTTCCCATAATAATGAATCAAACATTTTTTGATTTCTTGGTTTTTGAAGGCCAATACCACCAAAAGCAGAGCCCCTATGATTTGCTAGTCCTTCAAGATCAATAATATTTATACCTTTATTTTTTAATTTGTATAAAAGGTCAGTTTTACCTACTCCTGTATTACCGTGGATTACAAGAAATTTATTTTGCAATTTATAATTTTCTAGTTCATCTAAAATAAAATGTCTATAAGCTTTATAACCATCTTTTAGTTGAAATGCTTTAAGACCTGCCAGGTCAGCAAAAGTTACAATACTTTTACTTCGAAGGTTGCCACGAGAACAAAATATAATAACATAATTATATTCTTGTCTAAGTTCTTTTATTTTTTTGACTAATTCTGGAATTTTAGGTGATATAAATTCAACACCTTTCATTTTGGCAGCTCCCGGGCTTTTATTATTATAAATAGTACCTACAGTTTTTCGTTCTTTATTATTTAAGATAGGTAAATTAATTGCTCCGGGGATTGTTGATTCATTATATTCTTTACTTGTTCTTACATCAACATAAATTACTGAATTTTTGTTTAATGAATCTTTATAAGTTATTTTATCCATAATTATATACTCCTTTTTAAATTCATCTCTATTATATGATATAATTATAATATAAGCAATCAAATATAAATATTAAACTTTAGGAGGCAGAGGATGTATAAAAATAATATTTTTTTAATCATTTTTCTTTTAGTTTTGATTTTCGCTTTAACAATAACACCAATTAAAGCAAAAGATTTAAATGAAGAAGATTTACTTGGAAAATGGCAGGGAAAAATTAGAGTTAATAATCAACAATTAGAAATAATAATAGATTTTTTTCAAACTAGTCAGGGTATTAAAGGTACTATAGAGATACCCTCTCAAAATATAGTTGATTATCAGTTAAAAAAAATAAATTATGAAGATAATAAAATAAGTTTTGAACTACCTGCAGAAGAAACGGGAAAATTTAATGGGGAAATTTCTTCTCAGGAGATTGTAGGAAATTATATTCAAGAAAATTTGAAAGGTAAATTTCACTTAATTAAAGAAAGGGAAAAAGAATTAAAAGAAGAAACAAAAAAAGAAAATCAAAATAATAAAGAAAAAAATATAGAAACTAAACCGGATAATGATCCTCCTTATCCAGCATTATTAATTTTTTCAGATTTTGGAAAAGAAGATGAAAAAACAATTAAGACATATCAAATGTTAAAAGATTTATATTTACAAAAAGGGTATGCTATTTTTCATTATGAGAATAATGATTTTAAATTTACTAAAAATATAGAAAAAGAAAATTTTAATTATAATGAATTAGTTAATAATGCAATAAATTATATTGAAAAAATATCTGTAAATCCGACTTATAATGAAATACATATTTTAGGAGAAAGTCAGGGTGCATTGCTTTCTCTGGCTGCAGTTCAAAAATCTAAAATTGATATAAAATCATTTGTATTACTTGATCCTCCAACAAATCCTGCCTCAAAAATAATTTTAAATCAATTGTCAGGTTTACAAAATGATTTATTTGCTGAAACTAGATATATAATAAATAAATTAGAAAATGGAGAAAAAGTTAGTGAAGTTTCTAAGGAGTTAAAAACATTTTTTGCTCCAGAAATTCAACCTTTCTTAATCTCATGGTTTGATTATGAACCATTGAAATATATTGATAATAATACAAAACCTATATTAATTGTCGAAAGAAAAAACAAAAAAATTCCTGACTCATTAATTCAGAAAGATAATATTAGACATTTATTAATTGAACAAGATATTTTTAATAAAGAGGAAAATACAGAGAGTATATATTTGAATGAAAAGTTTAGAAAAGAAATTGAAGATTTTATTAATTTATGATAGTTATTTACTAAAATAATTATTTCCTGTAAGTTCTTCACAGACTTTTTTGACTTTAGGGCTGACTTCTTTTCTTTTGCCTCCAGAACGCAATCTATTAATTTCTTTTCTTAATATTTTTTGTTTTTTAGGAGTAATTTTAAATTTAAATGCTGAGATTATTCCAGCCAGGATAAAAATTACGGGAATAAATATAAAGACCATTTTCAAATTAAATAAAGTCTTGATGCTTTGGCTCTGGTTTGGTATGTATCCTATTAAGCTAAGAATGAGTCCAATAGACCACATTGCAATAGCCTGAGCCATTTTTCTAATAAGTGTCATAAGTCCTGAATAAACTCCAGTTCTTTTTTTGAGA
Organism: Bacillota bacterium; assembly: GCA_051744805.1. GTDB lineage: Bacteria > Bacillota > Halanaerobiia > Halanaerobiales > DATFIM01 > DATFIM01. The sequence continues at coordinate 13,318 of JBNJDK010000045.1, forward strand.
GTCATTACTTCATCTACATCTGTTATTGAAGGTAAAATGGCATAAGGAATCATAACACCTGCTGAAAGTCCGGCTCCAATAAATATACAAATTAAAATAATTAAATATATAGGAGTATTTGTACCTAAAAATAAAAGGCTGAGCATACTTAAGCCCCAAATGGTTAAACCAATAATATAAGCTTTGGCTTTGCCAAATTTGTTACTTATTTTCATATAAACTGGTAGCATAATTATTTGACTTGTTAAAATTGCCAGCATACAATAGGAAAAGAGGTCAGGTAATTGCAAATAGTAGTTTAAATAATAGATGAAGAGTGCCATAACAAAATCCATTGCTAAATAAGCAAAAATGTACATTAAAAGATGAATCCGAAAAGATTTATTTTTAAAAATGGTTTTGAAATTTTTCAACTTAGTTGTTAATTTTTCTCGTTTTTCAATATAATTTTCAGGAAGTTCTTTTGTTCCCCAAAAGACTAAAATCCAGGGTAGAGAATAAAATATACCGAAAATAATTCCCATTATAAAATAAGCAGATGGTTCATTTGGTGTAATAGAATTTTTTAATAAAAAATCAATTAACATTTTTGGAAGAACACCTGCTATTAAAGCTGAAATCTGAGAAAATAACATTCTAGAGGTAGAAAGTTTTGTTCTAATTTTAAAATCTGAAGTCATATCTGCATTTAAAGCTGTATAAGGGACCATGACTAAAGTAAATATGGTAGAAAAAAAGATATATGCAAAACTATAATATAAGAATAAATATAATTGAGAAGAAAATTCTACAGGATACCATAGTAAAGTAAAACTTATTGCAATAGGTATAATTCCGATCAAAAAATATATTCTTCTTTTTCCATATTTAGTATTAGTATGGTCAGATAAATATCCCATTAAAGGGTCAGATACTGCATCCCAAATTTTTCCTATTACTAAAACAGTGCCTGCTCTACCGGGATTGAGTCCTACTATATCAGTCAAAAAAATCATATAAAGGGTTCCGATGATTAAAAAAGCACCACCGCCAAAGAGATCACCAATCCCATATAATATTATATTTTTTCTGTCGATTTTTTGAATATTATTCATTTTAACCTCCATTTAAATATAATTATATATGATAATATTTTTCTTTTCAATTTTGATGTACAGAGCACTTATTAAATAGGAAGGAAATAAAGAATCTATCTAGAATTAGTAATAAGAATAAAGAGACAAAAAGTAATATTTTCAGAAGAAAGAGAGTGATTTAAATGTCC
>JBNJDK010000046.1:0-14317 GCA_051744805.1 Bacillota bacterium
ATACAGGGTTTTTTAGTAACTGATGAATAATAGGGGTCAGAAATATAATAGTCTTCTCCTTCTATAATTTTATTAAACCAGGTTCTGTGCTTTTTTTCTATCCCTTTAGTATTTTCAGTTTCCACTTTATTACTGACAAGGTCAATAACTGTTTTACCTTTTTTATCAAAAAATGCAAAAAGTTCTATTATAGAATGATTATTTACTAACTCATTTAATTTATTTTCTATGAAATTATAATTTAGATTCTTAACTTTCTTTTTAGAAAGTTGATCTTCAATTTTATCTTTTATTTTTTTAATCTCAACTCTTTTTTGCTCATTTAACTGGATATCTGTCTGTTCTTCATTAACTCGAGTATAAAGTTCATCAGAACTACTATTTATAATCTCAGCTGGCTCTTTCAAATCATTAATTCCACTGGCAATATCATTCATTATTACAGCTATATTTTCTATACTATTAGATATTTCTTCAGCTGTTTTATTTATATCCTGAACACTACTCCCTATATTTTTTGTATTATCAACCTGAGATGATAATTCTTCAACATTTTCTCTAAAAGTAACTACAATGTTTTCAGTTAATTTATTAATATTATTTAATTCCTTGCTTATCAGATAACTATCATTATTTATTTTCTCCATTTCAGCTGAAGTTTCTTTAACATTTTTAATTACATTATCTAACTTAGTACCCGATTCTTTAGTTATTTCTTTTATATCTTCAGAGAGATCCTGAGTTTGAGTAGAAAGTTCTCTTATTTCATCTGCAACTACTGCAAATCCTCGGCCCTCTTCACCTGCTCTAGCAGCTTCAATAGAGGCATTTAGAGCTAATAAATTAGTCTGTTCTGCTACTTCATCTACTTCATATAATATTTCTTCAATAGACTTCATATTTTCATTAAATTCTTCTATTCCCTGAACAGTATTATCTAATTTTTCATTCCCCTTTTTTACTGTAGCGGTATAACCTGCAAATTTATCATTCATATTAATTATTTGTTCCTGAGCATCTTGAGTAGAATCCAATATATCTAAAATATCACTTTCCGTATTTTCAAGAGCAGTTCTCAATTCTGAAATATTATCATCAATTATATCAATAGCAGAAGATAACTCCTGAGCCCCTGCCGAAATTTCTTCACTACTTGCTGAAGAATCCTCAGCTAATTCTAATTCTTTTTCTATTTCTTGATTTAAGCTATCACTTACTAAACTTAACTGATCAGCAATTTCAAAAAGTGAAGTTAGTAATTCTCTATTTTTATTTTCCCCTCTTTTATTTTCTGTTATTTCTTTTTTATTACCCTTATTACTTAAAATATATATAGTTTCTATGACAATAACTAAAACTAATAATGCAATTAAATAATTCACTTCTCTCCCACTCCCCTATTTGATATTATTTTTTTCTATTTGATATTATTTTTCTCAAATTTTTATTGTTCTCTCTATAAATAACTATTTCTACAAAAATTTATTTATTCCTTTTTCAAAAAGATAGAAGGCTATTTTCAGGGGGAGTCTGAAAATAACCTTCTATAAATTAATATATAATACCTGTAAAATACGAAAAAAGGCGGATTTAAGTCCGCCTTTTAATTTCATTTCTTTTTCCATCTAAATAAAGTTCATAAGGTATACCGAGGTCTTCTATAAATTCCTGTTTAAAGTATTTAGAAAAAACCTGAGAAATATATTCGTCATCCTGATAATTAATAACTATATAATCAATATTCTTTTTATCTACTAAATCATGACCTTTCATCAGAGATGCTTTATTAATGATTTCTATATCTATTTCCACATCTTCTTTTTTGGCCCTTTTTTCTATCGTTTTCTGAATCTCATCCATCCGATTACTATACTTATCCTTAATTGTCTCTTTTACATCTTCCTGGATTTTTTCTCCAAGATAACCATTATACATCATCTGCTTTTTTAAAGGTTCAGGAATCTCCTTTTTAATAAAAAGGGCTATATATAACTTGCTATCTTTTTCTTTGGCAAGATTAAAAGCCCTATCAATTGCCTCTTCGGGTTTTACTACACTTAAAATTGCTAACATAACCTTTTTAAAATTTTTCATATCAAATCACATCTCCTACCTTTTTAGGGAAAGGATCTTTTCTTTCAAAAACTTATTTATAATATTATAATCATAATAGAACTTAAATGCAAATTAAGGTATTAGCTCTAAGCCGACAAGAGGCCAATAGAATTCACTTACAAGATAAATACCTATAATAGAGATTAAATTCATCCATAATCCTAACTTAAAAACTTCAGCTAAATCTAAATAACCTGAAGAAAATGCAATTGCATTTGGTGGTGCTCCCATAGGTAGTGAGAAAGCAAGCCCACCTGGTAGTGCAATAAGTAAGGTAATAGCAACTGGATTAAATCCTAATACCTGGCCAACACTAAAAGCCAGTGGAATTACAATTGCAACTGCAGCTACATTACTTACACCTTCAGTCAATAGTTTAGTTACTAGAGCAAAGAGTAGGATAAAAACAATTGGAGAAAGAGGAATTACAGAAAAAACCTGGTCAGCAATCCATTTAGCTGCTCCAGTATCAGTAAGAGCTGTAGCAATTACTATAGCTCCTCCATACATCAAAATAACTCCCCAGTTCACATATTCTTCAATATCCTGCCAGTCAAGTATATCAAGTATAAAAATAACTACTCCACCGAGGATAGCTGTTACAGAAATATCTACCTGTCCGGAGAAAAAGATCCAGCTCAAAATAACTCCGCTAAATACAAATATTAATTTTATTTCATCTTTTGATAATTTACCCATCTTTTCAATTTTACCTTTTAATTCATCAAAAGCAGGACCAACTGTATCAATCTCAGATGGAAATGCTCTCGTAATCATAAAATAAGCTGCTATTAAAAGAAAAATAGTATATGGTAAAGAATATTTCATCCATTCAAAAAATCCTATGGAAAGACCATAACTTTTTTGTAAAATACCTACAGCCAGTAAGTTTCTTGCTCCACCAAGAAAGGTGGTAATACCGCCAATAACTGCCCCCCAGGCCATTGATAAAAATAGTGATTTACCAAAATTACTTTCTAAAGGTTTTAAGTCCAGGGTTTCAGCTATTTCAAAAACTATTGGAAATAACATTGCTGCTACAGCGTGCTCAGGCATAATAAAAGATAAAACTGCTGAAGATAATAAAATACCTACAGATATGCGGCGTGGTTCATGGTCAAAATAGGTTATCAACTTATAAGCAAGTCTTGTACCTAAACCTGTTTTATATAAAGAAGCTGCCAGCATTAAAGCACCAAGAATAAAAAAGATAGCATTATTTCCAAAAGTAGCATATGTTGTCTCCAGACTCATAATATGTAGAAGTGGTATCAGGGCTATTCCCATTAAACTTGTAATTGCAAGTGGTAAAAAGTTTGTTACCCAGAGGGAAAGACTCAAAACAAAAACAGCTAAAGCCCTCTGCCCTTCTACAGATAAATCAGCTGGATTTGGCATCAATAGGAGAGCGAAAAATGAGATAATCCCGATCAGAACAATGATCTTCTTTTTAAGATCTTTAATCTGCATAAAAAATATTCACCATATAGTCCTTTGTTCTTTTATACTTACTGTCATTTTTCTTTAAGTTATATAATCTCATTTTTAAACCCTCCAGTTATTATATTATTCTAGATGAGAGTAATCTATTCCTTCATTTTATAAAAAATTACTTTGTATTCATGAGCAACTATTCAGCACTACCTGCTGCTTCTCTTACAGGTATTTGAATCCCAATTAACTCTAAAACCTGCTCTACACATTCTTCTACACTTAACTTTCTAGTATCAAGAACAAGATCAGGATTTTCAGGTTCTTCATAAGGTGCAGAAATACCGGTAAAGTTTTCAATCTCACCATTTATAGCCTGTTCATAAAGACCTTTAGGATCTCTACGGGCACAGGTTTCTACATCAGCTTTTACATAAATTTCTTTGAAATGATCTTTTCCTGCTCTTTCACGGGCAAAATCTCTGGCTTCCTGATATGGTGAAATAAAGGAAGAAAGTGTTATCATCCCGGCATCTTTAAAAAGAGCAGCAACTTCTGCAATCCTTCTGATATTTTCATTTCTATCTTCAGGAGAAAATCCAAGGTCATTATTTAGACCATGGCGAACATTATCTCCATCAAGACGATAAACAGCTTTACCATGTTCAATTAATGCTTTTTCTAATTCAATTGCAATTGTTGATTTTCCGGAAGCAGAAAGACCTGTAAACCATAAAACCATACCTTCCTGTCCCAAATTTTCACAGCGATCTTCAAATTGTACTTTTCCTTCTTCCCAGGTTATATTTTTAGGTTGTTCATTATTTTTCATTATTATCACTCCATTATTTTTTAGTTTTTATCTGCCATACCTTTAATTAGTACATCTGAAACTTCAGGACGGGTCATTTCCACAGGTGGTCTTTCACCATTACGAAGTAATTCTCTTACTTTTGTTCCACTTAAATAAATGTGATCTTCTGCAGAATGAGGACAGGTTTTACCACTGGCCATTCCTCCACATTTTTCACAATAAAATGCATACTCAAATTTAAGAGGAGTTATACCTATTTCATCATTTTCAAATTTTTCAAATATTTCCTGTGCATCATAAGTACCATAATAGTCTCCAACTCCTGCATGGTCTCTCCCTACAATAAAGTGAGTACAACCATAATTTTTGCGGCAGAGAGCATGGAAAATTGCTTCTCGTGGACCTGCATAATGCATAGCTGCAGGGAAAACAGTCATCATTGTTCTATCCTGAGGATAAAATTCATCTAAAACTGTTTCATAACTTTCGATTCTAATATCTGCTGGAATATCACTTGATTTAGTTCTTCCTACAAGTGGGCTCAAGAAAAGTCCATCTACTATTTCCAGAGAAGATTTTTGGAGATATTCATGAGCTCTATGTATAGGATTTCTGGTCTGAAATGCAACTACTGTATCCCAACCTTTATTATCTATCATATCTCTTGTTTCAGCAGGTGTCTTACGATAATCATTAAAATTATTATAATTTACTCTTTTTAGAAGACTGATTTTACCCCCTAATAAAATATCGCCTCTTTCATAAACATTAGCTACTCCTGGATGTTCTTTTTCTGTTGTAGTATATACCTTTTTTGCCTCTTTTTTATCATTATATTTATACTTTTCTTCAAGGTGTAAAATAGCATATAGCTCATTATCTTCTTCAAAATAAAGAGCTACATCTTTACCTTCTTTTAACTTAGAAGCTTCGTCCTCGCTTACACCTAATACTACTGGAATACTCCAGACAGTACCATCTGCAAGTCTCATATCTTCTACTACACTATTATAATCTTCTTTTTTCATAAATCCTTCCAGAGGACTGAATAAACCTGTTGCTATATTATCAACTGCTGTCAGCTCATCAAAATTAAGTTCTAAAGCTGGCATTTCAGTTGCTTTTTCCGCTAATTGTCGCCTTTTTTCTCCATTAACAATTCGATTAACTAATTTGCCTCCATGGGCTTCAATCACTTTACCACACTCCTTTAACTTTATTTCTCATTTATTATAACACTCTTATAGTAGTATTGCAAGTGTAATATACATCCAGTGATGTCATCTACCCTCTCATACTTAAGTAAAGGCGATTTCCGAGAGGCTAAAATTCCATCACCGGATGTATATTATTACAAAAAGAGAGAGAGGATTTATATAATTATCCTCTCTCATTAATAAACTCTTATTTTTTCTTATTATCAGAACCCCAATAATAATATCCCAGAAAACCTCCTACTACTATAGCAACAATATATATAATAATATTCATAAAGTCCTCCTCACATCCCTCGGATTTTAACCCATACTATTTTTGACCATAGCTATTTAAGTAAAATTCACGCATAAAATCTATATCTTCCTGACTGAGCTCAACTACTCCTCCCACTGACCGGGCAGCTATAGTTATTTGAGCAGTTTTTTCTATTACCTGACAGACCTTAAGGGCATCTGGTAAAGTTTCACTGACACCTACCACTCCGTGGTTAGCTAAAAGTACTCCATCTTTTTGGCCTAAAGCTTCTACTGCATTTTGAGCTACGTCTTCACTTCCCGGAAGGTCATAATCAGCTACATCTACTGAACCACCTACAATCTGGACAAGATCTTCCATTGCCCCGGGAATAGGTTTTCGAGCCGCAGCCATTGCTGAAGCATAGATGCTGTGTGTATGGACAATTGCCTTTATATCTTCTCTGTTTTTATATAAATAGCGGTGAAGATGTTTTTCAGTAGAAGGTTTTTTACGGCCATCTACTACTTCACCTTCATAATCGAGAATAACTACATCTTCAGGCTTCATCGTCTTATAATCAACTCCACTGGGAGTAATTGCATATAAATCACTACCTCTTATCTTTTTACTAATATTACCCCAGGTACCAACTGTCATTGCTCTTCGATACATTTCTCTTCCAGTTTCTACTACTTCTTTTCTTTCACGATAATATCTCATTTTTTTCACCTGCTTTCTTAATTATTTCAAATTTCTTAATTATTTTTTGAAGTCATAATGTTCACCAAGTGCTTCTGGAGGACGGGATCTAACAACTGCTCCGGCAATTACCACTACGGTGATAATATAAGGGAACATCTGAATAATTTCATTAGCGATTCCAAGATTCATACTCTGTAATCTCATCTGAAGAGCATCAGTGTAGGAAAATAAAAAACTTGCTCCCAGTCCGCCAAGAGGATTCCACTGACCAAAAATATTTGCAGCTAAAGCCATATAACCTCTACCTGCTGACATTCCTGAACTAAATCTATTAAGATGACCGAGAGAAAGATAGGCTCCTCCCATTCCAGATAAAACTCCACTTGTTATAACACTGAAATATTTTATTTTTCTAATATTTATTCCAAGAGTATCTGCTGCTTCTGGATGTTCACCTGTCATTCTAATTCTAAGACCAAGCGGTGTTTTAAAAAGTAATATCCAGCTTGCAATAACAATAATCAACATTATATAAACTAAAGGAGATTGTTTACCAAGTAATGGCCCAATCACTGGAATATCTTTTATAAAAGGTATTCCCCATTCTGGTAGTCCATTTATTCCAGGAGAAGTTCCTCTTCTATTCCAGATAACCTGCATCAACCAGGCAGTTGCTCCTGAAGCAAGGATATTTACACCAACTCCAGCTACAACATGATTTGCTTTAAAATCAATAGTAAAAACAGCAAAAATAGTTGCCAGAAGACCACCAGCAAACATAGCAAATATAAGGCCCAGCCAGGGATTACCTGTTATGAATGTTCCCAGAGCTCCAGCAAAAGCTCCACTCAAAATCATTCCTTCCAGACCAATATTAATAATACCTGATCTTTCAGAAAAAGTTCCCCCAACTGAAGCCAGAGCAATAGGTACTGCCAGTCTAACTGCAGAAGCTAAAGTGTTTATACTAAAGATTGTATCAATTACTGCATTCATTAGACCTCAACCTCCTTCGTGTCTTTCACACCTGTTATGACATTATATAATGAAGGAGCTGCTACAAATAGAATTACTAAACCCTGAACAACAGTCATTAAATCTTTGGGGATTTTGGCAAAAAGCTGCATTGACATTCCACCTGCTTCTAAAGCTCCAAAAAGCAGAGCAGCTAAAAGCACTCCCCAGGGCCTGTTTTTTCCCATAACCGCTACTGCTATTCCTGTAAATCCATAACCTGGTGAAAAGTTTGTAATAAAGCGGTGTAATACTCCCATTACTATCATACTTCCAGCCAGACCGGCAACTGAACCACTAATCGCCATTGTTATTACGGTAATTCTCTTTGAATTAATACCACCATATTCAGCAGCTGAAGCATTATTACCAACTGCCTTAATATCATAACCTAAAGAAGTTCTATTCAGAAGATAGCTTATTACAATTACAGTTGCAATCCCAATAAAAATGGCCCAGGAAAGATCAGTATTAGCCATTAGTTCAGGCAGCCTTGCTTTTTCCACAATTTTTTCAGTCTGGTCTACAGGGCCAGCTTCCTTAAAATAATTTTTCACAAGAAAAGTTGTTCCTAGAGTTGCAATATAATTAAACATAATCGTTGTTACAACTTCATGAGCACCAGTTTTAGCTTTTAGATAACCGGGAACAGCAGCCCAGGCTCCACCAGCTAAAGCTCCAACTATAATTCCGAGTGGTATAAGCAGGAGAGCAGGCAGACCGGGAAATATCAAAATTATAATAGTAGTTGCAAAAGCTCCCCAGTAAAGCTGTCCCTCAGCTCCAATATTTAAAAGACCACTTTGAAAACCAATAGCAACAGCCAGTCCTGTGAAAATAAGAGGGATTGTTTTAACTAAAGTCTGAGTAAAATTATAGGTACTGCCAAAAGCACCATTAAAAAGTGTAGTATAGGCAGTTTTTACTGAATACCCTGATACTTTTATCAAAATTGCTCCAATTATAAAAGCAACTATTATTGCAAAAAGAGAATAAAGTAGATCGGCCCAGCCTGACATATTTTTTATTTTATTCAGTAGTTTGTTTTTCATCATCTATTACCTCCTCTATATGTCCGGCCATTAGGAGGCCAAGTTCTTCTCTTGTAAAATTATCTGCATCATCATTACCTACAATTTCTCCTTCATATAATACCAGAATTCGATCACTGAGTTTAGTAATTTCATCTAATTCAGAGGAAATCAAAAGAATTGCCTTACCTGCACTTCTCATTTCGAGTAATATATCATGGATAAATTCTCTGGCTCCAACATCTACGCCTCGAGTAGGTTGAGCAACAACCAGCAATTCCGGCTCTCTAGAAAGTTCACGACCTAGAACTAATTTTTGTTGATTACCTCCAGAGAGATCAGCAGCTAAACTTCTAGAACCTGTTGTTCTAATATCAAAATCTTTTATTATTTTATCACTATATTTAAAAATCCTATCCTTATTTAAAATACCATTTTCAGCAAAGGGTTTCTGCCATTCAGAACCTAAAATCATATTTTCACCAAGGTTAAAATCTCCAATCATACCTCTTTTCAATCTATCTGAAGGAATATGAGCTATTCCCAGCTGTCTTCTTTGTGATGTTGAGTAATGGGATATATCTTTTTCCTTAAAATAAATTTTACCGGAATTAAAATTCATAAGACCCATAATAATTTCTTCTAACTCTAACTGTCCATTACCTTCAACACCTGCAACTCCCATTATTTCTCCTTCACCAACTTTAAAAGTTATATTATTTAAGTTTAAAAAATTTTTCTCATTATAGGCATTTATATCTTCCAATCTTAAAACATCTTTACCACTTTCAACTTCTTTTTTATCAACACCAAAATCTATTTCTCTACCAACCATCATTCTGGCCAGCTTATTAGAATTAGTTTCTTCTGTTTTTAAATCAGTTATTTTTTTACCATCTCGCAAAATAGTTATTCTATCAGAAATTTTCATAGTTTCTTCTAGCTTATGTGTTATGAAAATAATTGTTTTTCCTGCTTCTTTAAGACTTTTCAAAACATCAAAAAATTCTTCGACTTCCTGAGGAGTCAAAACAGCTGTTGGCTCATCAAGTATTAAAATTTCTGCATCACGATAAAGAGCTTTAAGTATTTCTACTCTCTGCTGTTCACCAACTGAAAGGTCTTCAATTTTTGCTTCAGGATTTATTTTAAAATTATAACGTGCTGCCAATTCACTTACTTTTTTCCTGGCTTCCTTTTTATTTATAAAAATATTTTTAACTGGTTCCTGACCGGCAATAATATTTTCGGTAACTGAAAGGCGGTTAACTAACATAAAATGCTGGTGAATCATTCCAATCCCGAGTTTTATAGCTGTAGAAGGTGATTTAATATCTTCTTTTTCGTCTCTAATATATATTTCTCCCTCATCTTTAGTATAAAGACCAAAAAGAATCTTCATTAAAGTAGATTTTCCTGCTCCATTTTCACCTAAAATAGAATGGATTTCACCTTTTTTAACATTAAAGTCTACTTTATCATTAGCTACTACTTCTCCAAATCTTTTTGTAATATTTTTCATTTTAACTGCATCCATAGCTAATCCCTTCCTTGCAGTAATTTTTAAAAAACACAGAGGGCTAAATAACCCTCTGTGCAGCTTTTTTGACTTATTTTACATTTTCTATTTTTTCTGGAATATCTACATTACCACTTACTACATTTGCTTTAACAGCTTCCATTCTCTGAAGAATTTTATCTGGAAGTAAGCTTTCTGTAAATCCAAGACCATTTTCTTCTACACCAAGATTGTGAACTCCAGGTTCAAATTCATCATTTAAAACCTGTTCTACAGCTAGATAAACTGTGTTATTAACATATTTCATTCCATTTGTTAGTACATGATCTGGTGCTACATGGCCCTGGTCAGAATCAGAACCAATTGCATAGAAGTCATTTTCCTGAGCTGCCTGAATAACTCCCAGACCTGAACGTCCAGCAGCACCCCAGACTATATCTGCATCTTTTTCATACATGGAAATAGTCATTTCTTTAGCTTTTGAAGGATCTGCCCAGTCTCCAACATAAGAATGGAGGACTTTAATATTAGGCTCAATATACTTAGCTCCAGCCATAAAACCAGCAATATTAGCTTCTATAAGAGGAATATCCATACCTCCTACAACTCCTATTACTTTCTCAGAATTAATCATTTCATTTTCATCCCTGGTAGTCATCATTGCAGAAATTGCTCCTAAAAGAAAACCTCTTTCTTTTTCTCTATAGACATAAGAAGCAACATTATCATTATCTACAACTGTATCAACTATTGCGTATTTTTGATCTGGAAATTGAGAAGAAACACTTTCTAATGCATCAGCCTGATCAAAACCAATAGAGATAATTAAATCATACTGACCGGTAGCAGAAAATTGTCTTAGATAATTTTCATATTCAGAAACTGCTCCAGGTTCAGCATAGTTAAAGGTTATACCTAATTCTTCTTCAGCTCTCTCAAGACCACGATGAGCGGAATCATTAAATGACTGATCTCCAAGTCCACCTGTAGCAAAAACAACTGCAATATTACCTTCAGCCTGGCCAACTCCACTAAAAGCAAATATAACTGCGAAAATTAATAATGGAATAATAATCTTTTTCATCTTATTTCCCCCTTTAATTTATTTTTAAAAGGACTTTAAGAATTTCACTCTCTTTTGACTTTTCAAAAGCTTTTAGACTGTCTTCAAAATCATAAACTTCATCTATCATCCTGTCCAATGCCAGTTCATTATTTTCCATCATCTTCAAAGTTGGAGCAAAAGGTCCACAGCGGGAACCAACTATTTCTATTTCATCAACTGCAACCTTACTCATATTTATATCATTTAAATCTGCTGTAGTTGTTTTTAATACTATTGTTCCTCTCGGTCTTATCAAATCTAAAGCTGTCTGCAGACCACTACTGCTTCCAGTACATTCAATAACATAATCTGCTACTCCCTGATAATCTCCTAAAGGATAGGTTTTTATCCCCAAATCACCAACTCTATCCATTTTATTTTGATGTTTACCTATTAATTTTGGATCATTACCTGCTGCCCAGAGTACTCTGGCTACTGAATGACCTAATTTCCCATCACCTAAAATAACAACTTCAGCAGTTGGTCTAATATGATTTTCCTCTATAATTTCCATTCCTGCTGCCAGTGGTTCAGTTAAAACAGCTTTTCTATCACTAATTCCTTCAGGCACAGGATAGATATTTTCACGAGCTAAAGTCATATATTCTGCAAAAGCTCCATCTTTATCTCTCATTCCAATAGCTTTCATATTACGGCAGTGTTTTTCTATTCCCATTTTGCACATATAACATTCTCCACAGGGAATATTTACAGATCCAACAACTCTTTTATTTTCTAAATCACCTTTAGGATCTTTTTTGACAATACCTACAAATTCATGTCCTAAAGTTCCTTCAAAATCTAGATATCCGGCTGTAATTTCTAAGTCAGTATTACAGATTCCTGCAAGTTTTATTTTTATAAGCACTTCATTTTCAGCAGGTTCTGGAATTTTTTTATCCACTAAATCTAATTTATTATCTTCAAAAACAAGTGCTTTTATATTAACACCTCCTAGATATCCTTAACTTCTCTGATACCCTGGACAAAAGGCTTTCCTATAACTTTCTTTTCAGTTATAATCCCTGTAATATTTTCAGCAGGTGTAATATCAAAAGCAGGATTATAAACTTCTATCTCTTCTGGAGCAATCTGTATACCCTGAATATAAATGACTTCATCTTTTGGCCTTTTTTCTATTTCAATTTCATCACCTGTTTTAATATCAGTATCTATTGTAGAACAGGGAGCAACTACATAAAAAGGCACATTATGAATTTTGGCAAGTTTTGATAACATATATGTTCCTATTTTATTTGCTGTATCACCATTAGCAGCTATTCGATCAGCACCTACTAATATTAAATCTATTTCTCCATCACGAATCAAGGTAGCAGCTACACTATCTGCAATTAAAGTTGCAGGTATATTTTCTTCTACAAGTTCAAAAGCAGTCAGTCTTGCTCCCTGCAATCTTGGCCTTGTTTCATCTACATATACTCTTATATTTTTACCTCTATTATGAGCTTCGCGAATTACCCCCAGAGCAGTTCCATAACCTACTGTAGCTAAAGCACCTGTATTACAGTGAGTTAAAATAATAGCATCATTAGGTACAACTACTGTATTTCCATTTTGAGCCATCTTTTTATTTATTTCTATATCTTCTTTTGCAATTTTTTCTGCTTCATTAAAAAGGATTTTTGTTATTTTTTCAGTACTTTTATTTTTATTTTTTTCTATTATATTTTCCAGCTTTCTAATAGCCCAGGTCAGATTAACAGCTGTAGGACGGGCCTTAGCTAAATCCTGATTGGCTTCTTTTATTTTTTCCATAAATTCTTTTTTAGATTTGTTTTTATACTCTTCAGCAGCAAGATATACTCCATAGGCAGCAGTAGCTCCTATGGCAGGTGCTCCTCTGACTACCATATCAGAAATAGCAAATTTCACATCTCGATAATTATCAGCTTCAAAATACTCAATTGCTCCTGGTAATTTTCTTTGATCAATTAACCTTAACTTCCCATCTGTAAACCTCATTGTTTCATGTTGCATTTTAACCATCCTTTCTTTTTAATTGAATTTTTTCCGGTTAATAACAAACTTAAATGCCTCACTATTAAAATAATCAAGTGAGAATATTTTTGCTTCCCCTTTATCATTATAATGAATCTGTTTTAGAAGAAGAAAAATCTTATCTTTTTTCACCTCCAGTAATTCAGATAGTTTTTTACCCAATGTTGTTGGAATAACTTCAGTGAAAGCTCTTTCTATTTTAATATTAAGATCATCTTCTAGAAAGTTGAGCATAGATTCCTGGGGTATTTTTTCTGGAACTTTATCTGGAAAATTATTAACTGAAAGGCTGTCTTCTCCATAGACTACAAGTTTTTGATCAGCATAGCGTTTTCTTTTATAAGTTATGATTTTTTCATCTTTAGCAAGATCTAAATTTTCTTTTATATCTGGTGAGGGTTTTTGGGGGCTACCTGGAAAATGAATTGTTTTTATTTCATAACCAGCTGCTTTCATTATTTCAGTTGGGGATTTAAGAATTTCCAGACCGTTTTCCATATGAACAGGGGAACGTTTGAGAAAAGTACCTTTACCCTGAACTTTGTAAATAATACCTTCCTGCTTAAATTGGGCTAAAGCTTCTCTGACAGTAATTCGACTTACTCCAAATTTTTTTACCAATTTTGGTTCTGAAGGAAGTTGATCTCCTGGCTTCAAATTGTTTTTTTCTATGTATTCGATGATTTTATTTCTAATTATTTTACTTAAACTTTTTCTTTTTTTATCTAAAGCCAAATTAAACCCTCCTTCGCACTTGTAATACAACATACAACTTCTGATTAAATTATAAATTATTTTCAGAAAATTATCAAATGTTTTTAACATATGTCGACGTCATAATACCCTCTCACACTTAAGTATAGATGATTTCAGAGATGCTAAAATTCCGTCGGCATATGTTAAAAACTGCCTAAAAAACTTCCTGAGAAAATGTAATGTTTTTTTTTGATAAATTAAATGAATAATATAACTGAACTTTAAGATTCCGGTAATATTAATGCTATAACTGGAAGATTATTGTGAAGTTTATTATTCATTTAATTGGCTAAAATTCCGTCGGCATATGTTAAAAACTGCCTAAAAAACTTCCTGAGAAAATGTAATGTTTTTTT
>JBNJDK010000047.1:0-14282 GCA_051744805.1 Bacillota bacterium
TATCAGCTATAGAAGTAAGTAAACATGCTTTTGAAAAAGAACCTTCTTTTTCTCCAGGTATAGTAAAAGTAAAAACTACTTTAACTAATGTATCTGCTTTGACAATCTTGGCTAACCTTATCACTTTAACACCCGGTACTTTAACTCTGGATTTTGATAAAAGTGAAAGAGCCTATTATATTCACTGGATAGATGTTAAATCCACAGAAGATGCTGCAAAAAGAAAAGAAATAATTGAAACTTTTGAGAATTGGTTAGGAGTGATTTTTGAATGATTATTGGGTTAGCAATTTTTTTCACTATTGCCTCTTTGTTGATTTTAATAAGAGCGGTACTTGGACCGACTATCACAGATCGTTTAATTGCTGCTGATAGTATTGGAATTTTCCTAACACTTGTTATTTTACTTATTGGGGTTTATTACGACATAGCTTTATTTATAGATATCTCTTTAGGTTATGCTATTTTACTTTTTATTGATATGTTGATTTTCTCTAAATACTTTGAGCATGAGGAGCTGTATAAATAATGCTAATAAGAATAATCTTATCTTATTTAATGATGGGAGCAGGAGCAGCTTTTGCTGTAGTAACAGTAATTGGTCTTTTAAGATTTCCAGATGCTTATACTAGAATTCATGCTGGTGCTGTAGTTTTGACAATAAGTGCTGTTTTAGTTTCTTTAGGAATTGCCGTTTATGTTTGGGAGCTTTTTATTAGTTTAAAAATAGTACTTATAGCTTTATTATTTTTGATTTCCAACCCAATGGCCACTCATGCTATAGCTAGATCTTCTTATAAAAGAGAAATAGTTCAATTAGAAGAAAAAAGTATTGATGAATATTCTGATTATATAAAGGAGCAAAAAGAATGATTATCTTAGAATATTTATTACTCTTATTTTTAGTTTTAACTGCTATTTTTGCTGTGTTTTTTGAAGAGGAATTAATTTCTATTGTGTTTTTATCAATATTTTCGATAGTTTTGACTACCTTGTATTTGATCCATAAAGCCCCAGATGTTGCTTTAGCTGAAGGAGTAATTGGTGCAGGTTTGAATACAGCTATTTTTATGGCTGCGATAAGTCAGCTTAGAAAAGATGAAGAATGCCATTGTAAAAATGACTGATAACTGAGGTGATATAAGATGAAAAAAACTTTTGTGATTACAATTTTAATTATGTTTTCATTATTTTTGTTTTTAAACTTACAAATCATACCTGAGGAACAGTTAATTGAAAATAATGCCTCAGTTTTTTATAGGAATAATGGGTTAGAAGAAACAAATTCACTTAATTTAGTTACAGCAATTCTCTATGATTTTAGAGCTTTTGATTCTTTAGGAGAGAGTACAGTTATTTTTGCGGCTGTAAGTGGAATAGTTCTTGTTTTATCAAGGAAAACCCTTGCTGTTTCTTCACATGGTTTATCATTTATTGTAAAGAGAACTTTTGCAATTTTAACTCCTTTTATTTTTCTGTTTAGTATATATGTAATTACTCATGGTCACTTATCCCCTGGAGGAGGTTTTCAGGGAGGAGTTATTCTGGCCAGTATTTCAATTATATTTATAATAATTTACGGAAGTGCATTTGATTATAAAATGGTAAGCCCTAATACTAAGACTATTTTGGAAACTGGTGGTGCACTGACCTTTCTTTTAGTTGGATTTTTAGGTTTGATGATTGAAGGAGTATTTTTGAGCAATATAAATATATTAAATCAGGGAATAGGCAGTTTGTTTAGTGCGGGTAGTATTCCTATTGTAAATATAGGTATTGGTCTTAAAGTAGGAGCTGGTCTTGCTATTATATTTTATAGTATGATCCAAAAAACTTTAGAAAGGAGTTGGATAAGCCATGATAAATAATTTAGTTTTTGTTATTCTTGTTTTTGTTAGTTCATATGCTATTTATGCAAAAAGAAATTTAATAAAGATTGTTATTGGTTTGTCCATCTTAGAAGCCGCTGTATTTTATTGGGTAATATCTACTAATGACAAAGGAGGAGAATTGCCCTTTTATCAAGTTACTAAAAAAGGTTTGGATATGGTTGATGCCATTCCTCAGGCTCTTACTCTTACCGGAATAGTTATTGGGGCAAGTACTACTGCTTTGCTATTAACTTTTATAATAGAATTAGATAAATTTACTGGGACCCATAATCTTGATAATTTAAAGGGGTTGGATGATTAATGAATATAAATATCTTACTACTAATTTTAATACCTTTATTTACAGCTTTTATGATTCCATTAATTGATCTTATCCATAAAAGTATAAGAAAGTATTTTGTATTTGTTTCTATTAACCTTGAAGCTTTTGTAGCAATTAGATTAATAGTGAATAATTTTGATAAAATCAAATCTTCTGAACTATTTTTGGATTATCATCTAGGTGGTTGGATTACACCATATGGGATTAATCTAATAATGGACCCTGTTGCTTTATTTTTCTCAACTTTAATTACTTTTTCTTTATATTTTATAATTGTATATTCAATTGGTTTTATTGGCCACCATGAAGGTAAATATTATGTGCTTTTATTTTTGATTTTTGCTGCTATGCAGGGTACAATTTTAACAGGCGATTTATTTAATATGTATGTATTTATTGAATTAATTGCAGTAACTTCTTCTCCACTGGTAGCTTTTAAAAGAGACCAAAATTCTACAGAAGCAGCAATAAAATATTTAATATATAGTATTATTGGAGGATTATTCTTTTTCATTGGAGTTATATTTATTTACTTTAGCATAGGTACCCTTAATATGGCAGAAGCAGCTGCCAATTTTGGCAGTATTGGATTTAGAATGCAATTATTTATCATAACTACTTTTCTTATCAGTTTTCTTATTAAGCTGGGAATTTTTCCTTTTCATTTTTGGTTGCCGAAAGCTCATAGTGCCTGTCCGAGTTCTATAAGTGCTCTTTTATCTGGAGTATTATTAAAAGTTTATTTATATACTTTTATTAGGATATTGTGGACAGTTTTAGATTATAATATAATTATTGATATAGGTTTAGATGTATTTATAATTTATATTTCTTTATTCTCAAGTCTATTGGGTCATATTTTTGCTCTGCAGGCAGATGATATAAAAAGAATGCTGGCATTTTCAACAATTGGACATATTGGTATGATAACTGCTGCGATAGCCCTTAATACTAAAGCAGGATTTTATGGAGCTATGTTACATATTATTGCTCATTTACTTATGAAGTCTGGATTATTTTTAGGAGTCGGGTATTTAATTAATTATGTTTCTGGACATAAAATAGAAGATTTTACAGGAATTGCTTATAGACATAAAGGAATTTTTATCAGTATTATAATATTATCATTTGGAATGATTGGTATACCACCAATTATAGGTTTTATGAGTAAGTGGTATATTTTATTAGGTTTTCTAGAGTCCAAAAGTTATCTTGGTGCCGCTTTGGTTATAGTAGGTAGTTTAACTGCTGTTATCTATTATATGCGATATATTGCCAGGTCAGTTCAAAAAGTTAAAGTAGAACCTGGATTAAAGAATCGCGGTATATTTAATAAACCGATAATTTCTACTTTTTATAGAGAGCGAATAGTTACAGCTATTGTATATTTTTTCACCTTTTTAGTAGTAGTTACTGGAATTGGGTTTAAAATGTTTGATATACCAATAAATTCTATGATTCCAGAATTAATTGATTCACAAAAATATATTAACCATATTCTTGGATTATAAATAGGTGGTGATTTTAAATAGATGGATGTCTTTAATATCTCAGAAATTTTTCTATACAATGACTTTAATATTTTCTTTGTATTATTAGGCCTAATTGTAACTGCTGCAACTTCTTTTGCTGCCTATGATTATTTAAAAGAAAATAAATTCTGGTATTATATTTTAAATATTTTTTACATATTAGGTTTTTTTATAGTTATTACGACCCAAAGTTGGTTTGTGTTTATTATTGGGTGGGAAGTTGTAACTGTAACTACTACTTTTATGATAATCTGGAGTGACAAAAAAATAGCCAGACAATATTTTTTAGTTCAATTTACAGGTAGTAGTATATTGTTGTATGTAATTTTATTGGCGGTTAGTATGGGTTATAAAACTATTGGAGTAATAAATGAAACATGGTTACAGAGTTTATTTATAATAGGTGTTGGTATGAAAAGTGGTATTTTTGGATTGCACTTTTGGTTACCGCCTATACACTCAAAAGCTCCTGCTCCAGTTAGTGCTGTTCTTTCTGGTTGGGTTGTAAAATTAGGATTTATAACTCTTTTAAAACTTATAGCAGGCCCCAATCAATTTTTAGTGATTTTAGGGTTTTTAATGATCTTTCTTGGAGGTATAAAAGCACTATTACAAACTGATTTGAAAGTGCTTTTAGCTTATAGTACTATAAGTCAGTTAGGTTTTATTGCTCTTGGAATAGGTAGTGGTAGTACTTATGGAATTATAGGAGCTATATTTCATATTACAGCTCATAGTTTAGCTAAAACTAATCTTTTTATAAACAGTGGTTTTTTAGAAAAAGAATATCATAGCCGGACAATTTATGATATGAAAAAAATCTGGAAGAGAACTCCGGTTTCAGCTCTAGCTGTAATTGTAAGTTTACTTTCATTAATGGGGGCATTTTTTCTAACAGGATATCACAGTAAACATTTTATTAAATATGCATTTAAAGGTATTGATTATTACAAAATATTATTGCATGGAGCCAGTATTTTAACTATTTTATATAGTTTTAGATTAGCCTGGTGGTTATGGTTAAAAAATATTTTCAGCAAAAGTAAAAAAGAAGAAATCAAAAAAAGAAATTTCTCCCCGGGTGAATATGGATATAGTGCTATTATATTTTTGACTTTTGCTCTTATTTTTACAGGAATTGCACCAGATTATATTTATAGTAGATTTTTCGTTGAAGAAGTAAATTTTCATTTTTTAGATGGTTTCATTAGTTATGTTATATATTTGGTAATATCAATTTCTTTACTTTGGAAATTTAATTGGATAAAAACTGAAGAAAAAGAAGCACCTGAACTTGATGATATATTTAAAAAGGTAAATAATTTTCTTTATAAAATTTCAGGAAAATTTTTAGAATATGATACAGGAGTCTTTTTCGAATCCTACCTTTATAACAGCATATATAACATTTCGCGGGGGATTTATAATTTTATTTATACGGATTTTCAAATCCAGTTACTTTGGATTCCTACTTTGCTTATGTTATTATATATGTGGATAACCTTTATAACTTAACTATTAAGTAAACCTTTTAGTATAAAATGTGCACTAGAAATGTTGGTAGCCAATGGAATATTATGGACATCACAAACTCGTAATAAAGCTGAAATATCTGGTTCATGAGGTTGAGCTGTCAGTGGATCACGCAAAAATATTACTCCATCAAGATTATCTTTAGCCACTTCAGCTCCGACCATCTGATCACCACCAAGTGGACCGGATTCCATGCGATTAATTTTTAAATCGACATTATCCATAATTACTTTTCCGGTAGTTCCGGTAGAAATGAGTTTGCATTTTGAAAGAAATTTATAATGATGTTTAACAAATTCAACCATATCGTCCTTTTTTTCATCATGAGCTATTAAAGCTATTCTTTTCATAATTATTTCTCCTTTTGTTTTATAATTTTGTTGATAAATAAAGTTCTAACTTATAAATTCAAGATAAATCTGTAAATCCCTACAAAATCTCAAATTTAAAGTAGATTATTATAAGGAGTTGATATTAGTTGTCTAAAAAATTGTTTTTACTTGATGGCCACAGTCTTGCTCATAGAGCCTTTTATGCTCTGCCAACCTTAACTAATCAGGATGGTGAATATACAAATGCTGTATTTGGTTTTGCTAGAATGCTTTTTAGGTTAATAGATAATGAAAATCCTGATCTTTTAAGTGTAGCTTTTGATAAAAAAGGTCCCACTTTTCGTCATGAAGAATATGAAGATTATAAAGCAGATAGAAAAAAGATGCCTGATGAACTTTCACCTCAAATTCCGCTTATTAAAGAAATGTTAAAATCTCTTAAAATACCTATTTTTGAAAAAAGTGGTTATGAAGCTGATGATGTCATTGGAACTCTTGCTCAAATGGGAGAAAATGAAGGTTGGGAAGTTGTGATTGTTACTGGTGATAGAGATGCTCTTCAATTAGTTACAGAAAATATTGAAGTAATGTATACCAGGAAGGGAATTTCAGATATTACTCAATATACACTAGAAAAAGTTCGCGAAAAATATGAATTAGAACCAGTGCAATTAATAGATTTAAAAGGACTTATGGGAGATTCTTCTGATAACATTCCTGGAGTCCCAGGTATTGGCATAAAGACAGCTACTAAATTACTAAAAGAATTTGACAGTATGGAAAATGTATTAGACAATATTGAAGATGTTTCTGGTAAAAAAAGAAAAGAAAATTTAAGAGAATATGCAGAACAGGCTAGAACAAGTAAAATGTTAGGTGAAATTTTACAGGATGTTTCACTTGATGTAGATCTTAAAAAGTTAACTTATGATAAGTTAAATAAAGAGGAAAAGAATAAAGTCATTAGTCTTTTTGAAAGACTTGAATTTAAAAGTTTAATAGAAAGATTTAAAGAACTTAAAGAAATTAAAAGTGATGATATTAATATTGAAAAAATTGATGATTCTAAAAAGTTAAATAACCATTTAGATAACTGGAAAGAGTTGGAAAATGTTGGTTTGTATTTTATACTTTCAGATTTTTCAAACCCAGTTGAAAGTGAAGTTGATGATTTGCTTATAGCGGTGGATTCAAGTAATATTTTTTCTTTAGATTTAAATGAAATTAATATAAATGATTTAAAAATCATTTTAGAAGATGAAGAAATTAAAAAATTAATGCTCCGGGCTAAAGAAGGGATTTTATATTGTAAAAGACATAATATAGAAGTTAAGGGTTTGGAGTTTGAACCATTATTAGCAAAATATCTTTTAAATCCTTCAGATAAATTAATAGATATGGCAACACTTTATAAAGAAGAACTCGATTTTGAAATGGGCAAAGAAGTTACTGATAGGGAAAAATCTGCAGTACAATTAGCTAATATATTTGAGTTAAGGAATATTTTACTCGATGAATTAAAAAATAATAATTTATTGGATTTATATAAAGAAATTGAAATCCCTTTGATTCCTTCTTTAGCTCAGATGGAATTAAATGGTATAAAAGTTGATAAGGAATATCTTGATGAATTATCTGAAATGTGGGAAGAAAAAATAAATTCAATAGAAGAAAAAGCTTATAAATTAGCTGGTGAAGAATTTAATCTTAATTCTCCAAAACAGGTAGGAGAAATATTATTTGAGAAATTAGGTTTACCAGTAATAAAAAGAACGAAAACGGGTTATTCTACAAGTATAAAAGTTTTAGAAAAATTGGAAGATAAACATGAGATTGTTCCTTTAATTATGGAGTTTAGAAAATGGTCAAAGTTAAAATCTACTTATGTAGATGCACTTCCACCTTTAATTAATTCTGAGACTGGAAGAATCCATACCAGTTATAATCAAATGATTACAGCTACAGGTAGATTAAGCAGTACTGATCCCAATTTACAAAATATACCGATTAGAACTAAAGAAGGACGAGCAGTTAGAAAAGCTTTTGTCCCTGAAAATAATGATTGGGCATTTCTTGCAGCCGATTATTCACAGGTTGAATTAAGAGTTTTGGCCCATATAAGTCAGGATGAATCATTGATGAATGCTTTTAAAAATGATCTTGATATTCATACGGAAACAGCCAGTAAAATATTTGAGGTTAATCCTGAAGAAGTTACTTCAAATATGAGAAGACATGCAAAAGTTATTAATTTTGGAATTGCTTATGGTATGAGTGCTTATGGATTATCACAAGATTTAGATATAAGCCGAAAAGAAGCCCAGGAATATATAGATAAATATTTTGATCGCTTTTCTGGAGTAAAAAAATATATGGATAATATAACTCAAAAAGCTAAAGATGAAGGTTATGTAACTACAATATTTGATAGAAAAAGATATATAGCTGATATAAATAGCAGTAATTTTCATAAAAGATCTTTTGCTAGAAGGGCAGCTATCAATACTCCCATTCAGGGAAGTGCAGCTGATATTATGAAATTAGCTATGCTTGATGTTTATGAATATATAAAAAATTGTGATCTGGAAGCAAGAATTTTATTACAGGTTCATGATGAACTTATTCTGGAAGTTAAAAAAGAAGTATTTCAAGAAGTAGCTGCCAAAGTTAAAGAAAAAATGGAAAATACAGCTTTACTGTCAGTTCCTTTAACTGTTGATTTACAAATTGGAGATAACTGGAGAGATAAAGAAGAATATGAGGTGCAAAATAATGCCTGAATTACCTGAAGTAGAAAATGTGGTTTTAGGCTTGAAAAATCTTATAAAAAATTATATAATAACTTCTGTGAGAATTAAAGAACCTCGTTTGATAGCTTTTCCAGACTTAAAAAAATTTAAAAAACAAATTAAAAACCGTAAAATTTCAGATATTACCCGAAGAGGTAAATATATATTAATTCATCTAGAAGAAGACAAAATTATGGTCATTCATTTAAGAATGACCGGTAAACTTCTTGTCAAATCAAGTAATGAACCTCTTAAAAAACATACTCATGTAATTTTTAAATTAGATCATAATACGGATTTGCGATTTAATAATGTAAGGAAATTTGGAAGAATTTATTTAATTGATGATGATAATTATGAGGCTGCAGGAGGGCTTGCTGAACTTGGTCCTGAGCCTCTTGCTTCTGATTTTGATTTTAAAGATTTCGAAAAATTATTTAAAGGTAGAACTGCAATAATTAAATCTCTTCTTTTAAATCAAAAATTTATTGCTGGATTAGGTAATATTTATACTGATGAAGTTCTTTATCGTTCGGGTATTCATCCAGGACGAAAAGCAAATACACTTAATAAAGAAGAATTAAAAAAATTATATGAGAATATAAGAAAAATATTAAAATTAGGTATAAAATACAATGGAACAACCTTTAGTGATTATGTAAATGCATTTGGAGAAAAAGGAAGTTTTCAGGAAAAATTGCAGGTATATCAAAAAGAGGGTCAAAAGTGTAATAAATGCGGAAAATTTATTGTTAAGGATAAAGTAGCCGGTAGGTCTACTTATTATTGTCCTAATTGTCAAAATAATGAGTGACAATTATGTTTACTAAATTTACATTTTGTTTAAAAAATTTAATTTATCAGAAAAATTTTATTATTTAAATCATTTTTGGGAATAAAGAAAATGGAGGAAATTATGATTATTGGTTTAACCGGGGGAATTGCCACTGGCAAAAGTACAGTGGCGAGAATATTAGCGAGTTTAGGGGCTTATATAGTCAATGCAGATAAAATAGGTCATAATATTTTAGATAAAAATAAAAATGCTTACAATGAAGTTATAGATGAATTTGGAGAAAATATAGTAGATAATAATGGCAAAATAGATAGAAAAAAACTGGGGGAAATTGTTTTTTCAGATGAAGATAAATTAGAAAAGTTAGAAAATATTACCCACCCCTATATAATTAAAGAAATAAAATACGAGACAAAAGCTAAAATCAAAGAATACCATCATCTTGTGTTAGATGTACCACTCCTTTTTGAAACAGGGTTAGAAAATATAGTGGATGTATCCTGGGTAGTTGTCTCTAGTCATGAAAAGCAGTTAGAAAGAATTGCTAAACGAGATGGATTGAGTAGAGAAGATGCTAAAAAAAGAATATCAGCTCAAATGGAAACATTCCAAAAGATCAAATTAGCTGATTTTGTAATTTATAATAATGGAACTAAAGAAGAGTTAAAAAATAAAGTGATTAGAAAGTGGAAAAAATTAAATAATATCAATTTCTAAATTTTTTATAAATTTTAATTTAAAATAATTTTAAAAAATCGATAATAATTTTATATTTAGGGAGGATATTTCTTTTTTCTCTAGAATAATAAATACAAGAGTATTACAATATTATTTAAAATTTATTTAATTTAAAAAATGGAAAGATATAAATTATTTTACATAGGAGGTGGTACAAAAAAGGGGGAATTATTTACCAAAAAGATATTCAAAAAGAGGAAAGTTTTAAAGGAGAAAATTTTCCAAAGTATGAAGTAGAATTAGTAGAAAATTTGAGGAGGTAAATAAAATTAATATGAATAAAAGAATTTTTTCTGTTGTTCTTGCCCTTGTTCTTGTTGTAGCTGGATTTAGTGTAGCTGGAGCTCAGGATGATGCTGAAGTTAAAAACCCTAATACTATTACTATGGTGACAATTGGGGACCAGAACACTATGGATCCACATTTTGCTTATGATACTGCTAGTTCTGAGGTAATTTTTAATGTAATGGAAGCATTAATTGCTTATGATGGATCAAGTATTGAAGATTTTAAACCTATGCTCTCTACAAAAGTTCCTTCTTTAGATAATGGATTAATTTCTGAAGATGGTACAGAATATACTTTTATAATAAGAGAAGGAGTAGAATTCAGTAATGGTAATGAATTAACTCCTGAAGATGTAAAGTATAGTTTTATGAGAGGTATGGTTCAAGATAGAACTGGTGGACCAGTTTGGATGTTACTTGAACCTTTCTTTGGATATCAAACCTTAGATGCAGTAGCACAAGATGTTTTAGATAAAGGTGATGATTTCAAAGTTGAAGATATGACTGATGAACAGGCTGAAAAGTTATATGAAGCTATGGACGAAAAAATAGTCATTGATGGTAATGAAATTACCTTAAAACTTGATGAACCATATCCACCATTCTTAACAATCCTTGCTCATGGTAATAATGTTGGTATGATCATGGATAAAGAATGGGTAATAGAACAAGGTGGTTGGGATGACACCCCTGAAACAATAGTTGAAAACCATGATCCTAATAAAGAAGATGACCCACTATTTGACAAACTGATGGGTACTGGACCATTCATTTTAGAAGAATGGGAAAATGGAGATCATGTAATTTTAAGAAGAAATGATGACTACTGGAGAGAACCTGCTAACTTTGAAACAGCTGTTATTCAGAATGTTGATGAGTGGAGTACACGTAAGATGATGTTCCTCCGTGGTGACGCTGATCTTGCTTATGTACCTAAGCAGTATAGATCTCAGGTTATGGAAACTGGTAAAGTAGATATTGTTGAAAACTTGCCACAACTTCAAAATACTACAATGATGTTTAACTGGGATATTAATACTCAGGCAAGTGACTTTGTAGGTAGTGGAGAACTAGATGGCGAAGGTATTCCAGCAGATTTCTTTGCTGATGTTCATGTAAGAAGAGCATTCAGCCATGCATTTAATTATGATGCATTTATTGAAGAAGTAAGAATGGGAGAAGCTATTCGTCTACGTGGACCAATAGTTAAACCACTTCAAGGTTATGACGAAGATTCTGAAGTACCAGAATTAGATTTAGAAAAAGCTGAAGAAGAATTTAAGAAAGCTTTTGATGGAGAATTATGGGAAAAAGGATTTGAAATGACTCTTGTTTATAATACTGGTAACTCTGCCCGTAAAGTTGCTGCAGATATGCTTAAAAGTTATATTGAGCAAATCAATCCTAAATTTGATGTAAAAGTACAGGGCCTACAATGGTCTTCTTATCTTGATGGATCAACTCAAGGTACTTTACCTGCATCATTTGGTGGTTGGTTAGCTGACTTCCCAGATGCACACAACTTTGCACAACCATTCCTCCACAGTTCCGGTTATTATGGTGGACAGCGTGGAGAAAATTATATGGAATGGGCTGAAGAATCAGGTATGGATGATTTAATTGATGAAGGTATAACTACAGTTGACCCTGAAGAACGTAAAGAAATATATAAAGAAATTCAGGAAATTTCTGTTGATCAGGCTATTGATATTTGGCTAGATCAGGCAATTGGAGTACACTTAGAACGTAAATATCTTGAAGGATATTATCCAAATCCAATGAGACCTGGAACTTACTTCTATATGTATGATAAGCCAGGCGGATATGATACTCATGAAGTAGAAGGAATGGATAAAGAGTAATTTTCATTCAAATAATATTCATTTATAAAACCAGGGGAGTTTTCTCCCCTGGTCAATTTGTGAATACCAAAAATACACTAATTTATTACTAAACTAAAGTAAAATTTCTGAAACATTATTAAATTTACTATTTTCAAATTAGGAAGGAGCTGTAATTTGGTGTGATTAATTATATTAGTAGAAGACTAATTATTTTACCATTCATTGTATTTGGTGTAACAATACTGGTATTTGGTATGTTAATGATGTTGAGTCCATATCAAAGATTAAGTACTTATGTTAGTGATCCTAAACAGGTTAAAGGCCAAAATATGGATGCTATGGTAGAAAAATATGGTCTTAATGATCCATTTTATCAACAATATGGGCGTTGGATTAGAGGAATAATGAAAGGTGATTTTGGCTGGTCAGAATCAGCAGGACAGCCAGTTTCTGAAGCTATTATGTCAAGATTTCCGGCTACGTTAGAGCTGGTGTTATTTGCTGTAGTTCCAGTGGTTTTAGGTGGTATTTGGCTCGGTGTGTTCTCGGCTGTTAAACATAATCAAGCCTGGGATCACATAATCAGAGTTTTAGCTACTGTAGGATGGTCATTTCCTACTTTTGTATTTGCATTATTAATGTTAATGATTTTTTATGGTGTTTTAGGCTGGCTACCACCTGGACGGCTTACAAATGAAGCGGCAAATATTGTGAGATCAGCAGAATTTGTCCGTTATACAGGATTAAATGTTATTGATTCATTACTTAATGGTAACTTTTTTGTTCTTTGGGATTCTATTAGACATGTTATTGCTCCAATTATAACCTTATCTGTAGTAAGATGGGCTTATATTTTAAGAATTACACGTTCAAGTATGTTAGAGACTTTACGTAAAGATTATATACGTACTGCTAGGTCAAAGGGTGTAGAAGAAGATGTTGTTATAAATAAACATGCTAGAAGAAATGCACTTATTCCAGTTGTTACAGTAGCTGGACCTATGATTTTAGCTATGCTTGGTGGAGTAGTTATAACAGAGACTATTTTTAATTATCGTGGAATAGGACAATTTGCAGCACAAGCAGCTCAACAACTTGATTATGCCGCAATATTAGGTGTTGCTATGTACTTTAGCTTTTTATTAATCCTAACAAATCTTATAGTTGATGTTTCATATGCGGTTATAGATCCTAGAATTAGATTGGAGTGATATAAATGACCTGGAAAGAACTAATAAAAAGACTATTTACAAATAAACTATCGGTTTTTGGCTTTATTATTATTTTAATATTTGCTATTGTTGCTATTGCTGCTCCTTGGATTGCACCACCAGCAGATCCGGATGATCCATATCTGATTCCGAGACGTGGTTGGTCAACAAGACCTTCTCCTCCTAGTGATGAAGCTTTATTTGGGACAACTGAAGGGTCTTATGATATATTTTATGGTATGATCTGGGGGACCAGAACAGCTTTTAGAATTGGACTTACAGTTGTTTTCTTTGGTTCACTTATAGGGGTAAGTATTGGAACAATTGCTGCTTTTTATGGAGGAAAAGTTGATGAATTATTAATGAGAATAACTGATGTATTTATGTCTATCCCATTTTTAGTTGCAGCTATGGTTCTTACAACGATACTTGGTCGTGGTTTAGATAATGTAATGTTAGCACTTATAACATTTGGTTGGATGGGAACGGCGCGTTTAACACGATCGCAGGTTTTAGAAATAAAAAATGAAGAATTTGTTCAGGCTGCAGAAGCTTTAGGTGCAAATGATTTTCGTATAATTTTACGCCATGTTCTCATAAATAGTATTTACCCAGTTTTAATTCAGGCCTGTATGAGAATTGGTTCTATGGTTATTACTGCCTCAGCTCTTAGTTTTCTTGGTGTTGGTGCACCTGAAGGATATGCAGATTGGGGTCAGATGATTTCTTTTGCCCGAAATTGGATAGTAGGTACTAGTGGTAATCCATTAGAATTCTGGTATACAATTATTTTCCCAGGTACAGCTATTTTATTCTTTAGTTTGAGTTGGAATTTAATTGGTGACGCGTTCCGTGATATTTTAGATCCTAAGTTACAATAATTTTAAACAAATAAGGGCAGGTGAAGATTTTGAGTAAAGAAAAGTTAATAGATGTAAGTAATCTAAAGACACACTTTTTTACAGAAGAAGGTGTAGTAAAAGCAGTAGATGGAGTAGATTTTGAG
>JBNJDK010000048.1:0-13907 GCA_051744805.1 Bacillota bacterium
AATCAACGTTGGATAGCTTTAAAATTAATAGAAAGAGATCCAGAAATAGAAAAATTATTAAAGAGAAAAGCTGGAGATTCTATTTTAAGAAAGATTAAATCTTTAATTTCTAAAGAAGAATTAAAATCAGAAAAGAGTTTTGAAAATATAATAACTACCAAAAAATATGAATTTATAGATCAAATAATTGAAGAGAGTGTCAGCGAGCCTGATGAAGAAGAAAAGCCAGATAGTTTTTCTGATAAAATTGATTCAATTGTAACAAATAAATATTTAGGTATTCCTATTTTTATGTTTGTGATGTGGAGTATTTTTAAATTCACTTTTACTTTAGGTGATCCATTAATTGGTTATATAGAAAGATTTTTTGAAATTAGCGGAATATGGATTGGACAACTGTTAGTTAATTTAGGTTTTCCAGAAATGTTAACTTCTTTTATAACTGATGGGATTATCGGTGGTGTTGGTTCGGTTTTGGTATTTATACCAAACATTATACTTCTATTTCTGGCAATTGCTATTCTGGAGGATAGTGGTTATATGGCCCGAGCTGCTTATGTTATGGATAAGATAATGGGCAAAATTGGTTTACACGGAAAATCTTTTATTCCTATGATTATTGGTTTTGGCTGCAATGTTCCAGGTGTTATGGCTACCAGAACTCTCGATAGCAAAAGGGATAAATTGATTTCAATTTTAATTAATCCACTTATGTCCTGTTCGGCTCGATTACCAGTATATATAGTTTTTGCAGGAGCTTTATTCCCTCAAAATGGAGGTTTGGTTGTATTTTCACTATATTTTATGGGGATTGTTCTAGCAGTTATTATGGCGAGTATATTTAGTAAAATTTTCTTTAAAGGAGAAAGATCACCATTTTTAATGGAATTACCTCCATATAGAATGCCGACTCTAAAAAGTGTTTTCATACAAATGTGGAAAAAAGTTAGTGCTTTTATAAAAAAAGCAGGCACAATCATATTTTCTGTTGTAGTATTAATCTGGGTTTTAGCGAATTTACCGCTGGGAGTAGAATACGCTTCTGCTCAAAGTATAATTGGAAGATTTGGACAGTTAATTGCTCCTATATTTAAACCACTTGGATTTGGTAATTGGCAGGCGGCTTCATCTTTGGTTTTTGGGATTTTAGCAAAAGAGGTAGTAGTTGGAACTCTTGGAGTTGTTTATTCAGCTGGAGAAAGTGGGCTGAGATCAGTATTAAGCGCTAATTTTTCACCACTTGCAGCTTATTCTTTTATGACTATGGTTTTAATTTATACCCCCTGTATTGCAACTTTAGGTACTATAAAGTCTGAGACTAATTCCTGGAAATGGCCTTTAATTAGTGCTGGTTATCTTTTTGTTTTGGCCTGGATAGTTTCATTTTTAGTATATCAACTTGGTTCATTATTTGGAATTGGAATTTAAGGGGGAAATTATAATGGAATATTTATTTTTAATTGTACTTGGAATTGCAAGTTCTTACTATATAATAAAAAAATTGTATGGTGGCCTGCAGGGAACTGACAGTCCTTGTAGTGATTGTACTGAAAAGGAATGTCCTTTTAAAGATGGTGAATATGAGCTAGATATAAAAATTAAAAATGTAGATTAAATATATATTTTAAGATTCTCCTTGTAAATAAAAGTTTTTGTAATGTATAATTGTAATAGGAAATGACAAGGAGGTCTTAGAGGATGGGAAAACAAGCAAGAGAAATGATGAAAGGTTTTTGTAGAGTTTGTTCAAAATGTGATGGACGTGGATGTGAAGGAGAAGTTCCTGGAATGGGAGGTAAAGGCTCAGGAGCTTCTTTTAAAGCTAATTATGATTCATTGCGGAAATATAAATTAAATATGAAAGTATTTTCTAATATAAATAAAGTTGATACCTCTACAGAAATATTTGATAAAAAAATTAGTTTACCAGTTATGGCAGCCCCTATTGGGGGAGTAGATTTTAATATGAGTGAAAAAATATCAGAAATAGAGTATTTGAGCTCTGTGGCCAAGGGATGCAACAAAGTAGATACTATTGTTTCGGCTGGAGATGGAGTTCGGAAATATGTTCTTGATGCAGGGATTGAAATTGCTAATAAATATCCAGGATCAGTAATTCCTTATTTAAAACCCTGGGAAGAAAAAACCCTTAGAAAAAAATTAGAAAGATTGGAAAAAGAAACTGAAGTTACTACAGTTGGAATGGATGTAGATACTATTGGTTTGACTACAATAAATTTAATGGGAAAAGAAATTAGACCCAAACCAGCTCAAAAATTAATGAATATAATTAGTGATTATTCTTTTAATTTTGTAGTGAAAGGTATAATGACAGCAGAAGAAGCAAGGGAAGCAGTTGAGGCTGGTGTTGATGCTGTTTATGTATCAAACCATGGAGGAAGAGTTCTAGATCATACTCCGGGAGTTGCTGAAGTATTACCCAAAATAACTAAAGAAGTAGGTAATGAAGTAACAGTTTTGGCTGATGGTGGAATTAGAACTGGAATAGATGTATTAAAAATGATTGCTCTTGGAGCAGATGCTGTTCTGATTGGAAGACCGGTTGCCATATCTGCTTTTGGTGATTTGGAAAATGGTGTGGAAGAATATTTTAATAATATAAAAGAAGAATTAGAAAATGCAATGTTACTTACTGGATGTAGTAATATCTCTGAAATTAATAAAAGTATTATTTATTAATTACTAATATGTAATATAGGGAGTTGATATTATGATAGTTGGGAAAAGTGTAGAGGCGTGGAAAGAAAAACACCCTATTTTAGAAGATGTAATAAATAAAAAAGAAGTTTTCTGGATAAATCCTAATAAAAAACCAATTAATGAAATTAAAAGCGAATTATCTTTAGGTATGAAAGAAATTAAAGAAGCACAGTTACGGCTAAAAAGATTTGCTCCATTTATAGCAGAAAAATTTCCTGAAACTGCTGAAAATAATGGGATTATTGAATCTAAGTTAGAAAATATAAATGAATTTAAATCTACTTTAGAAAGTAAATTTAATGTTAAAATAAATGGTGATCTTTTCTTAAAATGTGATCATCAATTACCTATTGCAGGTTCAATAAAAGCAAGAGGTGGTATTTATGAAGTTTTAAAACATGCTGAGGAACTGGCCAGAGAAGAAGGTATGCTTTCTCTTGAAGATGATTATAGGATTTTAAATGATAAAAAGTTTAAAGATTTTTTTAATAAATATTCTCTTGCAGTTGGTTCAACAGGAAACCTTGGTTTAAGCATTGGAATTGCTGGATCAGCATTAGGATTTCAGACTACCGTACATATGTCAAGAGATGCTAAGGAATGGAAAAAGGAGTTATTGAGGGAACATAATGTTGATATAATAGAATATAAATCAGATTTTAGTAAGGCTGTAAAAGAAGGTAGAAATGAATCAGCTGAAAATCCTGATTCTTATTTTGTAGACGATGAAAATTCGCAAGACTTATTTTTAGGATATGCAGTTGCTGCACTTCGTCTAAAAGAACAACTTGAAAATAAAAAAATAAAAGTAAATGAGAAAAATCCACTTTATGTTTATCTACCTTGTGGTGTAGGAGGTAGTCCGGGAGGTATATGTTTTGGATTAAAATTAGTTTTTGGTAATAATGTTCATTGTTTTTTTGCTGAACCTACTCACTCCCCTGCAATGCTTTTGGGCATGATAACTGAAGAACATGACAAAGTATCTGTTCAAGATTTTGGTATTGATAATATTACTGCTGCTGATGGTTTGGCTGTGGGAACTCCTTCAGCTTTTGTAGGAAAGATGATGGAAAATTTACTTTCTGGAATTTATACTATTGAAGATGAAATTTTATTCATTTTATTGGCAGCTTTAAAAGATAAAATAGGATTTAATTTAGAGCCATCTGCTTTAGCTGGTTTTCCAGGAGTTGCCAGAGTATATAAAGATAAAAATTCTCTAGATTATTTTGAAAAAAACAAGCTGGATACAAATAATAAAAAAGTCAATCATATCGTCTGGTCTACTGGCGGAAGTATGGTCCCTCAAGATATACAGGATGACTATTATAAAAAAGGTAAAAAATTAATTGATTCATAGAAAAAGCCCCCTGCTCTCGGTCAGGGGGATATTTATTTGGTAACGGTTCTTTCAGCTATATAAGATTCTAATTTTGTTAAAAGGAGATTATTAGCTACATCATTCATACCACCTTCTGGAATAATAATATCAGCATGGCTTTTAGAAGGTTCAACAAATGCTTCATGCATTGGCTTAACAGTAGTTAAATATTGCTCATAAACAGATTCAAAAGTTCTATTTCTATCATTGATATCTCTTTTGAGTCTTCTTAAAATTCTAATATCAGAATCTGTATCTACAAAAAGCTTTATATCAAAAAGATTTCTTAGTTTTTCATCTGCTAAAACTAAAATACCTTCGATAATAATTACAGGTTTAGGTTTTAATTCTATTGTTTTTCCTTTTCTAGTATGTGTTGAGTAGTCATATTGAGGCATATTAATTTTTTTACCAGCCTGAAGTTTTTTTAAGTGTGAAACTAATAATTCTGTTTCAAAAGCATCTGGATGGTCATAATTGACTTTTTTTCTTTCAGAAAAAGACAGGTGAGATCTATCTTTATAATAATTATCATGAGGGATAAATATAGTATTTTTTTCTTCTAAAGTTTCTATTAAAGTATTAGCCAGAGTGGTTTTGCCAGAACCTGTTCCTCCGGCTATTCCAACAACCATCATTAATAATCACTCCTAGGTTTAAAAGATTTAAGTATAATTAAATGACAAAATAATAATTTACTATATATACTATTCTGTAAAATAAAGAGATTTCCTGTTTAGATAATTAAAGAATAAATTTTTAAAAATCTCTTGACAAATGAAATATATATAGTATAATGATAATAGTAATTGTTATTATTAAAAATTTGATATACCCCTTAATCACCTAAACTCCTTAAAAGACCTGGAAATCCCCATCCAGGTCTTTTTTTATGTATTAATTAATTAATAACTATTGTTAATAATTATACACAAACTGTGGAAAACATGTGTATAAGTTGAGCTTGATACTAATGATTATAGCTGATTTTAATATAAAAATAAATTTTAAATTAATTAGATGTGTTGACAGAAACTAATAAATTATTATATACTATATATGAACAACTATTCAAATATACATCTATTAGGAGGAAAAATTAATGACAAATATAAATAAAGAAAAAATAAAATCTGAAGAAGAACTAGAAATTGAAGGGTTAAACTGTACAAATTGTGCTAATAAAATAGAGAAGGAGATTAATAATCTTTCTTATATTGATGAAGCAGAGCTTAATTTTGCTAAAAGTACTATTAAGGTTAAAGGGGAAAGTGGAGAAAAAAAGTTAACAGAAATACAAAAAATTGCAGATAGAATAGAACCAGGAGTAAAAATAAAAAGCAAAAATCAAGATAAAAAAGAAGCAGATATAGAAGAAGAAAATAATTTTTCTTATAAAAATAAATTAATCATGGGAAGTATCTTATTTGTTATGGCAATTTTAACAGATAAAATAAATTTTTTTGCTGCTAATATACCCCAGTTTATACCTCTGGCATTTTATATTACTAGTTATTTATTAGTTGGAGGACGTGTTCTTAAAACAGCTTATAGAAATATAAAAAGAGGTAGTGTATTTGATGAAAATTTTTTAATGGTAATTGCAACTTTTGGAGCTTTTGCTATAAAAGAATATCCAGAAGCTGTTGCAGTTATGTTATTTTATATGATAGGAGAAATTTTTCAGGATAAGGCAGTTAGTCGTTCAAGAAGGTCTATCAAAGAACTTATGGATATTCAGGCTAATTTTGCCTGGCTTAAAACTAAAAACGGCCTTAAAAAAATGAAACCTGAAAATATAGATATAGGTGATACTATTGTAGTTAAAGCAGGTGAAAAAGTTCCACTAGATGGAATAGTAAAAAAAGGTAGTTCGAGACTTGATACTTCTGCTCTTACAGGAGAATCAGAACCGCGAAAAGTGGAAAAAGGGGAAGAAATTTTATCAGGTGTTATAAATAAGGATGGTCTTCTGGAAATTGAAGTAACAGATTCTTATGAAGATTCCACAGTTTCCAGGATTTTAGAATTAGTAGAAAACGCTAGTTCTAAAAAAGCTAAAACTGAAAAATTTATTACTAAATTTGCTCGATATTATACCCCGGGAGTAGTTTATACAGCAATGGCAGTGGCTATAATACCCCCATTGCTATTATCAGGTGCAAATTTTTCAGAATGGTTTTATAGGGCTCTTATATTTCTTGTTATTTCCTGTCCCTGTGCTTTAGTTGTTTCTATTCCACTTGGTTTTTTTGGAGGGATTGGACGTGCTTCAAAAGAAGGAGTTTTAGTAAAAGGCGGGAATTATCTTGAAGCTTTAAACAATGTTGAAAAAATTGTTTTTGATAAAACTGGAACTTTAACAGAAGGTAAGTTTAAAGTAAATAAGATTAAAGCTGTGAATAATTTTAGTAAAAAAGAAATATTAAAATTATCTGCTTTGGTAGAAAATAACTCAACACATCCTCTGGCCCTTTCTATAGTAAAAAAATATAAAAATGAGTTTGGTCCTTTAGAAAATGAAGTAAAATTAAAAAAATATAACGAAATCTCTGGAAGAGGAATAAGTGCTATAATTAATAATAAAAATATAATTTTAGGAAATAAAAAATTATTTAATGAAAAAGATATTAGTATAAGTAATGGAGATGAAAAAATAAATAATGAAGGGACCGTAGTTTATGTAGCTGTTAATAAAAAATATGCTGGCTATCTCCTAATTTCTGACCAAGAAAAAGTTGATTCTAAGGGAACAGTTAGTGAATTAAAGAAAAAGGGTAAAGAAATTATTATGCTAACAGGTGATAGAAATGAATCAGCAAAAACAATAGCTGCTAAATTAGGTATTGATAAATATTTTGCTGAGTTGTTACCTGATGAAAAAGTCAAAAAAGTTGAGGAACTTATTTCTAAAAAAGATAAGAATAGTAGATTAATATTTGTAGGTGATGGTATTAATGATGCACCCGTACTGGCCAGATCTGATATTGGAGTAGCTATGGGTGGTTTGGGTTCAGATGCTGCTATTGAAGCTGCTGATATTGTTTTAATGGATGATAAACCATCTACACTTTTAACAGCTTTTAATATTGCTAGTAAAACCAGAAAAATTGTCTGGCAGAATATTATTATGGCTTTAGGAGTAAAATTTTTGGTATTAAGCTTAGGACTTTTTGGGATGGCTACTATGTGGGAAGCAGTTTTTGCTGATGTAGGTGTGGCTCTCCTTGCTGTTTTAAATTCTATGAGAATTTTTAAATTTGAAAATTAAAAATTGTTTTATTCAAACAAATAAGTTATAATATGTAAAAAGGAGGGAGAAATTATGGAAAAACAAAAAAAGAATTTGTTTGGTGGTATTTTAATAGTTTTGGGGACAATCTGGCTTTTAGAAAGTTTTAATTTTATTAATGTTGATTTAACTTTGATTATTGTTTCGTCAATTTTATTGGTAATTTATTTCTTTTCCGGAAAAAGAGCAGAAACTAGAAATGTAGGTTTACTTATTGGTGGAAGTATTGTATTAATGATAGGGTTACACAGTATTTTAAATGAAGCATTAACTCTTGGTAAAATGGATGGTGTATTATTTTTCTTGCTTTTAGGAACAGCTTTCTGGATTGTGCAATTACTTCATTATAGCCAAATGTCTAATATAAGTTGGCCAACATATGTTGGAACTTCTTTATATGTGTTTTCTGCAATAATTTTCTTTTCTGAGTATTTAGAAAAAGGATTTTTTAAGTATGTTTGGTCTATAGCTCTCATATTAATAGGTATATATATAGTTTTTAAAGATAGAATCAGAAGTTAAAAAGCTCTAGCTAGAGCTTTTTTTGCTGTTTTCTCCCTTCTTATCAAACTGAATTCACCTTTTTAGTAGATATTCCCTTCTTATATTTCGTTTTTAAATTTATTTAACTAATTAAAGGAATTAATTAGTTTTTATAGAAATATATATTACCAAGGGAAATGTGTATTAACCTGGTTATTTTAAAGGAATATTGAGGTGAGTATTGTGAAGAAAAGTTTAGTTATAGTTACCACTAAAAAATCAATAAAAGAAAAAATAAGGTATACTATTGCTGAAACAAATTATAATATTTCAGTTACTTATTTATCTAATGCCAAAAATATTGAAAAATTTTTAAAGAATAAGATAGATCTTATAATAATTGATAATGAACAAAAGGATGAATATAAAACTTGTAAAATTGCTCAAGAAATTAGCAAAGAAAAAGATATTCCTTTTATTATTTTGATTTCTGAAGAAGAAGAGAAAATTTTTGAAAATAAAGAATTTTATCCTTTATCTATTTTCCTTTCTAAACCTTTTACTAAGACTGAATTAAAAAATAATATCGAAATGATTTTTTATAAATATGAATTTATAAAACAGACATCTAAAATTAATCAAGAACAGCAAATATTATTGAATAATATCCAAAATCAGGTTTGGTTTTTAACCCGGCCTGATATTTATGGAAGGGTAAATAAAGCACATGCTGAATTTTTAGGTTTTAAGAAAAACGAATTGGAAAATAAAAAATTAAAAGAAGTTTTTCCTGAGCAAAAAGCAAAAAAATTAATAAATTTTAATAAGAAAGTGTTTTCAAAAAAAGAAAAAGTTCAAAAAGAGTTTTGGTTAAAAAATACTAATTTAGAAGATAGATTAATATCTATTAATGCTACTCCTAATTTAAATGAAAATATGAAGGTAGAATTTGTAGTTTGTTCTGCTGAAGATATTACTGAAAAAAAAGAGATGGAAAAACAACTTATGCAAAGAGAGCAGAGATTTTTATCAATGATTGCTACCCTCCCTGATATACTTGTTTTATTTAATAAAAAAGGGGTTTATAAAAATATATGGACAGGACATGAGGAAAATCTTTATAAAGAAAAAACTGAATTATTAGGTAATAATTTTGAAGATATATTACCTGAAAAGGTAGCAGCTAAAATAAGAGACCATCTTGATAAAGCTTTAAAATATAATAAGTTACAGGTTTTTGAATACAAATTGCCAGTTTTAGATGGAGGAATGAAGTATTTTGAATCTCGAATGACGGCTATTAGTCAGGATCAGGCAGTAGTAGTTATTAGAGATATAACTGATAGAAAAGAAGCAGAAAAAGAACTTGAAGTTCAAAAAGCTTATTTTAAGCAGTTATTTGAAAATTCACCTGATGCAATTGCTATTTTAAATACTAATAGTGAAGTGATAAATGTAAATGAAAGTTTTACTGAACTTTTTGGATATAAAATAGAAGAAATCAAAGGTAAGCTAATAAATGAATTTTTAGCACCTAAAAAATATAAAAAAGAAGCTTATAAAGTATCTAAAAGAATCTGTTCTGGAGAAGTTGTTCAAAAAGAGACAGTTAGATTAAATAAAAATGGTGAAAAAATAGAAGTTTATCTTTTATCTTATCCAATTCAATTAGATTATGATAAAGTAGGTATGTATGCACTTTATCGTGATATAAGTGATAGAAAAACTCTGGAAAAGAATTTGAGAGAAAGTAAAAATAAAATAGAAGAATTACATGAAATAGCCATTGAGATGGAAACTATAGATAATGAAGATGAAATTTATAAATTAACAGTTGATGCAGCAGAAAACATTTTAAATTTTGATGTTTGTTCTCTTGATATAGTTGAAGATAATATGTTTGTAGTAAAGGCTAGAAGCACAGGTGTAAGAGATGATGGTATAGATGAAAAAGCACCGATAACAACTGGTGTGGCAGGTAAAGTTTATAAAACTGGAGAATCTCGAATTACTGGTGATGTAAGAGATGATCCTGATGCTGAGCCTGTTAATTCAGCCTATAAATCAGCTATGACTGTACCCATTGATGAATTTGGTATTTTCCAGGTTATTTCAAATAAAAAAGAATATTTTGATGAAGTAGATCTGGAATTAACTGAGTTACTTATAGCTCATACTTCAGCTGCTATTAAAAGAATTAGAGCAGAAAAAAGAATAAAATACTTAGGATATCATGATAGTTTGACAGACCTTTATAATAGAGCTTATTTTGAAGAAGAGATGGAAAGACTTGATGTTAAAAGAAATTTACCATTTAGTATAATTATTGGAGATCTAAATAATTTGAAAAAGGTAAATGATAAATATGGCCATGATAAAGGAGATGAAGTAATAAAAAATATAGCTAATAAATTAAAAGAAAATTGTAGAGAAGATGATATTCTAGCTCGCTGGGGTGGAGATGAATTTGGACTACTTTTACCTCAAACAGATAATAAAACTGCTCATAAAGTAATGCAGAGAATACATACTCATATAACAAATTATTCATATAAGGAAATTGATATTAATTTAGCTTTAGGTCTGGCTACAAAAACAACTCCTTTTGAAGATATAGATGAGATATTTAAAAAGGCTGATGATAATATGTATGAAAACAAGTCAGTAATAAAAGGTAATGTTGGTTAAATAACAGTAAAATTATAATAATTAACTAATATAATTTTACTGTATTTATAATATCATAAAAAAGTGGGGGGATTTATTAATGAGAAAAAAGGGCTTATTTAAAAAAGTGTTTATATTAGTGATGGCATTAGTCTTTATTAGCTCTGGAGTTATGGCCCAGGATGCTGATATTTCTGTTCTATTCACTAATGATACTCATGGTAGAGTAGAAGAAGGATCTTATGCCGGGATGGGCTTTGCTAAAGTTTCTACAATTGTAAAGAATTATCGTGCTGAAAAGGATAATGTTATATTACTGGATTCTGGAGATACATTTCATGGTCAAAATATAGTTAATTTATCTGAAGGAGAAAGTATGGTAAAAATCTTAAACCATATGGGATATGATGCATTAACAGTAGGTAATCATGATTTCAATTTTGGCCAGGATCAATTACAAAAATTAAATGAGATGACTGATTTTCCAATTTTAGGAGCTAATCTTGAACCAAAATTAGTTGATGAATATGTAATAAAAGATATTGATGGATTTAAAGTAGGAATTTTTGGTCTTGCTACACCGGAAACTGCTTATAAAACACATCCAAAAAATGTAGAGGGTTTAGAGTTTTTAGATCCTGTACAAACTGCTAAAGATATGGTAGCTGAGCTTGAAGATGAAACAGATATGATTATTGCCTTGAGCCATCTTGGGATGAGTGAAGGCAGTGACTATACAAGTATTGATGTAGCTGAAAATGTTGAAGGAATAGATTTAATAGTAGATGGTCACAGTCATCATGCTCTAGAAGAGGGTAGAATGGTAAATGATGTACTTATAGTACAGGCTGGAGAATATGATAAAAATGTAGGAGTAGTTGATATAGCAATTAGAGATAATAAGATTGACAGTATGAAAGCAAGTCTTATAACAAAAGAAGATGCAGAAGATATAGAAAAAGATCAAACTATTCTTGACTTAGTAGCTGATATAAAAGCAGAAAATGAAGAAATTACTTCAGAAGTTATTGGTAAAACAGCTGTTGAACTTAATGGTGAAAGAGAATATGTAAGGACAGGTGAAACTAATCTTGGTAGTCTACTTGGAGATGCTATGTTAGCTGCAGTGGATGCTGAAGTTGCCATTACTAATGGTGGTGGAATAAGAGCTTCTATTGACAAAGGTGAAATCACTAGAGGAGAAATAATTTCTGTTCTTCCTTTTGGTAATACAGTTGTAGTTAAAAAATTAAAAGGTTCTGATCTTCTTAATGCTGTAGAACATGGTTTAAGTGAATATCCTGCTCATGAAGGGTTATTCCCACAGGTTGCTGGAATGTCATTTGTTTTTGCTGAAGATAGACCTGCTGGAGAAAGGGTATTAGAAATTGAAGTAGACGGTAAACCACTTGAACATGATAAGATGTATAAAGTAGTAACAAATGATTTTATGGCAGCAGGTGGAGATGGTTATACAATGTTTGAAGGTACAGAAACTCATCAAGAGGCTGGAGGACTTGAAGAAGTATTAATGCAGTATATTGATGAAAAAGGAACTGTATCTCCTACAGTTAAAGGTAGAATAATTTCAGTTGAAGTTCAAAATGACAATTATGTTTATGAAGTAAAACAAGGAGATATGTTAAGAAAAATAGCTTCATATTTTGATGTTAGCCTTTCTACACTTATTAAGGCAAATAATATAGAAAATCCTGATATGATTCATGTTGGTCAGGAAATAGTGGTTCCTGTTAAATAAAAAAGTATAAAAGATTATATTTAAAGTTAAGTAGCAGGTCTATGTAAACATAGATCTGCTCTTTTTTTATTTTTCCACAGAGTTTTCCACATACAATCGGTTAACTGTTAATTAAAATTCTTTAAAATGTTAAGGGAAATATTTTAATTGGTAAAAAGTACAAGAATAAATATTCAACCTATAAATTGTGGAAAACTAAGCAAGTTATCCACAATTTATAGGCATTATCCACAGAAAAATAAAGAAATAAACAAATAATTAACATTATACCAACAAAAACTGTGGATAAGTACATTGTTTTTCTTTTTAAAATATAATTTTTAACATAATTCCACAGATATAAAGGGGTTGTTAACAGGTTATCCACATAAATTGTGTATAAACACTTAATAAAATTAAAATATATAATTCTTGTTATAGTAGAAATGTAATGATACAATAGATATGAATTAATATAATTAATTTTAGTTTTGGAGGGGAACATAATGGAATTTTATTTTGATTTGGAGAGAAAAGGTAGTAAAAATCTGTATACTCAATTATATGAAAAATTAAAAAATAGAATATTAAAAGGTAAATTAGAGGCTCATACTCGTTTGCCAGCAATAAGAAATATAGCCAAAAAAAATAATATTAATCCAGCTACAGTTGTTAAAGCTTATGACCTTTTAGAAAGAGATGAACTTATTTACAAAAAAGTAGGTAGTGGAAGTTATGTTTCGCCTGGATTGATTAAAAATAACGTTGAATTAAATTATAAAGATAAAGAAAAAAATGATTCATTAGAAATGTTGGATTATGGACAGGTAGATTTGGCTGATAGTATAAATTTTGCCAGTGCTACCCCTTCTCCCTCTCTTTTTCCAGTAGAAGACTTTAAATTTGCATTAAATGAAGTTTTAACCAGAGATAAGGGAAAAGCATTTACATATCAAAAAAGTCAGGGATATTTTCCTCTTCGAGAATCAATTAATAAATATCTACAAAAAAATAAAATAGATACAAAGATAGATAACATTCAAATTGTCTCTGGAGCTCAACAGGCTATAGATTTACTAGCTAAGATTCTACTTAACTTTGGTGATGAAGTTATAGTTGAAGAACCTACTTATACTGGGGCTTTGTCAGCATTTAGATCAAGAAAAGCTTCAATAAAAGGTATAAAGTTACAGAAAGATGGAATTAATTTAAATTTATTGGAGAAGAAGGTTAAAGAAAATAGAGTAAGTTTTATATATATAATGACTAGTTTTCAAAATCCAACAGGAGTGAGCTGGTCTAAAAATAAAAAAGAAAAATTACTTAAATTAGCAACAAAATACAATTTTTTGATAATAGAAGATGACTGTTTATCTGAATTATATTTTACTGAACAAAAACCATTGTCTCTTAAGTCTTTAGATAAAGAGGGAAGAGTTATTTATATAAAAAGTTTCTCCAAAATATTTATGCCAGGTTTACGACTGGCATTTGCAATTTTGCCAGACAAATTGCTTCCTCGAATGCTTGCAGCAAAACATGCAACTGACATCTCAAGTGCAGGTATAACTCAACGTTCTTTTGATTTGTATCTAAGAGAAGGATTATGGGAAAAACACCTT
>JBNJDK010000049.1:0-13887 GCA_051744805.1 Bacillota bacterium
TCTGTTTAAATGAATGATCAATTGTCGGTGTTTGTCAAGTAAGTTGTCATTATTTATATATACTTTATATTTATATATACTTTATACTCTTTTAAAATATTTTTAAACTTATTATGTCCATATTTTTATCCTAACACATAGGATATATAGAATTTGATAAACAAAATTTTCTGCTTAATAATTTATTCATTAATTGGAATCTTTAATTTTTGCCCTGGTTTTAACATTGCTGATTCAAGTTCATTTATTTTTTTTATTTGAAATATTTTTTTTCTTAAATCAGTATTTTCTTCATAATATCTATCAGCAATCTTCCATAGATTATCACCTTGCACAACTTTAACTTCTATTAATTCAGGTTCAGAAGAACTAATAGATTTAAACTGGAATGCTACTATTAATAAAACACTTATAGAAACAATTAATAATATTTTTAAAATAAATGCAAATTTATTTTTAAGACTCCCAAAAGAGAAATCTTTCCTATTATTCTTCTTATTGTTAATTCTATGTCCAGTCTGAGAATTATTACTTAATTCATACATTTTTATTCCCCCCTCATAAAATAAAAACTATTGTTCGAAAACATCTGTTCTATTAATAATTATAACAGAACACTTGTTTACTGTCAAGAGAAAGAATAAATTAATTGAACGGTTGTTTGTGAAAATGATTTGGATATGTTATAATATTATTAAATAATATTAATATAACTATTTAACTAAACTTTACTTTAAATATTTAAATTTAACATATTATGTAAATTATCACCAATTTTAAAAATAAATATTTAATTTTAAAAAAATTATAAGGAGGACTTTACAATGAAAGAATTAACTGATAGACAAAAACAAATTTTTGATTATATTGTTCAAGAAATTAATGAAAAAGGATATCCCCCTTCTGTTCGTGAAATTGGAAAAGCAGTAGGTCTAAAATCACCTGCCTCTGTTCATAGCCATTTGAAAACTTTAGAAAAATTAAATTACATAAGAAGGGATCCTTCAAAACCTAGAGCTATAGA
Organism: Bacillota bacterium; assembly: GCA_051744805.1. Classification (GTDB taxonomy): domain Bacteria; phylum Bacillota; class Halanaerobiia; order Halanaerobiales; family DATFIM01; genus DATFIM01. The sequence goes on from JBNJDK010000049.1 coordinate 1,025, forward strand.
AATTTTATATAAAAATCAAAACAAAAAAGAAAATAAATTAGAAAAGGATATGTTATATATTCCTATGGTAGGAAAAGTTACAGCGGGGGTACCAGTTTTAGCAGAAGAAAATGTAGATGATTATTTTCCAGTACCAGCTGGTTATTTAAAAAACACAAATAAAGATTTTTTTATGTTAGAAGTAAGAGGAGATAGTATGATAAATGTGGGAATTCATGATGGTGATCTTGTAATTGCTCAAAAACAAAATCATGCGGAAAATGGTGAAGTAGTAATAGGCCTTATTGAAGATGAAGCAACAGTAAAAACATATTATAAAGAAAAAGATCATATTAAATTGCAACCAGAAAATGATAGTTATGAACCAATATTAGGAAAAAATATAAAAGTATTAGGTAAAGTAGTAGGATTATATAGAAAATTTTAATATTTTATAATTCACCTGTTTTTTTAAGTTCATTTATTCTATCAATAGCTTTACTTATTAATTTAAAATCTCTCCAAACAGATTTTTTAGCATTAGGGTTTCTCAATAAATATGCTGGATGAAATGTTGGCAAAATATAATATTTTCCTCTTTCAATCCACTGTCCTCTATTTTTTGTTATTGACATATCAGGATCAACTAAATATTTTAAAGCTGTAGACCCTAGAGTTACTATTACTTTAGGGTCTATTAATTCTATTTCAGATTTCAAAATTGGCATACAGGCTTCAGCCTCAGAAATAGAAGGAGTTCTATTGTTTGGAGGACGACATTTAATGATATTACTAATATATACATCTTCTCTTTTTATATTAACAGAATTAAATATTTTATCTAATAATTTTCCTGCCTTTCCTACAAAAGGCCTTCCTTCCGTATCTTCATTTGCTCCTGGACCTTCACCAATAAACATAATTTTATTTTCTAATGAACCTTCTCCCATAACCACTTGATTACACCCTTCTCTTAATTTACATCTTTCACATTTAAGGGCTTCTTTTCTTAATTCTTGATAATTATCATTTGGATATTGTATTAATTTTTGAATAGTTATATTTCCATTTTTATCAAAAAACATTAATATCGCTCCTTTTTCTTTCACTAAAAGTAGCAATTTTTTCTATTCCGTGTTTTTTTAATTTATCATATACAATTTCAATATTTTCTCCAACGCGTTTAGGATTATGTGCATCTGAACCAAAAGTTATAGGTATATTCATTTTTAAAATTTTTTTCAGAATATGATCAGATGGATAAAATTCTCCAATAGGTTTATTATAACCATTTGTATTAATTTCTACAGCAATATTATTTTTTTTAATTAGTATTAATAAATTTTTAATTATTTTATCCAAATCATTTTTAGGAATTTTATAGTCAAAAATCTTTATTAAGTCTATATGACCTATAATATCAAATAAATTACTCTTTACCAGTTCTTCAACTGTAGAAAAATATTTTTTATATAATTCATTTATATTCCATTCATTATACTTTTCTTTATAATCTGGATGATCAACTGGCCACCTATTTACTTTATGAACAGAACCAATTACATAATCAAAATTATATTTATTGATATTTCTTTTAATTCTATCAAGGTCTTCATTAATATAATCTATCTCTATACCTAATTTAATTTTAATATTACTTTTTCTTTTGATTTTTAATAAATTTTCCCATTTAAATTTATCAATAAATTGATCGTGATCTGAAAATCCAAGTTCTTTAATTCCTTTCTCTTCAGCTTTTTTAACAAAATCATTTAAACGGTTAAGATTATGATATGGTTTAATATTTTTTTCTAAATGTGATAAAGGGTGTGTATGATAATCAATTAAATACATTTCGATCTCCTCTTTATTTAAATATATTTTTTTCTATTAAATCACCTGTATCAGAAAATTTCGAAAAAGCTTTTATATAATTACCTTTCTCATAATAAATATACCCATAAAGCAAATTAGTAAATTCATTACTTTTAATATTTTCAACTTTTTTTAATATTTTTTCTGCATGATTAAATTTACCTAACATAATATAATTACCAGCAAGATAATTAAGGGCCCAAATATTTTTAGGATCAATATTTGTAATTTTTTTAAAATAACTAGATGATTTAGAATAATTTTCATTAATCAGGTAATAAAAAGCAGCATGATTTAAATCTAATAAATTATTACTATCATAAGTTATATTTTTAATGTAAGGTGAAATAATTTTCTTAAATCCATTTTTCCCAACTTTATCTTCAATTTTATCCAGGGTTTTTTGAGAGTTATTTATTTCTCCTAAATTAGCATAGGATATAGCAAGATTATAATTACAAATAACATATTCATCTAAAGAAAGTTCATTTTTCAGACTATCTATATTTTCTCTTTTAAAATCTTGCCAGTCTATCATATAGACAGGTTCAGAAATAATTAATACAAAAATTATAGATATTAATAATATATTATATTTATTATTAACTTTTTGCATAATCAAAACGCCTCCTGCTTTAAAAATTGGAAGATTTTATACTATATTGAATATTATATTTTAATTTTTCCTTTATAAACTACCTTTGAATTTCCTGTCATAAAAATATTATTATTAACTAGTTTTATATTTAAATTTCCACCTTGTAATTTTACATTAACTTTTTTAGAAGTATATCCTTTTTTTTCTGAAATTACTGCTGAAGCACATGCTCCAGTACCACAAGCTAATGTTTCTCCAACTCCTCTTTCCCAGACTCTCATTTTTAGAGTTTTCTTGTCTACAATTTCGACAAATTCTACATTAGTATTTTTAGGAAATATTTTATGATTTTCAATCGCTTCACCATATTTATTTATAGAAAATTTTTTTAAATCATCAACAAAAATAACAGTATGAGGATTACCAATTGAAATAGAATTCAATAAAAATTTTTGTCCATCAATACTAACTTCATAATCACTAATTTCTTTTCTTTTTGCAACTTTGGCTGGTATTTTTTCTTTAGAAAACTCAGGTTTTCCCATATTAACTCTAATTTTACTATTATCATTATTATAAGAAATAATTTCAGTATCTATTTTACCAGCTTTTGTCTTGATACTAAAACAATTTTTTTTATTATCATTTATTTTAAAATATTTAATAAAATGAACTAAAGTTCTAATTCCATTACCACACATTTCTGCTTCACTACCATCAGCATTAAAAATTCTCATTTTATAATCATGGGAATTATTATCTGCATTTTCTAAAATAATAATTCCATCAGCTCCAACACTGTAATGTCTTTGACATAATTTCAAAGCTAAATTTTTATAATTATAATCATTATTTCTTCCATCAATCACTATAAAATCATTTCCAATGCCATGCATCTTTAAAAAAACTATATAATCCATATTACCTCCGTTTTATTATTCAGAAGATTTTTTTAGTAATTGATCAAAATTTTCAATGTTTTTAACTGTTTCAATGGTAGAAATTGCATGTTTATAAATTAATTTTTCTTTGTCATTTTCTTCAATTATTATTGTGAAATTATCAAAACCAAGAACTTTACCTCTTAATTGAAATCCATTAGTCAAATAAACTATAAGAGGAATTTCATTTTTTCTTACGTAATTTAAAAGATTATTTTGTAAATCATATTTACTAGTCATTATAATCTCTCCTTTCTTTAATACTCTTATTCAAGAAATTTATAGATTTTCCTGCTTTCCTACTAATTTAAATTTATCATTTATTAATTTAAATATTTCGTTTAAAATTTTTGATTTATCTAAATTAGACAAGTTAAACCAATTTATTTTTTCATCTCTTTTAAAAAAGCTTAATTGTTTTTTTGCATAGTGTCTACTATCTCTTTTTATAATTCTTTTGGCTTCGTTAAGATCATACTCTTCATTCAAATATGACAAAATTTCTTTATAACCAAGAGCTTGATGTGAAGTCTTGCTTATATTATATTTTTTTTCTATTCTTTTAACTTCATCAATTAATCCTTCTTCAATCATTTTTTCTACTCTCATATTGATTCGATCATAGAGTTCTTCTCTTTCTCTTTTTAATCCGACTTTTAATGTTTTATACCTATCTTCTTTATTATCTTGCTTATTTTTATAATAACTTTTAGTTTTTCCAGTTAATTTATATATTTCAATTCCTCTAATAACTCTCCTTAAATCATTTGGATGAAGTTTTTCAGCTAAAGGAGGATCAATATCCTTAAGAATATTGTGAACATATAAATTACCATGTTTTTTTGCTTTTTGTCTTAATTCATTTCTCAAATCATAATCTGGTTCCATTTCTGGAAGCATAAATCCTTCAACAACAGCATTAATATATAAACCAGTTCCCCCAACCATTAAAGGTATTTTATTTTTATTAATAATTTTAGGTATGAGATTATCAACATATTCCTGGTAATCTGCAACTGAAAAATTTTCATCAGGATTAATAATATCAATCATATGATGTGGATTTTTATTTCTTATTTTTTCAGATACTTTAGCTGTGCCAATATTCATCTCTTTATAGATTTGCATAGAATCAGCAGAAATAATTTCAGCATTTATTTTTTCGGCCAATTCTAATGATAATTCAGTTTTTCCAACTGCAGTAGGACCCAAAATAATAATTAATGGATATCTTAATTTATTATTTTTTTTAATTTCTTTTAAATAAGTTTTTAAAATATTATTTTGATACATTATCTACCAACTCCTCTATCAATATCCTCTCTAGACATTTTAATTAATATTGGTCTACCATGAGGACATCGAAAAGGATTAGAGCTTTCAAAAAGATCTACTACTATATTTTCCATTTCTTTTTTATTAATTTTTTCATCTGCCTTAATAGCACTTCTACAGGCCATGAATTCAATCATTTCATCAATTAAATCAGCCCCACTATTAATACTCTTTTCATTTATTAATTTATCAATAATCTCCCTTAATTCATTTTTAATTGATTTTTGACTTATAATTTCAGGCATTGATTGAATTAAGATACTATTTCCACCAAAATATTCAAATTCAAAGCCTAAATTTTTAATTTTATCCTCATTATTTTTTAAAATTTCCACTTCTGCAGGTGTTAATTCAAGATTAACTGGTGTCAATAATTTTTGAGAAATATTGTTGTTATTTTTAAATTTTTGATAAAAATTATCATATAATATTCTTTCATGAGCATTATGTTGATCTATTATATATAAATTATCTTCTACTTCTACTAATATATAAGAATAAAATATTTGACCGTAAATTTCTTTTATATTAAAATTATTTGTTTTATTAGATTTGATAGGTTTTTTATTTGCATTTTTAATATTATTATCTTTATCATTTTCTTTCACATTATCCTTATCATTTTCTTTGTATTTTTCTTTATTATAATCATATCTCTTTTTACTTTTAAATTTCTTTCCATTATTTTTACCATCTTTGTCCCTTGTTATTTCACTTTTTGAAGTATTTTCTTTTGTAAAATTAAACTTAGTGTTATTATTATTATTCACTTTTTTATTTTGAGAATTATTATTTTTGATTTTATACTGTACTGCAGGATTTAAATCATTTAACTTTTCTTTAATTCCATTTTTTACTACTGATTTTATTATTTTATTTCTACTAAATTTAATTTGCTTTTTAGCAGGATGAACATTTACATCTACCAAAATAGGGTTTAATTTAACAAATAAAAATACAATTGGATATCTATTTTTGGCTATTAATCCTCTATAAGCTGATTCAACCGCATTACTTAAAGTTCTACTATAAACGGATCTTTTGTTTACAAAAAACATTTCATGAATTCTGGAAGAACGAGTAAGAGAAGGGTCAGCAATATAACCTTTAATTTTTATATATCTATCCTCAAATTCAAGAAAATGAAGTTTAGAAAAGATGTCATCTCCATAAATTGCATAAATAGCATCTTTTAATTTCCCACTTCCTGGTGTTGATAAAACATTTTTGCCATTATGTTTCAAGTTGAATTTAATATCTGGATAAGACAAAGATTCCTGAGTTATTATTTTACTAATATGACCAAATTCAGTAGTTTTAGTTTTTAGATATTTATATCTGGCAGGAGTATTATAAAACAAATCTTCTACTTTTATATCTGTTCCTTCAGGACAAGCAGCTGTTTCTTTTTTTATTTTTTTTCCTCCGTGATAGATAATTTTAACACCTTTAATATTATCCTTTGCTTTACTTAATGCAGTTAATTTAGACACTGAACTAATACTTGCTAAAGCTTCTCCTCTAAAACCTAATGTATTTAAAGAATACAAATCACTAATATTTTCTATTTTACTTGTTGCATATCGAGAAAAAGCTTTTTCAATATTCTCTTCTTCTATCCCTATTCCATTATCTTTAACTCTAATTAATTTTTTTCCTCCATTTTTAATTTTAATTAAAATTCGATCACTATCAGCATCAATAGAATTTTCAACCAATTCTTTAACAACCGAAGCAGGTCTTTCTACTACTTCACCTGCAGATATTTGATTTGCTACTTCTTGTGAAAGTTGTTTTATATCAGGCATCTTTTCTTTCCCTTTCTTTTAATTCTTTTTTTAAGTTATATATAAAATTCATTGCTTCCATTGGTGTCATATCTAAGACATCTTTTTCTTCTAATTTTTCAATTATTGGATCATTTGGTCTAAATAAAGCCATTTGTTTTTCTTCTTTTCTACACTTTTTTGCCTCTTTTTGTCTTTTTTCTTCTTTTAAATTTTCTAAGTCATTTTCCTTTTCTAAACTCATTAAAATATTCTCAGCATTAAGAATAATTTCTTCAGGTAATCCTGCCAATCTTGCTACTTCTATACCATAACTTTGATTGGCTCTGCCGGGTACAATTTTGTGTAAAAAATGTACTCCATCTTCATCTTCTTCAACTAAGACATTTGAATTTTTAATACCAGAAAACTCTTCTTCTAAACTTGTTAATTCATGATAATGTGTAGCAAAAAGAGTACGAGCTCCAATTCTATCCGGATCATTAATAAATTTACTTACCGCCCACGCTATACTTACTCCGTCATAAGTACTTGTTCCCCTTCCAACTTCATCTAAAATAATCAAGCTATCTTCTGTAGCATTATTAACAATATTACTTACTTCATTCATCTCAACCATAAATGTACTTTGACCGGTAGTTAAATCATCACTTGCTCCAACTCTAGTAAAAATTCTATCGACAATCCCAATTTCTGCACTATCGGCAGGTACAAAACTACCTATTTGAGCCATTAATACTATAAGGGCTACCTGTCTCATATAGGTTGATTTACCAGACATATTAGGTCCCGTAATTATATTAAATCTATTTTCATTTTTATCAAGATAAGAATCATTTGGTACAAAAACATCATCTAACATATTTTCGACTACGGGATGTCTACCATTATTTATATTTATTATATCATCCTCTTTTAATTTAGGTCTATTATAATCATTTTCAACTGCTACATCAGCTAAAGAAGAAATAACATCAATTTTACTTATAATAGAAGCAGTTTTCTTAATTCTATTTATATTTTTCCCTACTTCATCTCTGATTTCTACAAAAAGATCATACTCTAGATCATTAATTTTTTCTTCTGTTCCTAAAACTAAAGCTTCTTTTTCCTTTAACTTGGGAATAATATATCGTTCGCTATTAGATAAAGTTTGTTTTCGTTCATAATCTTCAGGAACTTTATCTAAGTTTGCATTAGTAACTTCTATATAATAGCCAAATACTTTATTAAACCCAACTTTTAATGAAGATATTCCTGTTCTTTCTCTTTCTTTTTTTTGTAATTCAGCAATCCAATCTTTCCCCTCACCTCGAGTTTCTCTTAATTTATCTAATTCTTCATTATAACCTTTTTTTATTAAGCCACCTTCACGTAAAGAAACGGGGGGATCTTCAACGATAGAAGACGATAAAAGTTCAGAGATATCTGATAAAACATCAAATTTTTCTTGATATTCCTCAAATAAAGAATTAGATAGTTTTAAAATATCTTCTTTTAACTGTGGTAATTTTTTTAGAGAAAACCTAAGTGAATCAAGATCTCGAGCATTAGCACTACCGTAAGTTATTTTACTTAAAATTCTCTCCAAATCATAAATTCCTTCTAAATCATCAATTATTTTTTCTAATATCATATAATTATCAGTTAATTCTTCAATTGCATCAAGTCTTTCTTCAATTTTTTCTTGTTTGATTAAAGGTTGATTAACCCATTTTTTTATAAGACGTCCCCCCATTGAAGTAATGGTTTTATCAATAATATCCAGTAAACTACCTGCTTTTTTATTTTGCCTGATTGTTGTAGATAATTCAAGATTCCGGCGGGTTGCAGAATCTAATACCATATATTGATTTAAATGATAAGTATTTAACCTATTTATATGAGCTAAAATTTTCTTTTGAGTTTCTTCCAAAAAAGTTAATATTTCTCCAGCAGCTATTACTCCGGCTTTTAAATCCTCACACCCAAAACCTACAAGTGAATTTACCTCAAAATGATCAATTAAAATATTATAAGCCCTTTCATAATTAAGATTTTTTTTCGGATTAACTAAAAAATCAATATCTTTTTTTAATCTTTTATATTTATCCTTATTTTTTATATTTTCATCAATAATTATTTCTTTTGGTTGAATTCTATCCATTTCATCCCAAATCTTTTGGATATTTTCAAATTCTGTTAAATTGAATTCTCCAGTTGATATATCAATATATGAAAAACCATATTTATCATTATTGATTATAACAGATGCTAAATAATTGTTTTCTTTTGCTTCCAAAAGTTCATTTTCAATAACAGTTCCTGGAGTTATTACTCGAATAACATCTCTTTCTACAATACCACTTGATTCAGATGGATCTTCCATTTGTTCACAAATCGCAACTTTATACCCCGCCTCAATTAAATCTGCTATATAATTTTCAGAAGATTTAGCAGGAATACCAGCCATAGGTGCTTTTTCCCCTCCACCTTTATTTCGAGAAGTGAGTGCCAGGTCAAGGGTTCTAGCTGCTATTTTAGCATCATCAAAAAACATTTCATAAAAATCACCTAATCTAAAAAATAAAATAGCATCAGGATATTTTTTCTTTAATTTTTTATATTGTTTCATCATTGGTGTTAGTTCAGCCACTAGCATCACCTCTTGTTTACTATTTCACCATATAAAGTCCAACTTTTAACTTTATTAATTTTTACATCTATAATTTTTCCTTTTATTCCTTCTTTTCTAGGAAAAATTATCAATTTATTCCTTCTACTTCTACCCATAAATGTATCAGGATTATTTTTGCTTTCTCCTTCAACTAATACTTCTACCGTTTTACCCACAAATTTTTCATTTTGTTCTAAACTAATTTCATTTTGAAGATGCATTAGTTTTTTTAATCTTTTATCTTTTGTTTCTTCACTAATTTGATTTTCCATTTCTGCAGCTCTTGTGTTTTCTCTTGGTGAATATGAAAAAGTAAAGGCCATATCAAATCGCAATTTTTTAACTAGATCTATTGTTTGTTCAAAATCTTTTTCTTTTTCCCCAGGAAAACCAACAATAAAATCAGTAGTAATACTTGGATCATCTACTTCTTCTCTTATTAAATTAACTAATTTTATATAATCTTCTCTAGTATAACCTCTATTCATTTTTTTTAATATTTTAGTACTTCCAGATTGAACAGGTAAATGAAAATGTTCACAGATTTTATTATTATTTCTTATAGTTTGGATTACTTCTAAATCAAGATCTTTTGGATGAGATGTCATAAATCTAATTCTTTTTAATTCTTTAATTTCATTTAATTTTGATAGTAACATAGAAAAACTAACATCATTATCAAGATCATTCCCATATGAATTTACATTCTGTCCTAATAATGTTATTTCTTTAACTCCATCATTTACTATCTTTTTTACCTCAGTTATAATATCATCTATATTTCGACTTCTTTCTCTACCTCTTACATAAGGAACAATGCAATAACTACAAAAATTATTGCATCCCTGAATAATAGTAACCCAAGCTTTATAATCTCCTTCTCTTTTAACAGGAGTATCAGGAATTAATCCATTTGCTTCAGGCCAAACTTCATAAACTTTTTCTTTCTGTTCTTTTATTTCTTTTATCAAATCAGGGACTCTATGGATATTATGAGTTCCAAATACTAAATCAACATAAGGATATTTTTCATGAATTTTATCAACTATTTCATCAACCTGCATCATACAACCGCCAATTCCAATTATCATATCAGGATTTTCTTTTTTTAGATTTTTCAGAGAACCCACTTTCCCAAAAACCTTTAGTTCAGCATTTTCTCTAATCGCACATGTATTAAATAAAATTATATCGGCATTTTTATTATTTTCAGTTTCTTTATATCCCATACTTTCTAACATACCAGCTAATTTTTCAGAATCATGTACATTCATTTGACAACCATAAGTTATAATTTTATAAAACTTTTTTTCTTCCATCAAAACCACCTCAAAGTTCTTTTACTGCGTCTAAATCTTTATTTTTACCCATGACTACTAAAATATCTCCTTCCAAAATTCTATCATTTGCTCCAGGAGTTACATTAAGTTCTTTTCCCCTTTTTATTGCCATAACATTAACCCCAAATCTTGTTCTAAGTTCTAGGTCAGCTAAAGAATTACCAACCATATTAGGAGTAGCTACGATTTCTACTATACTATAATCTTTTGCAAATTCAATATAATCTAATACATTGGAAGAAATTAAATTATGTGCAATTCTTGTACCCATATCTCGCTCTGGATAAACAACTCTATCTGCACCTACTTTTTTAAGGATTTTCCCATGTAATTTATTTTGTGCTTTTACAACAACATAAGGAACTCCCAATTCTTTTAAAATTAAAGTAGCTAGAATATTTGAATGAATATCATCTCCAATACTAACTACTGCTACATCAAAATTTCTCACTCCTAATGTTTTCAAAGCTTCTTCATCAGTTGCATCAGCTTCTACAGCATGAGTTACTATATTTGACATATTTTGTATAATTTCTTCATCTATATCGATTGCTAAAACATCAAAATCTTTTTCAGCTAACGTTTCAGCTAAACTTGAACCAAAACGTCCCAATCCTACTACCACAAACTGTTTCATCATTCTTCCTCCTTATCAAGCACCATTATTTAATTTGTAATTATTTAGTTTGGAATTAAAATATTACACTCATACTACTATTATTTTAGCATTTAATAAGTTGTTTGTAAATTTTTAAAATACTTCTTTAACAAAAAAATCTCTCCAATAAATATGAAGAGATTTTAGATTATCATATCTGATTCTTAACCTACCATTATTTTCTCTTTAGGGTAGTGATAAATACCTTTTCTTTCCCTTTCTGCAAAGGCTACTGCCAGAGTTAAAGGACCTACCCTTCCTGCAAACATAGTTAATGTAATTAAAATTCTTCCAACAGTAGATAAGGTAGGTGTAACCCCTGTAGAAAGACCAACAGTACCAAAAGCTGAAACTGTTTCAAATAATATATCTATAAATGGTTTGCTTTCTGTAATAGTTAAAATTATAGTAATTAATACTACTAAAGCTATTGCTAATAAAGTAATAGCCATTGCTTTAAGAACATCTTCTTCATCAATTCTTCTATTATAAATTTCTATATCTTTTTTACCGATGATTTTATTCCACATTGTAATTACCATTATACCAAAAGTAGTAGTTTTTATTCCTCCTCCTGTAGAACCGGGAGAGGCTCCAATAAACATCAATATTATTATGAAAAACAACGAAGAACTATGTAAAGCATCAGTGGGTAAAGTATTAAAACCAGCAGTTCTTGGTGTTACTGATAAAAACATAGCTGATAATATTTTTTCTCCAAAAGGTAAATTTCCCATTGTTTCAGGATTATTAAATTCTAAAGCTAATAAGACCAAAAATCCAACTACTAATAAAATCAATGTCATTACAACTACAATTTTAGATTGAAGTGAGGATTTACCAAATCTTTTATCATTTGTTGATTCTGTTAAAACTCCAAAACCTATTCCTCCAAGTATAATTAAAATCATAACAGAAAAATTCATAATAATACTTCCAGTAAAACCAGCTAAACTATTTCCAAAAAGATCAAAACCGGCATTATTAAAAGCTGATACAGCATGAAAAATAGAATAATATATTGCATTTACTAATTTATATTCGTGAATTAACTTTGTAAACATAAAAATGGCTCCTGCACCTTCTATTATTAGTGTAAAGCCAAGTACATATTGAATCAATCTTACAAGACCTGAAATCCCAAATTGATTAAGGTCTTGCTGAATTACTAATCTTTCTTTTAAAGAAATTTTCTTCCCTATTAAAAAGGCCATTAGTGTTGACATACTCATTATTCCTAATCCACCAATTTGAATCAATACCATAATAACAACCTGTCCAAAAACGGTAAAAGCTGAACTGGTATTTACAACAATCAATCCAGTCACACAGGTTGCAGAAGTTGCTGTGAAAAGCGAATCAATAATTCCTAAACTTCCTGCGGCTGTAGTAGCCATAGGTAAGCTAAGCAAAATAGTTCCAGTCAATATAACTGCAAAATAACCTGCTACTAGAATCTGAGCAGGTGTTAAGTTATATATTTCAAATGAATCATTGAGAGCCATAAAATCGCCCCTTTTATATTAATATTGTGGTAATTATACTATATTATATTATAAATGTAAAGAGCCGGGTTATCCCCGGCTTAAGTAATGTTTATGTTAAGTTATTATATATTATAGAGGTTCGAACATATCTTTTCCAACACCACATTCTGGACAAACCCAATCTTCTGGAAGATCTTCAAAAGATGT
>JBNJDK010000050.1:0-13640 GCA_051744805.1 Bacillota bacterium
TATTATAATTTCTTCTATTATTTCATTTTCTCTAAGATTATTTTTATAAAAACTCTTAACAATATCTTGAACTGGAATTATTCTGTTTTGCTTTTGAGATGAAATTTTCAGTTTAGCAACTAGAGACCTTAAAACTGGCATTGAATCAGCTGCTGGAGAAGCATTGGCGATATTACCACCTATAGTAGCTCTATTTCTAATTTGAACAGAACCTACCTTTTTACCAGCAGTTGCAAGGGCAGGTATATACTTTTTAATTTTTTCACTTTTGGCTAATTCGCTAAAAGTGGTTAAAGCACCAATCCTTAAAACATTTTCATCTTCTTTAATATATTTCAATTCATTTATTTTACTAATATCCATTATTTTTTTATTAGCATCTTTTATTTTATCTAATTCTAAGATAAAGTCTGTACCACCAGCTAAAATCTCAACATCTGTTTTTTTATTTAAAATTTCAATTGCAGCCTTTAGAGTTGATGGTTGAAAAACTTTATTTCCCATTTTTTTCAACCTCCAATTTATCTGCAGCATCACTGATAGCTTTGATAATATTAACATAACCTGTACATCTACAGAGATTACCAGCTATTGCTTCTTCTATATCTTTTTTATCAGGATTTTTATCTTTAAGGAGTAGAGCTTTAGCAGACATAATCATTCCTGGTGTGCAAAAACCACATTGTACTGCATCATTATCTTTAAAAGCCTTTTGGATAATATCAAGTTCTCCATTTTTAGCTAAACCTTCAGTGGTAATTATTTCACTTCCGTTAACCTGTGCTGCAAGTACAAGACAGGAGGTAACAGCTTCACCATCCATAATAACTGTACAGGCACCACATTCTCCCTCACTACAACCTTCTTTTACACTTGTTAAACTAAAATCATCTCGTAAAAGATCTAATAATCTTTTGTCAGCTTCAGTATCTATTGAAACTTTCTTTCCATTTAAAGTAAAATTTATTTCCATTTTGCACACTCCTATATATAATTTACCTAAATTTTCTTAATATATTAAAATCATTAATATTTTTTTAATTGTCTGTATTTTAATAATACACACTTTTCGTCAATAAAACGTAAAATAACTAAAGTTTTTTTAAAACATCTTTTTGACGATATTTATTTCATAAGGAGTTCCTATCTCATTAAAGATATTATAAGCTTTTTTTAGATATTCTTCCTGAGCTTTTAAGTCAATAGAATTATAAAATTTAGATGTTTTACTATTTTTATTTATTTTAGAATTGATTTCTGCTTTTACTCTTAGTAAAATTCCTTTCCAGTAAGGTTTTTGATGTTTGTCTAATATATTTTCTGCCTTTGTGATAAGATTGTTTGATTTATTGTATTCCCCTTCATAAAAGGCTATAAGGGCATTATAGGCATAAGCTATGGAAATATAACCCCAAATTGTATTTAGTTTATTAAAAATGGCTATCGATTTATCAAATTTTTCTCCCGCTTTATTTATTTCATTTTTTGTAAAATAAACTAATCCTAGATTTGTATATAAAATGCCTAATCCATGGGAAGTTTCATGGCCCTGATAATAATTAATACCTTCCTGATAATATTCTAAAGCTTTATCAAAATTACCTCGATATCGCTCAACTTCACCTAGATAATTATAAATACCGGCAATATTTAAAGAAAATTTTTCTCCTAATTCTTCTGCTTTATTAAATATATTTAATGCTTTTTCAAAATTTAATTTGGCATCAAAATAATTTTTCTTATATAATTCAGAAACTCCCAAATAACGATGAGCTACTCCACTTAATTCATCTTTATTCATTTCTGTTGCTAACTTCAAAATCTTTCTGGCATTATTTTCTATCAATTCTGGATTCTCTTTTTGAATACCAAAACCAGCTAACTCCTGATAACCTTCAAGTAAAATATCATAGTCATTAATAGTTTCTGCTCTTTTTAACATTTCTTCTATTTGATTTATAGCTTTATCATATTCTCCCTGACATAAATAATAACGAGAATTTATATTCAAGAATTTTACTTTTAATTCTTCTAGCTTTTCTCTATTATCTTCATTTATATTGATATTTTCAATTACTATTTTTATCTCATCTAAATAATTTTTAGCCTCTTTCTTTTTCAAAAAGACTATCTGTTCATTATCAAGATAATTATCATGTAAAACAGGGAATAATTTATGAGTTTGCTTAAAATATGTTTCTGCTTCTTTAATTAAATACTCAAGTTCTTTTAGCTTATTACCTGCTTTTGAATAATGATAAATCAACTTAGAATACCTATCACGAGAATTATTAGAAAACTCAACTTCATTTTCTAAATAATTAGCTATCCGGCGATGTAATAACTTTAATCTCGAATTAGATAGTTGATTGTATACATATTCCTTTAACTTAGAGTGAGTAAACCAATATGTCAACTCTTCATCATTTTTTTCTTCTAATAAATAATGGCTCTGCAATTCTTCTAAAAACTCTATTAACTCAAAATCATCCATTCCACTAATATTTGCCAGAAGTCCAAAATTTATTTCCTTATAACAAACTGCTGCTAACATCAACAGTTTATTAGCTTTTTCTGAAATATTTGATATCTTATTTTGTAATATATTTTGACAACCTTCAGTCTGAATAAATTCAGAAAGAGCTTTTTTTCTATTCTTTTCTTTAAATAAACGAAGCAATTCAACTAAAAAGAAAGTATTTCCTTCAGTTTCTTCATAAATATTTTGATAAATTTTTTCATTAAAATTATAATCTGGTAGAGTTTTGTCAACAAAAGTTTTAACCTGATCATAATTAAGGCGAGGTAATTTTATTTCTTTTAAATAATTATGATTTTTTAAAGCTGAAAATTCATTTAAAATATCATTACGCATATTTAATCTGGTAGTACCCAGGACCATAATATTTCTGTTTTTATTTTCCTTAATCAATTGAGTTATAAATGAAAGGCTTTTTTCATCACTCCACTGCAAATCTTCAAAAATGAGTATCAATTTTTGTTTTTGAGCAGCTGATGATAAAAGATAGAGTAAGGCCTTTAAGGCAGACTGATATTGTAAAGAATCAAAATCAATATGATCATTATTTTCAATCTCAGTATTAGCAAAAAGTGAAGGGAAAAGAATAGAAATTATGCTTTTCCAGGGATAGCTTATTTCAAGGTCATCCAGTTCCAATTTCTCCTGAAGTTGTTTGATTATATTTTTTAAAGGATTAAAAATATAACGTTCTTCACCCTGAAAACAATTTGTTTTTAAAACAATTGTGTCTTCAAGATCAGTTTTTTCTAAAAATTCCTTTATCAAAGTAGTTTTACCAATACCAGCTTCACCAGAAATTAAATAAGAATGAGATTCTGTACCTGAAATAAAACTTCGAGTATTTAAAACCAGTTCTTTAATTTCATTTTCTCTAAAAATAAAGTCAACACTTTGTTTATTATCTAAAACAATTGATTTTTCACTTCTAATTTCCTGTAGAAGTTTTAGAGTTTTTTTGTCAGGATTTATCCCGAGTTCTTCTTCTAAAATTTCATCTAAAGTTTTATAAATCTGGATAGCTTTAGCACTTTGACCTTTTTTATGATAAAGTTTCATAAGTTTACGATAGGCCATTTCATTAAATTCATCGACATTTATTAAATCCTGTAGATAATTTATAGCTTTATCATTTACCTCATTTTTTTCCAGAGAATCAATTTTCTTTTTCAACTTATCAATATATAATTGCTGAAAATAATTTCTGTTTTCTATAATCCAATCATTAAAAGAAGGAGATCTTTTTAATAAAAACCCGGCCAAAAAATCTCCATTATATACTTCCAGTGATTTTTTTAATAAATCACTTTCCATAAATTGTTCAAGATCTATTTTAAAATTATAATTTTCCTTATTTAAACGGAGGGTAGAACTACCGCTTTTTTTGAAGATATCATCTTTCAGACTTTTTTTCAGTTGATATAAAGCATTTCTTAAGTTCTTTTTAGCCTTACTATCAGTCATATTACCCCATAAAAGTGAAGCAACTTTAGCTCTGGAAATCTTTTTTTCCACAATAAGATAATAGAATAAAGCTTCCACTTTTTTATAAGGAAAATCTATTTTTTTATTATCTAATTTAACTTCTGTTTCACCTAATAGCTTAATATCAAGCTGCATAGTTCTCCCCCCTATTTATTTAATTTACTTATTCTTATCTAAAGAATCTTTTACAACATCTTCAACCAATCCTTCTTCAGGTTGATATGGAAGTGTTACATGACCTAATTCACCTTTTTCTTCATTCCATTCCAGCATTGTTTCAATAGCATGTTCATTTCTGGCCCATGCTCTTCTGGCAACTCCACCATGTACATCCCAGTCCAGTGAAGATTTAATAATTCTATCAACTCTTTTACTACCATCAAGTACAAGACCAAAACCACTATTAAAGCATTTGCCAATTCCTACTCCACCACCATTGCTCTGGACAACCATACTCATCCCACGAGCTGCATTACCTGCAAAACAGTGGATGGACATTTCTCCCATAATATTACTACCATCTTTGATATTAGCTGTTTCTCGGAAAGGAGAATCTGTACCACCAGTATCATGGTGATCTCTACCTAACATAACAGGTCCTATTTCTCCATCTCTAACCATTTTATTAAACTTAAGAGCCATTTCCACTCTCCCCGGGCCATCTGTATATAAAATTCTGGCCTGTGAACCAACAACTAAATCATTATCTTCTGCATTTTTAATCCAGTGATAATTATCATAATCCTGAGATCTTCTTTCAGGGTCAATAACTTCCTGAGCAGCTTTATCTGTCTTGCGTAAATCTTCCTTTTCACCGGAGAGACAGACCCATCTATATGGACCATAACCATAATCAAACATAATTGGTCCCATAATATCTTCTACATATGATGGGAAAATAAAGCCTTTATCTGGATTATCTTCATCTTTAGCTATTTCCTTTACTCCAGCATCATAGACAGCTTTCATAAAGCTATTACCATAATCAAAGAAATAAGCTCCACTATCTACTAATTCTTTTATATATTTAAAGTGTTTTTCTAATGATTTATCAACTTCTTCTCTAAATTTAGCAGGTTCATTTTTCAATAACTCTCTGGCTTCTTTAAAAGTATAACCAACTGGATTATAGCCACCACTATAAGCTTCATGGCAGGAAGTTTGATCTGATAATAGATCAACGTCAATATCATTATTATGAATATATTCTAATAGGTCAACTATATTACCATGATATGCTATAGAAATAGCTTCTCCTTTTTTCTTATATTCATCAACCCAGTCAAATATTTCATCTAGATCATCTGATATTTTTGAAACCCAGTTTTGTTCATATCTAGTCTCAATTCTAGATTTATCGACTTCAGCAATAACACCGACTCCACCGGCAATCTCAATTGCTTTTGCCTGAGCTCCACTCATTCCTCCCAGACCGGAAGTAACATATAACTGTCCTGATAAATCTTCTTTTTCATCATTACCTAAAAACATCCTTCCTGCATTTAGTAAAGTTCCATAAGTACCGTGAACTATACCCTGAGGCCCAATATACATCCAGCCCCCAGCAGTCATCTGTCCATAATTTGCAACTCCTAAAGCAGCTGCTTTATTAAAGTGTTCAGGATCATCAAACATTCCAACCATAAGAGCATTAGTTGAGATTACTCTTGGAGCTTCAGGTTTTGAAGGAAATAATCCTAAAGGATGACCTGAATGAACAACAAGAGTCTGATCTTCAGTCATAACCTGTAAATATTTTTTAATAAGTCTATACTGCATCCAGTTCTGGCAGACCTGACCGCTTTCTCCATATGTTACTAACTCATAAGGATATAAAGCTACATCAAAATCAAGATTATTATCAATCATCAACTGTATGGCTTTACCTTCAATAGTATTACCTTCATATTCGTCAATAGGTTTAGCTTTTATTTCACCTTTTGGACGATAGCGGTAACCATATATTCTACCTTTTGTTAGTAATTCCTCCATAAATTCTGGAGCAATTTCTTCATGTAAATGAGCTGGAATATAGCGAAGTGCATTCTTTAAAGCTAATTCCATCTCCTCTTCTGATAAATTAAGCTCTCTTTTTGGAGCTCTTCTAATATCATCTCTAAAATCTGGTTTTTCCGGTAACTCATCTGGCAATTTTACTTTCATTGCCTTATCTACGTCAAAATTAACTGAATCTAGAGACATTTGATCTCCCCCTTTTTATAATTTTAAAATCTTCAAAAAACTTATCAATTTAAAAAATTTGGACATTTCTTTGATTTAATAATAATAAAGAAGCGTCAAAAAAATGTCCAAAATGTCAAAATTTTTTATTTTCCGCTGACATCTTCATTTACAAAGGTATTGATAACAGCAAAAATGATTATTGAAGCCAGATTAGCTGTAATATTATCCATATCAAAACGAGGAGAAACTTCAGCAATATCAAAACTTATAACTTTACCCGATTTTATTATATGCTTTATTAATTTTAAGGCAATTTCTGGTTCAATTCCTAGAGGATTGGAAGCACTCACTCCTGGAGCATAAGCAGAAGAAAACACATCTGAGCAAATAGTTAAATAAATATAGTCATTTTCAAAAATAAACTTATTTAACTTTTCCAAAATCTCCATGATATTAAAATTGTTAATATTTTTAGCAAGAATATATTCTGTATTTAAGTCTTCAGCTTTTTCAAATAAACTTATAGTATTACCTGATTCCTGAATCCCTACACAAAAATAAGGGAAATCTCTTCCCTCTTTTTTACATTTATCTGCTATTTGACGAAACATAGTTCCAGAGTTACCACCATTAGGATATGGTCTAATATCAAAATGAGCATCAAAATTAATAATTCCTAAACAACTATTCTGAGTATCAATAGAATTAAATAAACCCTTGTAATGACCAAAGGCAATTCCATGACCACCTCCCAAAAGTATAGGAAATAGGTTTAATGATTTAATTTTTTCTACAGCATCAGCCAGTGCATTTTGGGCTTCTTCTAATTGATGGTCATTACAAATAATATCTCCTGCATCATATAGTTTAACATTTTCAGAAAATCTACAGGGTAAATTGGCCAATTCTTTTCTAATACTTTCCGGTCCTTTAACAGCACCAGCTCTACCTTTGTTCCTTATAACTCCTTTATCACAACTATAACCTAAAAAACAAAAACCTTTTAGATTATCTTCTAAAGCTTCCTGTTTTTGATTAAGGTCAATAAAATCTACCCACTGGTGCCATCGATAAGATTTAAAATCAGTTTCACTATCAATTCTTCCATCCCACAATTCTGCCACTTCTTCAATAGGTGGTTTATATAAATCTAACATTTTAACCCTCCAGGTTATTTTTATAATAATTAATTATTCCTCCTGATTCTAAAATCTCCAAAATCTGTTCAGGAAAAGGAATAAAATTATACTCTTCTCCACTATCATTTATAATTTTAGAATTATTAATATCAATAGTCAACTCTTTCTTTTCTTTTACTTCCATACCTTTTATTTCAATGACTGGCAGTCCTAAATTAATCGCATTTCTGTAAAAAATTCTGGCAAATGAGCTGGCAATAACTGCTGAGATACCGGCTTCTTTTAATGTTATAACTGCATGTTCTCTACTTGAACCACAGCCAAAATTATTCCCGACAACTATGATATCCCCTTCAGCTATTTTTTCTGTAAAATCAGGATCTATTCCTTCCATAGCATGTTCAGCTATTTCACTGTGTTCTGAGATATCTAAAAATCGACCGGGATAAATTTGATCAGTATCTATATTATCTCCAAATTTAAAAGCTCTTCCTTTAATTATTTCCATCAGGATCACCCTCCTCAGCCTTCTCTAATCTACCTTTGATAGCTGATATAGCTGCAGTTGCAGGAGACACACTATATATTTTAGCCTCAGTACTACCCATTCTTCCTGGGAAATTTCTACTGGAAGTAGATAAACAGCTTTCACCTGAAGCTAAAACTCCCTGATGAGCTCCAAGGCAAGGCCCACATCCTGGATTAGAAACTGTAGCTCCACTTTTTAAAAATATATCAAGATAACCTGCATCTAGAGCTTTTTGATAAACTTCATCTGAAGCCGGAATAACCAGTAAGCGAACTCCATCTGCAACTTTATGACCTTTTATAATTTCAGCAGCAATTTTTAGATCATTTAATCTTCCACCGGTACAGGTCCCAATAAATATCTGGGCAATCTCTTCTTCATTCACCTCTGCAACAGGAGCAATATTATCTATTGAATGAGGTTTAGCTGTCTGAGGAGTTAATTTATCTACATCAAACTCATAAACCTCATCATACTCATAATCTTCATCACTAAAAACAGGATCATATTCAACATCTATTCTATCTTTGAGAAAATCATAAGTCTTTTCATCTGGCTCAATATAGGAAGTTTTGGCTCCCATTTCAACAGACATATTACAGAGAACCATTCTCTCATCAATATCCATCTCTTTAACTGTTGAACCACTAAATTCTACAGCTTTATAGACTGCTGCATCCTGACCTAATTTACCCAGGATATTTAAAATAATATCTTTTGCCATCACTTCTGGCTTAAGTTTACCATTAATCTCAATTTTAATAATTTCAGGGACTTTAAACCACAGTTCTCCTGAAATCAAAATAGAGGCAAGATCAGTTGCCCCTACTCCTGTCCCAAAAGCACCAAAGGCTCCATGGGTTGTTGTATGAGAATCAGTTGCAGCAAGGATCATTCCTGGATAAACAAGACCTGCTTCAGGCAAAACCTGATGACAGATACCTTTATTTATATCAAATAGTTTACCTATTCCCTGTTCTTTACAAAATTCTCTCATCTGTTTATGATTATCTGCTGCTTTTAAAGTAGGGGCTGGACTATAGTGATCAAAAACAAAACTTACTTTATCCTTATCCCAGACCTTTTTTCCTCCCATTTCTCTAAAAGATTTTATCACCTGTAAATAAAGGTCATTTACTTCAGCCAAATCTATTTTTACATTTACTATTTCACCAGTTTCAACTTTATCTTTTCCAGATTTATTGGCCAAAATCTTCTCAATAGCGTGCATGAATTGCCCTCCCTTTTTATTACAATGGTCTCAAAACTTCATATTTCTCCTCTTTATCATCCTGACAGGCAGTAAATATATACCCCAATTCATTAAAATTTTCATCAAATCCAAAAATCTTATCTACTTTTAATTTTCTGCAAATAACCAGTGAGGTGCAATCCGTATAAGACAACTTATAGTCATCAAATTTTCTAAAAATATCATTAGCTTCTTTAGCTATTTCATTAGAAACCCAGCAGGTCTTTAATTCATCGTTTTTTTCTGCCTTTTCCCACAATTCAATAGCTTTCATTGCTGTTTTATGGTCAATATTTTCTCTAAGCCAGCTAATAGTTTCATCTTTAATATAATCTGTTGTCACCAGCATCATATTATTTTTACGTAATTTTTTAAGATAATTGGCAGCTTTAGAGTGGTTTTTATCATTTTTATTAATACAGGCAATCCAACCTCCACTATCAACAAAAACTTCACTCATTTATTTCACCTCCATAAAGGTTATGGTCAGAATTTTCTGAACCATCCTCATCTTCTCCATCTTCCTCATCTGCAATTCCAATTAAATTTAAAAGAGGATCATTTTTTTCTGCATTGTAGTCTTCTATATATTCTTTAATAGCTTTTTGGATAACTTCTTCTTCTGAAATTTTTTCGGAGTCTGCGATTTCTCTGAGCCTATCAGCAAATTCTTTTTCAATAAATACTTCTTTTTTAGGCATTTTTTCAACTCCTTTTATATTAAAATCTTTTCTACTTTTATTATATAACATTTTTTGCATTTAATAAAAGAAAAACTCCCACCTTTTTACAAAGATGAGAGCCTAAATAATCTTAATATTTTTATTTTAAACTTCTATTTCTTCTCCTAATTCTAAGACCTGACTATTACAACTAATCTGTTCAAATTTGCTGGAAAGTCCTTTGGCCTGGAGAAGTTCCTGCCTTTCTTCTGGATCATAGTGATAAGGAATAGCAAGTTCAGGGTCTAATTTTATACAACTTTCTATATACTTGGCAAAATGATCATTAAAACAGGCAGAAAAAAGCACTTTTATTTCTTCACCTGGATCAGGAAAAACTGAAGCATCAGCTGTGTGATATAATCCATTGTAAAAATAAGCGACAGATTCATCAGAATTGTAACAATCAATATCGATAACTTTAATATCATCTTCTATCTTCTGTCCGGCTTCTACTACCTCTCCCTCAATATCAAAATTATCATAAACTGACTGAGGTCCATAAACTTTTGTCTCCGAATTACTTATCTTTGCTAATTGTTCAGGATTAATGTGATCATCATGTTCATGAGTAATTAGGATAATATCTGCTTCAATCTCTGGTTCAACTGTAAAACTAGGATCAATAATTATTTTTTTCTCCCCATCAATTTCTAAGGCCGAATTACCAAGCCAACGAATTTTAATAATAATCATTCCTTTCATTTATTTTCTTTAATCTCTTTGTCTATTATTTTAGCATATAATTTCTAATTATGAAAATTAATTGTTAGTTTTTATACTCTCATATCTTCTTTGTGCCTTTTGATAAATATTTTCTCTACTTGCTACTAAAATTAACAAACAAATAGATTCTTTATTTTTTAGATAGTATATAGCTCTATATTGTCCTGAGCCAGGTAAATTAAATTTATAAGAATAAAGACCTCTTAAATTACCTTTTAAAGCAGATCCTTTTTTAGATGGATTTTCTTCCAGATTTAAAATTTTATTAACTGCTAAATCTCTTTTTGACCCCAAATCATCCAAATCTGATTCTACTAAATGAGTAATCTCTATAGAATATCTATTCATTATCTAATTCAATGCCTTTATCCTTAGCATAATCCCTTAAATTTTTAGTTTTTCCAGATTTATATTGTTTTTCAGTATAATCTTTAAGTTTAGCAATAGGGTCTTCTACTGCTCTAGTAAGTTTTACTTGCCCCAAATCCGTCTCTATAAACAATACTTCACCTTTATAAATACCAGTTTCTTCTCGAACTTTTTTAGGTAAGGTTATTCTTCCTTTTTTATCGACCTTTGCTACAATTTTATCTTCACTCATCATAACACCTCCAAAATCTTTTGTGGGATTATCCCACAAATCTATTATACAACTATTTTCCCTTAAATGCAAGGCAATTATGATATAACTACTCCTCTAATTTATCATTATTGAAGGCAAATTTATATGGAGATTCATTGGCAAAATCTACTACATTTTTATTACCTCTATTAGTTGAAAGTAAAGTGCCGGGTCCTCCAACACAACCACCTTCACAGGCCATTCCTTCAATCAAATGTCCCTCAAGTACACCAGCTTTAGCCTTAGTTAAAGTTTTCTTACAATCAGCAAGTCCATCTGCTTTAGTTATTGGAGGATCGATATTATATTTTTCTTTTAAATTCTGTCTAATAGCCTCAGCAACTCCTCCAGCATTTGCATAACCCCTACCATAATAGGAGGCATCATTGATTTCTTCTTCTGCATCAACTTTAGTTAATTCAATATCTGCTGCTACAAAAATTGCTGCCAATTCTTCAAAGGTAATTACAAAATCCACCTCTTCTTTAACTTTATCACTTAAGGCTTCAAGCTTTTTAGAAACACAGGGACCAATAAAGACAACTTTACTATCCTGATTATCTTCTTTTACAGATTGAGCTGCAAAAATCATTGGTGAACTTGAATCAGAAATATTTTCTCTAACCTCCGGTAGATGTTTATCTGCCACATAGGTCCAGGAAGGACAGCAGGAAGTACCAAGATAGGGCTGTTTGTCTGGTACATCTTCAGCAAAAAGTTCAGCTTCATGGAGAGATGCAAAATCTGCTCCCAGACTGACTTCTCTCACTTCTTTCATTCCCAGCTCTTTTAATGCTGCTACAATTTTTTCAGCAGAAACTAAAGGACCAAACTGGCCTACAAAAGATGGAGCAATAATTGCCCTTACATCCTCACCTTTTTTAATTGACTTTAAAAGCTGATAGATCATAGATTTATCGGCAATAGCACCAAAAGGACAGGCAATAATACACTGACCACAGCTCACACATTTATCATGGTTAATTTTAGCCCGGTCATAATCATCACTTTCTATAGCATCAACTCCACAGGCAGCTGCACAGGGTCTTTCATAATTTACAATTGCCTCATAGGGACAGGCTTCCTTACATTTACCACAATTAATACATTTATCCTGATCTATTAGAGCTGCATCTTCTTCAATAGTAATTGCATCAACCGGACAGACAATACTACAGGGATGGGCCAGACATTTGCGGCAATTGTTAGTTACAAAATGGGCATTAGTCGGGCATTTTTCACAGGCAAAACGAATAACATTAACAAGCGGCTCCTTTAGCTGATTATCATTTTCAAGAAAATCTCTAATACCTTCAGAAAGCAGTTTATGTTCCTGATTCATTTCATAATCCATACCCAGCCCCATCCGGACCCGGGCAGAAACTATGGCTCTTTCTTTAAAAATACTGGAACGATAGGTAGCTTCCTCAGAATCAATAATGCGATAAGGAATTTTATCAAATTCTTCACATTCTGCATCCTTGAGAGCCAGGCTGGCAAGTTCAGCAAAGACCATCCTTCGGATCTTGTCAATATCCGTATATATCCCCTTTAGTTTGCTCATTTTATCCTCTCCATTACTTTACTAATTACCACCTGAGTCTGGGCTGAGGTAATAAGCTCATCATCAACTTTTACTACAGGAGCATTTTTGATATCTCCACACCTATCCATACATTCAACTCTTTTAATCTGAATTTGTTCAGGATATTCTTCCTTCAATTCTTCTAAAGTGTCTAAAATATTTAAAGCACCTACAAGCGAACAGTGACTTCCTACACAAATTTTTACTTTAACCATTTATCTGCCTCCCTTCCGGAAGTATCCTATAAAAATGAATCTATAAACTTTCCGAGATTATAGCCTGTTTTTAGCAATAACTCATCTGCACTATCAATAGCTTCTTTTAGAGTCATCGGTTTATCAATTACAGAATAGAGAAAATTTATTCCTTCCTCATAAACTTTTTCGGCATCTTCTCCTATTGTACCAGCAACAGCTATAACCGGAATATCCTTCTTTTTAGCTATGCGAGAAACACCAACTGGAGTTTTTCCAGAACAGGTCTGACCATCAATTTTACCTTCTCCAGTAACTACTAAATCAATGTCTTTCATTTTTTCTTCTATTTTACTTGCTTCCATCACAATTTCTATCCCGGGTCTTAACTCTGCATCAAGAAAGGCTGACAGACCGGCCCCTAAACCACCAGCTGCACCAGCACCAGGGATTTCGTTTACTTCTTTTTCCAGATCATTTTTAATAATTTCAGCAATATGTCTTAGACCTTTATCAAGTTGTTTAACCTGTTTTTTAGAAGCACCTTTCTGAGGGCCATATATGTAAGCTGCTCCATTTTTGCCATATAAAGGATTATCTACATCACAGGCAACTTCTATTTCAGTTTCAGCAATTCTGGAATCAAGTTGAGAAAGATCAATC
>JBNJDK010000051.1:0-13387 GCA_051744805.1 Bacillota bacterium
GTATTTATTCCAGCAGTTTCGATTATAAGATTTTTATCACGCTGTAATTCTGATTTAACTCTAGAAGTTTTATTATTAACGAGAATATTTAATAAAGCATCAATTGCTACCTGATCATTATGATTCCCTTCTGGAGTATCATATAACATCATCATAATAGGAACCTGAGTATTATCTTTAAATTCTAATTTTTTACCAGCCTGAAATTCCCAATTTTTTTCCCCCAACTCTTTATTCTCGTCAATATTAGATGCTGAAAAATCTCCAAAATATTCCTTAGCCAAATGATGGGCTTCCCTGGGATCAACATTCCCACTTAATACTAAAACAGCATTATTTGGAGAATAATATTTTTCATAAAAAGTATTTATTTCATCTAAACTAATTGATTTAATATCTTCTTCCCAGCCAATTACCTGATGGGCCAGGCCGGTATTTTTAAAAGCTTCTTCCTGTATTTTTTCTAGATTCTTAGAAAAGATATTTGATTGAATCCTTGTCTTCCTTTCCTGAACAATAACTTCTCTTTCCCTTTCTACTTCATTTGAATCAAACTCTAAATTGACCATTCGTTCTGCTTCAAGAGCCATTATCAATTCAAGCTTACTAGCGGGAACTTCACCATAATATGTAGTATAATCATAAGTTGTCATCGCATTTGATTCTCCACCAACTTCATCAATAAAATCATTAAATTCACCTTTATCTAAATTTTTACTCTCTAAAAACATCATATGTTCAAGAAAATGGGCCATTCCTGTTTGCCCACTTTTTTCATTAATAGACCCTACATCATAATATAGAGAATAATTAACAACCGGTACGCTATCATCTTCAACAACATAGACCTCAAAACCATTATCTAATTCGAATTGAGTATAATCAATTTCTGGTATAAATTTATTTTCTGCAGCTACTACTGAATCAGAATTTATACTAATCCCCAATAATGATATAATCAAAGCTGAAACTAAAATAACAGTAAATAAGATTTTTTTCTTTCTAATTTTTATCATCTTTTTCCTCCTTCTACTATTTAATTTCTAAAATGGTTAATTAATTATCGTTTATGTTAAAAATATCACTAATCAAATTTAGCATTTCTCTAATTCTATCTTTACGCAATCTATAATATTTCTTTTTTTCTGCTTTCTTTATTTCTACCACCCCCGAGTTTATAAACTTTTCTAAATGATATTTTACGGTAGGACTACTAATATCTAGAGAATTAGAAATTTCAGTTAAATATTTG
This sequence comes from Bacillota bacterium, assembly GCA_051744805.1. Lineage (GTDB taxonomy): Bacteria > Bacillota > Halanaerobiia > Halanaerobiales > DATFIM01 > DATFIM01. The sequence continues at coordinate 1,253 of JBNJDK010000051.1, forward strand.
GATCTCTCCTTTAATTCCAGTAATAATTTTAATCTGGTTTCATCTGATAGGGCTTTAAAAAGTTGAGAATATTTTAATATTTGATGTCCTACTCCTGGTAATTTTTTATCAGGATATTTATACCCTAAAGTAAAACGATTTTGTTCAGGTATAAATATATCTCCTATTCCTGCAAAATAACTAACATTAATAGATAACTCATTATTTGAATTAAATATTTTTTTCTGAGCTTCCTTAGATAAAATATGTTCTGTATATCTTAAAAATGCTTCTTTTAAAAGTTCCTCATTTCTTTTAAGATAATCTTTCATAAAATTAATAACATTTTGTTTTTTGAAAAAATCTATAAATATATTCTCATAAAAATACCTTAAAAAATTACACAATTCTTTTTTTACTTCTTCAGGTTTGCTCAATATTCTGAAGACTTTCCATTTTCCTCGAGAAGTAACAACAAAATTCTTTGTTATCCACTCATAGATGTTATGATAATTGTTTGATTTTTCTATCTCTTCTTCTTTTAATTTTCCGTCATAACCTCCAACAAGTAAATAATATGCTAATTTTTTTGGAGGCAACTTATCTAAATAATTTATAAATTCAACTGGACTACAATCTTTTGATATTTTTTCCTTTAACTTACTGAGTCCTAAACCTAAATACCCATCTTCATCAAAATAAAAGTTCATAATTTCTTTTTGTTGTGAATCAAAATCAGCAAGACTTTCATTTACCCATTTTTCAATATCCTTGTCAATAGAAATTCCCTTTTCTTTATCTTCAATATATTCATGATTTAAACTTATACGAGCTACAGAAAAAATCAATTCCAATGCAGGGTAATAAGTTAACTCAATATTTTTTTCATGGAAATTCTTCATTCTATTTCCTCCATATTTATCAATTTTTATTTAATTAAAATAAAATATCATATAATTTAATTAGACAATTATCTAATTTTTATTATATGACTATCTAATATAGATATTATCAAAATGTTTTTTTATTGTCAAGGATTAAAAATATAATAAAATAAAATATATATTGAAAAATATTAATAAATCATAAATCAACAGCCAATGAAACTATTGAAACTGATATATCCTGTATTTTTACACCAGTAAAATTTTCTAATTTATCTGTTAAAGATTCTTTCATCTCAGCTATATAATCTGGAATAATAACCCCATATTTTAATGTTAATTCTAAGCTAATATCTAACCCAAACTTCTTTTTTTCTACATCTACATTATTAATCTCAGTTATTTCAGAAAAATTATTTTCCAAATAATATTCTATAGTTTTAACTATAACTTTATCATAAATTATTAATTCTCCATCAAAAGAAAATTTTGGTCTAACTATTGAACTTTCTTTTTTTTCTTTTTCAGAAAACCTACTGCTGAACATTTCTAAAACATCTATAATATGCCCTGGAAATAAAGATTGAACTTCAATTTCAGGAACTGGGATAACATGTTTTCCTTCTTTAGCTCTTACATTTTTGGCAGCACTAATCTCCTGTTCACTGGCAATATTTTCGATATTTATTATTTCATCTATTTCTCCTAAATCTAATCTTTTAGCAATGAATTTAACCATTCCTATAGATGTTCCTAAAATTAAAATTTCATTTTCCCCACTATATTCAATACCTTTTTTTGTCTCTTCTACTAATTTATCTTCATAAAAAAGTGCAGTTTTTATTGCCCCTACCTTAGTTTTTTCTTTTTTAGCTGTTTTACCGGCAAGAATCCTTCCATTCCAGATAAGCAAACCATCATCTATTATTAAGGAAATCCCATATTCATGAGATAATACTCGGGCTCTATGACTTTTTCCTGAGCCACTTGGGCCAACAAGTGCATATACTTTCATCTAATTAACCTCCATTAATTCTATTATTTTATTAAATTTCCTAGCAGTTTTGGTTCTGCAAATAATCCAGTAGTACCTCCAGTATGCCAGAACAATACATCTTCTCCCTTATTTATTTTACCTTTTTTAAGATAATCTATTAAAGCTGCTGCAGCTTTCCCTGTATAAACTGGATCAAAAAATATACCTTCATTTTCAGCAAATTCTTTTATAGCCTGATTAGCTTTTTTAGTTGGAATTTCATAACCTTCTCCAACATAATTATTATCTACTGTAATATCTTCACTGTTTATTCTACCTTCAATATTTAATAATTCTAAAGATTTATTGGCCAGATCAGCTGTTTCATCTAAATAACTATTATCTTTATGACTAACGTTTATTCCATGAATACTTAAATTATCATTTATATAAAAATTTGCTGCATTTAATCCTGCCAGAGTTCCACCAGTACCAGTTGGGTGAAATAAATGACTTATATTTAAATTTTTATGAAATTCCTGTTCTTTTAGTTCTAAATAAGCTTCCACAAAACCAAGAGTCCCAAGCGGTGATGCTCCTCCAGGAGGAATTAGATAATAGTCATCACTATTTTCACTAATTTTTTTTGCATATTCTTTTGATTCTTCTTTTGCTCTATACATAGCTTCAAACTCTTCTTCTCCCTTTTTCATTTTAACAATTTTTATTTCTGCACCTAAAATCTCATCTAAAAGCATATTTGCTCTGGGAAAATCTATGTCTTCATCTATAACATCAACCAAATATAAAATAGGTTTTAAGCCATATTTTCGGGCTGCAATAGCAGTTTGCATAGCATGATTAGATTGAGTTGCTCCATATGTAAAAATATATTTAGCTCCCTTTTTTATAATTTCACCAAATAAATATTCCAATTTTCTTATTTTATTACCACCAAAAGAACTAAAACCAATAAGGTCATCTCTTTTTACATAAATATTTACATCATATTTTTTTGATAAATTTTTGAGTTTATGTAACTTAGTAGGTAAAAAACCTATTTCTTTTTTTCTAAAATTATTAATTTTTGAAGATATTTTGTGATACTTTTTCAAATTATACATATTTTTACCCCTCTCTATCTGATGATTTAATTATAACATAGAATCAACTAATTAAAAATTTTCTTCTCCATAAAAAAAGGTAGTATCTCCTTTTTTAAGAGAGATACTACCTTATAATTAATTTATTATTATATTGCTAATTAAGCAGCCCAATCAATTTCAAATAATGCAGCAGAATCATCTACTTCTACAGCTCTACTATCTGCATCTACATCAATACTATCAAGGCTGCGCAGATAATTTAGAAGTGAATCTCTTACTAATACATTGGTATCTGTAAAGTTAACTTCTGTAAATGTTTTAAATCCATCTCCACCTTCAGCTAAGAAATTATTTGTGGCAACTGTATATTTCTTATCCATCTGAAGTGGAGTTCCATCAGGTAGAGTTACTTCTACAACTCTATTATACTTCTCTTTATCCATATCATATTTTACTACTAAACCAGTATGTTGTAACATACCTTTATCTAAGGTTAGACTCTGTTCCAGAATTTTAACAATTTGTTCTCCAGTCATTTCAGCTTTTACTATTGAATTACCAAATGGAAGTAGTTCATAAAGATGTCCAACTGTTACATTACCAGCAGGAATATCTATTCTTAGTCCACCTGGATTCTGAAAAGCAATATCGGCAGATGCTACATTTGTCATTGCATCAGTTGCTAGAGCACCGATTTTAGAAATATCATTATATTTACTTACTAACTTCTGATCAGTAGTAATAACAGTTTGAGACATTTGCTTTTCTAAACTTTTAGCATAACTATCAACCATAGTTTGTACTGGCTGACTTTTAGCCATTCCAAGAACACTATCTTTTACTGGGTGTACCATTGGGTTAGCATTATAGATTTCTCCATTTTCATTACTTACAAAATATCTTAAATTTCCTAAATAACGTCCATGATTACCAGCTTCTACAATTGGATTATTATTGACAATTGCATTTACAGCATGATGACTATGGCCACCAACTATCCCGTCAACATTAACCAATCTTGCTGTTTCAACTAATTCACCAGAAACTTCACCACTATCATAATTCATTGTGCCAGGCATATGACTTACTACAATTATCATATCTGCCCCTTCGGCTTTTAGTTTTGATGCCCATTCACTAATTACAGCAGATGGATCTACAAACTTAATATCTTCTATATAAGAAGGCATTGTTGTACCTCTAGTTTCAGGAGTAGCTATACCAATTAATCCAATATCTACCCCATCAACTGTAATCATTTTACTTGGTGTAGCCCAATCAACGCGTTCACCAGTTTCTTTATCTACAATATTTGCTGCCATTAGTGGAAAATCAGTTTTTTGATCAAAATATTTTACTTTTTCAATTCCCCAATCAAATTCATGATTACCTATTGCCTGAGCAACATAATTAGCTGAGTTCATAAATTTGATTACTGGTGCTCCATCATTTAGATTAGAAATTGGAGTACCCTGAAATGAATCTCCACCATCAACTAATACTGTACCATCTGGATTACCACTGCGATAATGATTAATAATTCCCATTAATTTAGCAGCACCTGGTTCATCTCCGGCCTGTACTTTACCGTGGAAATCATTTGTAGATAAAACATCAATTCTTTTGTAGTCAGATGTCAATCTAGATAGTACTGCATTAAATTCATTAGCAGTCATTCCTCTATTAGGAAATATTAGGCTTTCATCATCTCCTACTAAAAGACCCATATCTACAGCTAAAGCTAATTCATCTTTAAATTCTTTTTCAATTTTATTTGAATCTTCGTATTTATCGAGTGTATCACTTGCTACCTTTTCTTCTATTCTAGTAGCATCCATTAACATTGCTACTATTTCTTCTCTTGAAAGTTCTTCATCAGGGTTGAATTCATCTGAATCTTCAATTAAACCTGCCATTAAAGCTGCTTCAGCATAACGAAGAGTTTTTCCTTCTACATCACTAAAATTTGCTTCTTCAACATTTACTGGAATATCATAATTGAAAAAGTTTACAATTGCCTCGACAGCTTGAGCTTTATTGATACTCTGATTAGCCTCAGGTTTTTCACCTGTTAAAACTCTATCTAACATACTTAATTCACTGGCTGTGGCTGTCATACCTATAGTTAAGACAAACGCCATAACTAAAGTAATAGTTACTAATAGTTTTCTTCTTTTATTCATTGATTTAATTCCCCCTTGTAATTTTGTTGTAAAAATAAAAGTAACATTATTCACTCATTGATAATGAATATTATTACTTCTTATATTAATTCTTCAAGAAAATTTAGTAAATTCCTCCCATTTAATTTCTATTTATCAATTTAATACCTTCATCTAATAAAACTTGCGCTGTCCATTTTGCTACTTTACCTGTCACATCAGGACACTTATCATCATGCCCTCCTGCTTTTTCAAAATTTTTATAATCAGCAGTATCCCAGAGGTCAAAGGTTCTACCCATTAATAATTTCTGAACATCACCACATAATACACTACCAAACTCTTCAATGAATTTTTCTCTTACTTTATTCGCCAGCCTGGAAGAACCAGTCCAATATTCAGAATCACTATCTCCAAACTGATCTTTTTTTCTCCCAAAATGAGAACCAATAGCAAGCATTCCACCTAAAAGAGCTCCACACGCTCCATCTCCACACATAGCTCCTCCAGCTGCTAAAGGATGACTGGCCTGTATTATTTTATCATCTATCCCTTTAAAATAATCCTGAAGGGCAGCTAAAACTGCCTGAGCACAAAAACCATATTCACTTTCATAATCATAAGCAGTCTGATAAATTTCATCTAAAAGTTTTTCTCTTTCTTTATCTTTCATTTAAATTCACTCCCTTTCACAACCACAGCTATTTGAAATATTTAAAGAAATAGCAAATTCACCTTCATCCATCTTATAAGTTATTTCTTCTAAAAGAGAATAAACTTTTGTAGCTTCTCCATAAATAGTTGTAGATAAATCATTTGTTTTATACTCTAAATCTGATTCAGCTATAAAATGAATTACTTTTTTTACTTTTTTATTTACTTCGTTGGTATTTAGAGGATAAAAACTAATCTGACATGAAATTATTGTTTTACCTGCCATAATGTACAGAAAAATCCTCCCTTCTTTTCTCCAGCTAATCTTTTTTCTTCTTTCCAGTTTACCTTTTCATCAGGAGTATTAGGGCCAACAAAAAGACATTCCTTTGTTTTCATAAGATTTTCGCGATCTAATTCTTCAAGGTCTTCAGGATTTTTGAATTCAGCATCATTAAAAACAGAATCTTCTTTTTCAGCCTGTTTTTGATATATTTTCCCCCATTCAGAATCTTTTGTAATTGTACCTAATAAAATTTTTCCTCCTGGTTTTACAACTCTTTTCATTTCATTAAAAGCTTTTTCTAAATTATCAATAAACTCCACAGCAGCCATAGAAAAAACTGCATCAAAACTATTATCAGCAAAATCAAGATTAGTGACATCTTTTTTATAAAATTTTATATTAAGATTCTTATTGTCAGCTTTTTTCCTTGCTTTAGCTAACATCGGTTCTGAAACATCTATGCCTACAACCTCAGCTCCTTTTTCAGCTAATTTTATGCTAAAATTACCTGTACCACAACCTATATCAAGTACTTTCTCTCCTTTTTTAGGTTGAAATAACTCAAAAGCTGTTTTAGTTTCCACTTCATCTACAAAACTTCCTAATTTTGTTTCATACCAGCTATCATATTCTGATGCTGCTTTTTGATTAAAGCTCATTATATCACTCCATTATTTTATTGATGTTTTAATGCTTCTCTTTCACTTAGAGAAGATAATTCATTATTTTTTACAAAGTCTTTAATAATTTCAGGTTCTATCCTTGCATATTGTCGCAAAGCCCAACCGATAGCTTTTTGAATGAAAAATTCATCTATATCCTTTAATCTAATAATTATATCAAATAATAATTCCACTTCTGTATCTTCTTTATAAGCTAACTGAAATAAAATACAGCTCCTCTGCAGCCAGATATTACCTGATTGAATCCATTTTTCAATATATTTATCTTTCTTTTCTGGGAATTTTTTAAAATAGGGGCCTACTAATTTTTTGGCCATTTGATCTACTGTATCCCACCAGGACTTATGAGTTATCATATATTCAAATAACTTAATAATATCTTCTGTAAAATCTTTTTTATATCTTTCCACTAATTCTACAGCAAAATATTGATATTCTCTCTCCTTTTTTTGCCATAACTTTTTAACTACAGTTTCCAGTTCTTCAAAAGATGGTCTATTTTCTTTTCTCATAAACTTTCTGGTAGCCTTTCTTCTGGGAGTAGCCTGAATCCCAAAAAAATCAAATTTATTTCTCATATATCCTTTCTGATTTTTTGCTATTTCAGGATCAGCTATTTTTTTAAAAGCCTGACTAATTTTGCTCAAATACTCGTTATTCAATAAATTCACCTCTCAGAAAATCAAGTATATCTTTAGCAGATGGTGGACAGCCTTTAACATAATTATCAGCACCTGAACAACAGTTACCAACTCCAGGGCCATTAACCTCCTTATTTTTATAACCCTGGCCAATTTTAATAGTTTCTTTTATTTTATCCAATTCTCCTCTTTCATTAACTCTTTTTAAAGCATGAATCAAACTACCATAACAGGCCGAGCAGGCTTCCTTTGCTTTAACTTTTTCTGCTAACTTTTTTATCTTAATTGATTTATTTTCAATTTTAGAAGCTTTATCCTTATTTATCTCTATAATTTCAGCTTCTTGTATATCTAAACTCCCTACTCCAAAATCTTGAGCTAATTTAATATATTCAATTTCTTCACCAGAGTAGCCAAGTAAATTAGCAGCATAACTATCAATTAATACCGGATCTTTACCTAAAATCAATCTATTCATTTTAACTGGGTTTCCACCTTCTTCAAAATCAAGATCTCCATATATACCATCAACAATTATTAAATTTGGTTTCAAAACTTTATTCAAGGAGGCTATTGGTTTATGCAAACCCTGGCGGTGAAAACGTCTTTTTTCTTTATTTGATATACATCCTTTAAGATTTTTTAAAGCACAGGTGATAGTTGTCTGGCAGTGTCCTTTTAAAACCGGTAAATTAATAAGATAATTAACTTCCAGAGCTTTTTCGGATATTTCAATTTCCATACCTTTACTAGTTTTGGTTTTATAATTATCTTTTTGTAGATTATAAAGAGGGATATCATATTCTTTAGATATATCTTTATAACCACATACTTCAAAGGCATTTTCTGTATTTGCCCCAACCCAGGATCCTTCTATAATTATGATATTTGAAAATCCTTTATCTCTCAAATATTCTATAATACCTTTTGTAAGATCTGGGTCTGTAGTAGCTCCAGTCTCTGATTTTGCTGCTTTAATTAAGTTGGGTTTTAAAGCTATTAAATCATCTTTATTGATTTCTTTTTCAATCTTTGCCTCTTCTAATAATTCTTTTACCATTCTATCAGCCTTGTCACCATAACTTATCATTATCTTATTATTATTCATATTATCTAATCCACTTCCGCTTTTTTTAGAAATAATTTCTTTTCAAATCCACCACGTTCTTTTTGTTTTTCTTTTCTCATTTTTTCAAATTCAGCTCTGGATATATTCTTATAGTCTAAAATTGCATAAATGATTTCAACTAAATCAGCTAATTCCATTATTTCTTTACTTGCTTTATACTCATCGAGTTCCTCCTGAAGTTTTTTATTCAAAGCTTTAAAATAATCCTCATCATCTAAAACTTCCATTTCATAATTGTTACCTGCTTCTTCTATTATTTCAGGTATTTTATCTCTTATTAGCTTATTAAAAGTTTTCATTTTTATTTCCCTCCAATGAATATGCAAATTTAACTTTTCTCTTTAAATCTTCTTCTAAAATATCTAATTTTTCTATATGTCACTATATCTTGAAAATGCCTGGTTAATTTTTTACTTAAAAATTTATACAATTTTTTATTTAACATAAATTTATCGTTTATTTCATCATGAATAAAATATTTTCTTTTTGAAAGGTATTTAACTGGATTTCTTTCAGCTTCTTTTACAAATCTTTTATCATCCCACTTTTTCCAATTTCTATGTTTTTTATTATTTAAATCTTTTTGATGTTTTTTATGATTTTTATAGAAATCTTTAAAAGATTCACCTACTTTTGTCATACTTACACTTTTCTGTAGCATCTGATCATCCATTAAAGCAAGAAGTGTTGGAATTTTATATGATTTACTCATAGATGTTTTTTCAAGTTCATACAAAAAATCTTCTGCAATAGTATTTAACCAACTTTTTTCTTCTTCATTTAATTCCTCAATACTGTCCAAAAAACGCAAATAACCTTTTTTACCATTATGTTTTCTTTTTAAAAATTCATTAATATCTATATCTGTTCCCTCATAAATATCTTTTCTTAAAGGCCTTCTCCCAATTTCATCTTTTAATCGATAGTATTCATCTATCATTCTCTGTCTTAAGGGATCATTTTTCTTTAACTCTTCAAAAAGATCAATAATTTCTAAATCAAAATTTATCTTACATCCTTCTGGATATTCAAATTCATCTAAATTTCTATATTTTCTTTTATCATCTATCATAGGGTTTTTACCAGAAAGCAATAATGGCAAATAATGTGCCCGCTTATAATTACCTATAAAATCTAATACTTTCAAGTAATCTTTGCCTGGATACTTTCTTAAGCCTCTTCCTAATTGCTGTAGAAATACTACATAAGATTCAGTTGGACGCAAAAATAGTACTGTATCTAAAGAAGGAATATCTACCCCTTCATTAAATATATCAACGGCAAAAATAATATCAATCTCTTTTTTCTTAATTTGATTTACTGCTTTATTTCGGGAAAGAAAATATTCTCCTTTATCAGAAGAACTATGAACACAGACTGCTTCTACACCTTTCTGGTTAAAATATTCTGCCATATATTTTGCATGTTCAATAGAAGCACAAAAACCTAGGGTTCTTTCACCGGCAATTTTTTTATAGTGATCATAAATTAAATCTGCTCTTTTATTGGTAGAAAGGGCTGTTTCAAGTTCTTTTTTATTATACTTCCCATTTTGATAATTTATTTCTTCATAATCAACTTTTGAATCATAAATACCATAATATTTAAAAGGAACTAACAAGTCTCTATTTATAGCATCTTTTAAATCTAGTTCATAAATTAAATTATCATTGCATATTTCAAAAATATTTTTATTATCCATTCTATAAGGTGTGGCAGTAAGTCCTAACAAAAAGTCTGGCTCAAAATAATTTATGACATTCAAATAACTGTCGGCAGCTGCATGATGAAACTCATCAACAACTATATATTCAAAAAAATCTTTATCAAAATATTTGTTCAAATATTTTTCTTTTCTTAGAGTTTGCACACTTGCAAATATAACATCTCCGTTTATATCTTTTTCTTCCCCATTAAAAAAACTATATTCCTTTTCAGGAGCAATATTCTCAAATGAATCTTTTGCCTGATTTAAAATTTCTTCTCGATGTGCCAGAAATAGTATCTTATCAAAATCTATCGAATCAAAAGCTGCCAGATAAGTTTTCCCAACTCCAGTAGCAGCAGAGACCATAGCTTCTGATACACCTTCTTCCCTGGCTAGTTCAAGCTCATAAAGAGCTTCAATTTGAGCTCCTCTCGGCTCTGGTTTATCTTTAATTTCTTTAATATTTTCTTCTTTTTTATCAACTGTTTTTAAAATTTGTGGTTTTTTCCATTCAGAAGCATATTCTCTTAATTTATTTTTATCAACCTTAATTGAATTATTAAATAGATTATTAAAATCATTTTTGAAATCTTTATAGGCAGCAGGATCATTTTCTTTTACCAAACGATAATTCCACTCTATACCAGAATAAAAAGCAGAATAAGAAAGATTTGACGAACCAATAAAAACAACATCTCTATTTTCTTTTTCAAAAAAATATGCTTTTGGATGAAAAGAAATTTCTTCTGTTTCATATAATCTCAAATCTACTAAATCCCCTAATTCGTCTTTCAAAAGATAAAGAGCAGATGGCTCAGTAATATTCAGGTAATTTGAAGTTAAAATACTTATCTTAGTTCCTTTTAAAGCCTGTTTTTTTAAATCCTTAATAATTAATTGAATTCCAGATTCTCTTAAAAAAGAAACATTTATTTTAACTTTTTCAGCACTATCTAATTCTCTGATAAATTTCCCATAAAAATAATTATCTCTTCCTGTAATAGCATTTATCATATTTCCACCTACCTATCAAATAGCAGCCTTGATGGCTATTTCCAGACCTTTTCTGACTGTTTCTAAACTCATACTTGCTTTATTTTTCTTATCAACTACCTGTGAAGGTAAAAAAGGAATATGTATAAATCCAGTTTTAATATCAAGATCTTTTTCTTTTATATAATCAAGTACACCATACATTACATGATTACAAACAAATGTGCCTGCAGAATTGGAAACTTCAGCAGGAATTCCATTTTCCTTTATCTCATCAACCATCTTTTTTATTGGCAGAGTAGAAAAATATGCGTTCTTTCCTTGAGGATTAACTGGCTCATCTACAGGTTTATTACCTTCATTATCTTCGATCCTGTAATCATCTATATTGATAGCAATTCTTTCTATGGAAATATCTGTTCTTCCTCCCGCCTGACCTATACTAATTACCATATCTGGATTAATTTTATCAATTTCTTCTTTTATTTTTTCAATAGACTTTTTATAAACAGTTGGAATCTCAATAGTTTTAATTTGATAATCAGCTATTTTTTTATTAGAAAACTTTTTTACAACTTCTGTAGCTGGATTAATATCTTCTTCTCCAAAAGGATCAAACCCGGTTAATAATATCTTTTTCAATTAAATTACCCCCTGATTTTTATGGTCCCATAATGTTTACAATTTTCAGCTGCAAAATCTACACTCTCTTTTAATATTTTTCTAAACTCTTTATCTTTAAAATTCTCTTTTCTAGAAATAATACTGCTTAAAAACTTACTGATAAATGCATCTCCCGCTCCTAATGAATCTATAACTTTAGTTTCTTTTGCATTTTGATAATAAAATTGATCATTATGTAAAACTAATACCCCTTTTTCTCCTAAGGTAAAAATCACATAATCTGCTCCCATTTTATAAACTGAAGACATTA
>JBNJDK010000052.1:0-13109 GCA_051744805.1 Bacillota bacterium
AGTTATAGTCATGATAAAGATGTAGAAGAATTGGAAGCTGGAGGAGAAGATATTACTGTTGAAAAAGATTTTAATTCCCGATTAAGTTATGATTATAACTCTAACTTAACACTTTTTAATAATTATAATTATAATAGTGAAAAGGAGAATCAAAATGATCCTGATTTAAATAAAGAAATCTCAGGTGGATTTAAATATAATAAAAATGCATTGACTCTTCTTTCTACAATTGGTTATGATTATCTTTTAAAAAGCAGAAGTGAATCTATAGATATTACCTATCAACTCCCTTATTCTCATACCTTTAAATCAAGACATGATTTTAAAGAAGAAAAATTAGATAAAGAATCATATAACATATATTCTTCTAATAAAGCAATAGATTATTCTTTGAAATATAGAAAGGGATATGATCTTGATTATTTACCTTATTTAGATTTTGATTTTAATAAAATCTATAACTTTAAAACAGATTTTGGTTTTGGAATTTTAAAAGAGGGAGATACTCAACTTAAAAAAGTAAGATTTGATTTAGGATATAATAATAGATTTGATCTATATGAAAAGCTATATTTGAAAATAAATGAAAAATATATTCATCACTTTTATAAAAAGAAAGAAAAAAAAGATATTAGTGATTATAGAGGACTTTTAAGTACTTTAACTTTAGGAACAGATTATAAAATAAATCATACTCTAGATTTAAGTGCTTCTTTAGGCTGGAGTAAAAATATAACTAAAGGTGATTATCTTATAAGTAATGATGAAATAGAAGAAAAGAATAATTTGAGTCATAAAATCAATTTTAAATATCAAACACCTCAACCACAATCACATATTTATTTAGAAAATACAGGTAATTATGATCTTGATGATCAGGAATGGAAAGATTTTAAAATTAATTTAACCAGAAAACTTGACTGTCATAGTTTTACCTTCAGTTATGAAGTAATAGAAAAAGCTTTTGCTATTGAATTTAGTATATTTTAGTAAAAAAATGCAGGAAAAATATTATAATTAAAGAAATATATTACAGAGTGTTTAAAAAATTAATAGAGGAGACGATAAAATGAAAAAATTATTATTTTCCTTACTCTGTATTACTTTATTATTTTCCTGTATTTTAGACCTACAAGAAGTTAAAGCTGCTTATGATCCTGTGTTAAGTGGTAAACTTGATTCAGGGGAAAGAATTTATACTAATTTTGATGAAGAAGAAAATGAAGAACTTGATGATAGATATTATTACAATAGATTTTGGCTAAATTATAAACAAAAATTAACTACTTCTGAGTATTATTATTTTAAATTGCAATATTATAAAAAAGATTATTATTTAAGTGATACTTATAATAATATAGGACTTGATTTTTGGAGTAATTATACATATAATCTCAGTGATAAAACTAGAAATCGCTGGAAAATTAATATAAAAGATAAAGATTATTATTCTAATGAAGTAAAATCTTATAAAGCTTTAAGAATTGATTATGAAATTGATTATGATTATGATCAAAAAAATGATTATGGTTTAATTTTACAGAGACAGTGGAATGATTTCCCCGAAGATAATAGTAAAAATTATTTTCGAGATAAAATTAAGTTAGAATGGGATTATGATTATAGTGATAGATTTAAGTTAGAAAGTAGTTTTCAATATGAAAGACAGATATATAATCTGCCTTCTGATAGTAGTAATAAATATGGCAAACAAATTTCAGTTGGTTTTGATTATGAGTTATAACTAAAATTAAAGGGAATCGCTTATTTTTCTTGAATAATTTAAAAGAATATGATTTAATGATTAATAGGTTATTGTTATATTTTTCACTAATCTTTTATTAACTTATATCTATAAAAGAAAGGAGTAATCATTTGCGAAAATTTAAAGACTCAGTTAAAATACATGACACGGCTATTGTTGGTCCAGATGTAAAATTAGGATCTGGAGTAGAAATTGGTCCTTATAGTGTTATTGAGGGTGACGTAGAAATAGGTGAAAATACTAAAATTGCCTCTCATGTTCAGGTTGATGGTTGGACAAGGATTGGTAGTGATAATAAGATTTTCAATGGAGTTTCACTTGGTTTACCACCTCAACATCATGATTATGATGGAGAAAAAACATATCTTTTTATAGGAGATAATAATGTGATAAGAGAATATGTAACTATCCATCGTGGTACTGTTGATGGGGGAGGAGAAACCAGAGTAGGTAATGACAATTTACTTATGGCTTATTCTCATGTAGCTCATGATTGTAATCTTGGTAATGAGATTATTATGTCTAATGCAGTTAATCTGTCAGGACATGTAACTATAGAAAATCAGGCCTATATATCCGGATTAGTAGGAGTCCATCAATTTGTAAGAATTGGGCGTCTGGCAGCAATTGGAGCTCATTCTAAAGCTACTAAGGATATACCACCTTATTTGGAAGTTAAGGGACATCCAGCAACTGTACAGGGATTAAATGTGGTAGGACTTAGAAGACATGGCATTTATGATGAACTTCGTGATGAGATTAAAAAGGCATATGATATTTTATATAATTCTGATTTAAATATGGGACAGGCAATTGAAAAATTAGATCAGGATTTAAAAACAGGAGAAGAAGTAGAACATTTTATTAGATTTTTAAAAAGTAGTTCCAGAGGTATTTGCCGTTAAATACATAGTATAAAAAGGAGGTGTTTCCTGGTTAATGTTTATTACCAGGAAGTATTATGAATAAATTAAAAGTTGGTGTTATTGGTGTAGGAAGTATGGGGAAAAATCATGTTCGTTCTTATGCTGCTTTAAAAAATATATGTAATTTAATAGGAGTTTATGATATAGACCAGCAGTTATCTCAAGAAGTAGCTGATAGTTATGGGGTTAAATCTTTTTCATCATTAGACGAACTAATGAAAGAGGTTGAAGCTGTCAATATTGCTACTCCTACTACTACCCATTTTAATATAGCTAAAAAAGCTTTAAATAATAATTTGCATATTTTGTTAGAAAAACCAATTACTGATACTATTGGTGAAGCAGAAAAATTATTACAGGAAGCCAGTGAAAAGAACTTAACTATTCAGGTAGGACATATAGAAAGATTTAATCCTGCTATTCAGGCCTTACCTGATTTATTACAGGGAGAAGAAATTATAGCTATGGATGTAAAAAGAATGGGTCCTTATAACCCTAGAATAGCTGATACTGATGTTGTTCAGGACCTTATGATTCATGACATAGATGTAGTTAGTTCTATTACTCCTACTTCTGTCAAAAAAGTATCTACTTTCGGTAGTATAGTAAAATCTAAAGACCATATTGATTATGCAGTTGCAAATATGCTTATGGAAAATGATATTATTGCAACTTTGACTGCCAGTAGAGTAACTAACAAAAAGGTTAGAAAATTATCTATTATAACTCATGAATCTTATATAGAGCTTGATTACATACAGAAAAAAATAATATTAACTAATAAATCTGCTTTTAAAGAAGGTGGATTCAGTCGCGAAAATGAATTAGAAGAAGTTTTTAATGAAGCAGAAGAGCCTTTAAAAATGCAGTTAAGTCATTTTGTTAATAGTGTGGAAAATGAAACAAGACCTCTAATTAATGGTTTTGATGGTCTGGAAGCTTTAAAACTTACTAAAAAAATTCAAAATCAGATTTACAGTCAAATGAAAAAATAAAAGGGAGAGGTAAAATGATACCAATTGCAAATCCAATTATTGAAGATAAAGAAAAAAATAAAGTTTTAGAAGTTATGGACAGTGGAATGTTAGCTTCAGGACAGTATGTTAAAGATTTTGAAGATAAGTTTGCTGATTTTATTGGTACTAAATACGGAAATGCTACTACCAGTGGAACAACAGGTCTTCATGTTGCTCTTAAAGCAGCAGGAATAAAAGAAGGAGATAAAGTTTTAACAACACCTTTTACATTTATAGCAAGTAGTAATTCTATTCTTTTTTGTGGAGCTGAACCTATTTTCGCTGATGTAAAGGAAGATACTTTTAATATTGACCCTGAATCTATGAGAAAAAAATTAGAAGAAAATCCTGATATCAAGGCTGTAATAATTGTCCATCTTTACGGACTGGCCTGTGATATGGATCCAATAATGGAGCTTGTTGAAGAATATGACCTTAAACTTATAGAAGATGCTGCACAATCACATGGAGCAAAATATAAAGGAAAGAATGTTGGTAATTTTGGTGATGCAGCTGTTTATAGTTTTTATCCTACTAAAAATATGACAACAGGTGAAGGTGGAATAGTTCTTACAAATGATGAAAAGATTAATAAAGAAAGTGAATTGCTTATAAATCATGGGGCTTCTGAGAGATATAAGCATGAAACTTTAGGTTATAATTATAGAATGACAAATATAGCAGCAGCTATTGGGTTGGAACAACTAAAGAAATTGGATAAATATAATAAAAAAAGAAGAGAAAATGCTGCTTATCTCACAGAGAATCTAAAAGATCTGGACTGGCTTGAAACACCAGTAGTGCCAGAGAATAGAGAACATGTTTTTCATCAATATACTGTAAAGGTAAATAATAGAGATGAATTTCTGGATCATTTAGAAGAAAATGAGATTGGTTATGGAATTCATTATCCTATTCCAGCTTATAATCAACCACTTTATAAAAAGATGGGTTATGGAGATTATAAATATTCTGTTACTGAAAAACTCTGTAAAGAAGTTGTTTCTTTACCAGTTCATCCAGCTTTAAGTGATGAAGATTTAGATAAGATAGTTGAAGTTGTAAAAAGTTTTAATATCTAAAAATTATTTCTGACAAAAAAGGAAAATATCCCCGGATGTCTAATTATATAATATGACTTATAAATTTAAAGGGGGATTAAAATGAAAAAGATTACTGTTTTACTTGTTTTTGCTGTATTGTTGGTCTTCACAATGGGGGCTTCTGCTCAAGAATTTACTGTTGAGAACATGAAATTTGTCGGTGGAATTACTTTTAATACTTATAATGGTACTTTTGAAAATAGTCCAGAATATAGTGTAGAGAATGGTTTAGGTTTTTACTTAGGTGGGCAATATTGGTTTGATCCACAAATGGCTGTAGAGATGGGATATGATAGAGCTATGAGTGAGGTAGCTGGCAGTGATGCTTCTTTATCAGGTCTATATGGTAAATTCGTTTATAGTTATAATCCTATGATGAGTCTTAAAGGTGGACTAGCATATTATGGTTTTGATGCAGATTCAACCTTAGTAAGAAATGGAAAAGGTATTGGCATTCTTATTGGTGGAGACTATAAATATCCAATAGATGAAGGTATGAGTCTTCTTGCTTCAGCAAATTACAGAATGGCTAATATGGATTTAAACAATGATGCTGAATTAGATATGAGTGGATTTAGTATAGGTGGAGGAGTATGTATTAAGTATTAGAAAATTAAAGATTTTTATAATAAAAGTTAAATATTAACTACAAACCCACATATTAACTTCATATGTGGGTTTTTTTATGATATAATAAGCAGTAAGTTTAATGAAATGATTTATAAAAGGAAGGTGATATCTTTTGAGTTATAAGGCAAAATATCGTGAATGGCTAATTAGTGATTATTTTGATGAAGAAACTAAAGCTGAACTTGAGAGTATTGAAGATGATGAAGTAGAGATCGAGGACAGATTTTATAAAGATTTAACATTTGGTACTGGTGGAATGAGAGGAAAGATAGGCGCAGGAACTAATCGTATCAATAAATATATAGTAAGAAAAGCAACTCAAGGTTTTGCTAATTACATTATTAATTATCTTGATGAAGGAAGAGACCGGGGAGTTGTAATTTCATATGATTCAAGACATAAATCAAGAGAATTTGCCAGAGAAACAGCTCTTGTACTTAATGGTAATGGAATAAAAACATACTTATTTGATGAATTAAAACCTACTCCAGAACTTTCATTTGCAGTTAGAGAGTTAAATGCGATTGGTGGAGTTATGGTAACAGCAAGTCATAATCCTCCTGAATATAATGGATATAAAGTTTATGGAGAAGATGGCTGTCAGGCTGTTCCAGAGAAGGCTCGTAAAATAATTGCTGAAATAGATGAAATAGATGATTTTAATTTAATCAAAAGAATGAATAAAGAAACTGCTAAAGCCGAAGGGTTTTTTAATATAATTGGTGAAGAAATTGATAAAAAATATATGGAGGCTTTAAAAGAGGTAATACCTGATAAAGAATTAGCTGAAGAAAAAGGTAAAGAATTAGATATGATTTATACGCCGTTACATGGTACAGGTAATAAGCCTGTAAGAAGACTTTTAGATGAACTTGGCTTTGAGAATCTGGAAGTTGTGGAAGAACAGACTACAGCTGATCCTGATTTTTCAACAGTAGAACAGCCTAATCCAGAAGAAGATGAAGCTTATGAAATGGCTTTAAAACAGGCTGCAGAAAATGATAATAAAGCAGATTTGATTTTTTCTACTGATCCAGATTGTGATCGCCTTGGTATTTTGGCCAAACATGAAGGAGAATATAGATCTCTTAATGGTAATGAATTAGGAATTTTATTAGGTGATTATCTTTTAAATAAATTAGAAAAAAGTAATCAACTTCCTGAAAAAGGAGTTATTATAAAAACGATTGTTACTACAGAAATGATTAGAAAAATTGCAGCAGAATATAATGTAGAAGTTATAGATGTTTTAACTGGTTTTAAATTTATAGGAGAAAAAATGACTGAATTTGAAAATGATAACCGGGATTTCATATTTGGATTTGAAGAAAGTTATGGTTATCTGGCAGGAACTTATGCTCGAGATAAAGATGCTGTAATTGCCTCTGCTTTAGCTGCAGTAATGACTTTATATTACAAAGAACAGAATAAAACATTATATGACCGCCTGGCTGAATTAAGAGAAAAATATGGCTATTATATGGAAGATTTAAAAGCTATTAAACTTGAAGGAAAAGTAGGTCAGGAAAAGATAAATGGTGCTATTGAAAGTTTACGTCAGGATAAAGCAAAAGAATTAATTGGAAAAAAAGTTATTGAATTTAAAGATTATTTAGAACAAAAAAGTTGGAATTATGAAGATGGTAGTGAAAAGGAAATAAATCTTCCTGAATCTAATGTTTTACAGTATATTTTAGAAGATGAGACTTTAATAACTGTTAGACCTTCTGGTACTGAACCTAAACTTAAACTTTATTATGCTATTAGAGCTGAAGATAAGCAAAAAGCAGAAACAAAACTTAAAAAATCTGTCAAAGAATTTACTTCTAAAGTAAAAGATATAATTGAAAATCTTTAAATTTATAAATTTTATCTAATGAATAAGGAGGGTAATCCCCTCCTTAAATTTTAACTGTTTTTATTCTTATTTTCATATTCATCAACAAATTCTGCAAAGGTAGTAGTATCAAGGTAAACAAAAAAACTTTTCTTTATTTCATAAGGTAATTTTATATCAAAATTAAATTTTTTAAGTTTATTAGAGATAGCTTTGTCATCCTGTATATAATAAATATCATTTTTTCTAAAATAATCTAGATCATCATACCAGTTTTCTTTGATCTCTGACAAAGAATAACTTTTTAGAGTTTTAATCATCTCATCTTCATAAGGTCTAAGATCTATATAACCATGATCATTTAGGTATTGATTTAATTCATATTTTGATAAATTTTGATCTAATTGACGTTCTGTTTCTACCCAGTAGGAAGTATAAATAAATCCTCGCACAGTTTTGCCTTCATATTCAAATTTTAATGGTAGGGTAGTTGTCATCTGATGTTGATTTTGATAAGGGATTTGGCTGACATTTTTGATAACTATACTTAAAAATATTATTGCTAAAATAATGATAAGTAATGTCTGCCAGTTATTCATAAGTCTTTTTCTTATATAACGGTCTGCCAAAGTTATCAACTCCTTTTAATAGAAAATAAATATAAGTGTTAATTATTAATTTCTTTAAAATTTATCTAATTCCTTTGAAATTTTTAAATTTTTATTAAATTTATTTAATATGGAAAAATGGAGGAATTTATCGAATTATCCAGAAGTTAAAAATAATAAGGCTAATAAGGTATTATATATATAATTTTACAGTAAAAAAATTCAGGAGGGATATTTATATGCAAGTAAAAAAAGCTGTTATTCCTGCTGCTGGTTATGGTACTCGTTTACTTCCAGCCAGTAAGGCAATTCCTAAAGAAATGCTTCCAATTGTAGATAGGCCAACTATTCAATATGTTATTGAAGAGGCAATAGAAGCTGGTATTGAAGAGTTATTGATAATCACTTCTAAAGATAAACAAGAGATAGAAGACCATTTTGATAGAAATCTGGAATTAGAAATGATCCTTGAAGAAAAAGAAAAATATGCTATTAAAAAAGAAGTAGATAGAATTTCTAATATGATAGATATTCATTATATAAGACAAAAAGAACAAAAAGGTTTAGGTCATGCCATCTCCTGTGCTGAAACTTTTGTAGGTGATGATCCCTTTGCAGTAATTTTAGGAGATGACCTGGTTGTTTCTCAAAAACCGGCTATTGGTCAATTAATGGAAGTTTATGAAAAAAAAGAAGCTCCTATTTTAGGGGTGCAGGATGTACCTGAAAAAAATGTTAATAAATACGGAATAGTAAAATATAAAGAAAAGGAAGGTAAAAGCTATCTTCTTGATGATATGATAGAAAAACCTGCTATAGATAAAGCACCATCTAATCTTGCTATTTTAGGACGTTATGTAATTACTCCAGATATATTTCCAATTATAGAGAATACACCGCCTGGTAAAGGTGGGGAAATACAGTTAACAGATGCTTTAAAAACTTTAGGAGAAAAAAGAAAAGTTTATGCTCATAATTTTAGTGGTAAACGTTATGATGTAGGTAATAAGATGGGATTTTTAAAAGCTACCGTTGAATTTGCTCTAAATCGCGAAGAATTTGCAGATGAATTTGAAGATTATTTAAAAAACTTACTAAGTTAACAACAAAATTGAAAAGGAAGGACGATAATGATGAAAAAAATTTTAGTTTTTACTTTTGCTCTTTTTCTTGTTTTAGGTTTAACTATAGATACTAATGCTGAAAGCTATGACCAACTTCCTGTGATGACAGCTAAAGCCTATAGTATGGGAGGAGCTTTTACCGGGGTAGCTGATGATGTAGGAGCAGTACTTTTTAACCCGGCAGGTCTTACTCAGAGTGGAATTGTCGGTTTTCAGGCTAATGCTGGGGTTAGTGATATAAATACAGGTGAATTAGGGGAAGTCGTAGATTTTGCAAATGAAGTTTCAGGTGAGCTTAGTTTTGAAGATGTAACTAGTTTAGAAGAGTCTTTCCCTGCAAATACTTCTCTGAATGCTCAAGCTTTTGCAGGTGCCAATCTAAAATCAGTAGCTTTAAGTGGAAATATAAGATCGTCTTATGATATTTATGATGATAGTGGAGATAAAGTTTTAGAAAACAATAATGATATTTCTGCTATAATTTCTTATGGAGCAAAATTAGCTTCACCTCCAGTAGAAGTAGCTTCTTTAGCTTATGGATTTAATATTAAGATGACCCAGCATAATTATAATGAATATAGATTAAATGGAGATAAGTTAACTCAAACAGAAGCAAAAGGAAATAGTATAGATTTAGATTTTGGAGTTTTGGCTAAAGTTACTGATATTTTTAAAGTAGGTGCCCAGATTGAAAATATATATTCAAGTGGTTATGATTTAGAAGGAGAAGAAATATTAAGTTCTTATGATCCAGGGGCTGGTGAATGGAATGAAGAAGAGTCAAATGATTATAGTGATACTGGAAAAGAAGTAAAAAGAAACTTGCGAGTAGGTGCTTCAGTTGAAGTACCAATTATAGGAACTACAGTAGCGGCAGATCTCGAAAATATAACTGCTCTTTCTCAAACTGAAGGTGTAATTTATCACTTAGGGTTACAGCAAAACTTATTCTTCAATCTTATTTCAGTAAGAGCAGGAACTTATGGACCTGAGATCAATGGTGAAGATTCGACTTATACAGCAGGTATTGGTCTTAATTTAACAAAATTACATCTTGATGCTGCAGTAGGATCAGATAAATCTGGAGATAATATGAGTGGAATGATTTCAGGTAGATTTAAGTTTTAGTAGAGAGCTAACTATAAAAGATAAACATAAATTTTAAGGGCAGGAGATTTCCTGCCCTTATATAATTTAACTAAAATTTATAAAAAATAGAAAGACCTGAGTAATATTTTTTTGAAAAGATTTTAGCATCAATATTTTTAACTACCTCTCCATAAGAAAAAGTTTGTTTTTGATAACCTTCACTATATATTTTTTCAAATCCTAAATTACCTTCAAGTCCAAAACACTCGTTGATATAATATTTTAGATTAGTTTTGTAGAAAAAAGCATATCTACGAGTCTTTGTTTCAGCGTAAATTATTTTTCATCTGATCCATAAATCCAGTCAGAGTCTTTTAATATCCCTGAATCTTTTATAATGTTAGTTTTATATGATAAAAATAAATTATTAACAAATTTAATTTTTATAAATAATCAGGAGGTAATAGTAGTTTTATGTCGAATATAGTATTAAATACTGGCAATAGTAATAATAGTTATAATAACCCATTTATTGGGAGAGGAGTGATAAAAATGAAAAAAATGAGTGTAGTTTTTATGCTAATTCTTTTTACAGTAATAATATCAGGTTGTAGTAATAGTATGCTAAAAAATTCTGAAACTGGAAACTTAGGACCATCCTGGGATACAACAATGAAATTGCCAGTGTCTGATAGTAGTAATAATTTTGGTGATTTGGTAGGAGCTAATAAATTTCAAGAATTTGACCTTACAATAACTGAAAATGAAGAAGTCTTTTTCACTATAAAAGGAGATGATGAACCAATAGAAATTGAAAAACAAAAAACATTACCTCCTTTAGAATTAACAACTAGTGAATCAGATTCTATATCGTTTGAGGAAACCATTCCTGTTTTACCGGTTTATACTGGCAGTGAAAATATTGAAATACCATTTCCATTTAATGGTATAACTTTTGCCGATAATTCTACTGATTATAATGAATTAAAAATAAAAGTTGAAAATACTGGTAATAATCCTGTTGATAGTTTCAATATAACAATTTATGATGGAAATAATAATCAACTATTTTCAAAAGATTATTCTAAAGACCCAGATGATCAGAAAGTTTCTGATACTATAAATTTTGATGGAAAAAAAATTGATTATAACAATTTAAATATGGAAATTTCTTATGATCAATCAGAAGAGAGTGGTGATTCTGAAATTTCTTTAAACATTTCAGGATTAAATAAATTAAAAATAACTAAAGCAGAAAATATTTCTGGCACACCAGGAGATATGCCTTTAGATTTTGATGTTAGTTTAGCTGAATTAGGAGATATTCAAGCTCCAGAAAGTGGAGAAGCTAAATTTATTTTAGAATTTATTACTCCCAATTTTAATAACTTTGATTTTGATTTTAGTAATGTTATTTTAAATGATAATCAAACATTTACTAAAATTGAAAAAAACAAATTTGAATATACTAATAATGAAAAAATTGAATTTGGTCAACTTTCTGTAGATGGTTCTTTAAATGTTGAAGATAACTTTTCTTATGATTCTAGTCAGTCTATTGGTGTAAAAGCAAAAATATATGGAAATAAAACATTTGGTCTTTCTGAATTAGATCAAGAAATGGATTTTGATATTGAAGGTAATGATTTAGTGTATAAAACTGAAGGTTTGAAGGTTGATATTACCCAGGATCAAATTGATAACATAAATAAATATATATTATCAGAAGATAGTTATTTAAAAACTGAGGTTTTAAATAGTTTACCCGTTGGTATCCAGGGAGATATATATTTAGCAAATAGTAATGGAGATTCAATAGATGAGTCCATTTTATATACTGAAGGAAATAAAGTTAATACAAATTCAATTATAGAAATAAAAAAATCAGATGGAGATCAAATAAGTTCAGAAAATGCTTTTAGTTTAGCTGATAAAAATGGAGAAGATGGATTTTTGACTAAAATAGAAGAAGCAGCTGCAACTGGAGATAATGTATTTATTGGTTTTAAATTTAATATTGGCGATACTGAAGATGATCTATATGATGATGGAGAAAATACTGATGGTGATAGTTATAAAAAATATTCATTTTCTGATGAGCAGATCATAGAAACCAAAGCACATCTTGCAATAACTGTCAAGGTTAATCAATAGGAAGGAAGGTGACTATTAATGAAGAAAATTATTAAAATTACTATAGTATTAAGTTTTGTAATAACTCTATTTGTTTCTGGTTTTGCCTCTGCTAACTCAGGTCAAACTATTGCTTTAGGCCATGAATTTACAGCACTAGGTGGCTCAGCAGCTATTTTTTCCAATCCAGCTTTTGCAAATGAAAGAGATGAAAGATATGTATTAGAATTAAATGGCCAGCTTTCTTTCTGGAACAATGGAATTAACAGTAAATATTTTAATCAATATTTAACCCAAGAAGATAAAGATAAAATTTTAAATAACATAGATAGTGATGGCTTATTACTTACTGCTGATGGTTCTCAGGATTTAAAACTTCTAATAGGACCAGTTGGGGTTTTTGCTGGTTTAAAAGAAAGTGCTCAGGGTACTATTTCTTCTGATATCATTGAAGTAATTTTAGAAGGTAATGAAATTGGAGATGAATATAAACTGGATGGTACAGACTTTAGTGCAGGAGTTTATGCTGATACAGGAGTTAGTTTTTCCTATCCAATAGAAAAAGCAGCTAAAGAAATGGATATAAAGGATTTTAAAATTGGTGGTAGTTTTCATTATCTTTATGGTGCAATTTATAAAGCTACTGTAACAGGAAATGTTAATGTAGATTATGATAGCGAAGAAGCAACAGGTGATTTAAGATTAGAATATGCTGAAGAAGCTAAAGGTACTGCTTTTGATATAGGAGCTTTATTTGAAATTGATGATAAAATAGCAGTAGGAACAAGTATTATGAATTTGGGTTCTTTAAAAGGAGTAGACCCTAAGTATAGTAAACCAGCAGATGAGATTGAAGATGAGCCAATGGAAGAAGATTT
>JBNJDK010000053.1:0-12854 GCA_051744805.1 Bacillota bacterium
TAACTCAATCACCATTGATTTTATTAAATACTTCATTATATATAATTCTTAAAAAATGATAAAAACCCTTTAATTTAATGTATTAAAGTTTTTTGATAATTCAGGATCAAATTGAATATCAGCACTTCTATCTATTTCAACTAAAGCTTCTTCCTTAGATATTGCTTTACTGTATGGCCTATCATTGGTCATTACATCATAAGACTAAAATAGTAATAAACTTATTCCCATTACTATCATTCCAATAATAAATCCATAAATCGCCTGATGTCCTTTACCGTATTTACGAGAATTAGGTAACAATTCATCAATTGAGATAAAAACCATAATCCCACCTACAGCAGCAAATAATATACCAAAGGTTAAATCATTAAAATATTGTCTTAGTAAGAAATAGCCGAAAACTGCACCTACAGGTTCTGACATACCTGATAGAAAAGAATATATGAAAGCTTTTTTCCGGCTTCCTGTTGCATAATATAAAGGAACTGAAACAGATATTCCTTCAGGGATATTATGAATTGCAATAGCAATTGCAATTGACAATCCTAACCCCGGATCTGAAAGAGCAGAAAAGAATGTCGCTAATCCCTCTGGAAAATTATGGATAGCTATTGCAAGAGCAGAAAACATACCCATTCTCTTTAATTTTAATTTATCATCCAACTCTCCATCTTTTATAATTTCTAAACTTTCTTGTGTTCTTGCTTCATGAGGGTTTTCATATTCTGGTACTATCCTATCAATTAATCCTATAATAGCAATACCAAAAAAGAAAGAAGCGATTGCAACCCATTCACCAAAGCCCCCTCCATAATAGTCTCCTAATGCTTCCTGAGCTTTAGGCATAATTTCCATAAAAGAAACATATATCATTACTCCAGCAGAAAATCCTAGAGAAATAGATAAAAAAGACATGTTAGTTTTTTTAGTAAAAAATGCTATAAAACTTCCTATTCCTGTCGCTAAACCAGCCAATGTTGTTAATAAAAATGCTATAGCTAGATTATTAATTGTTAATCACCACCAATATTTTTATTATTCCTTATTATAAATATTAATCATAAATATATATTTCCCTGCACAAACTAAAAACCTCAGTTATTTTTAGTAACTGAGGTTCAAATAATCTTATATTTTAATTTTGTTAAAATAAAAAATCCCGCTATGCACTGGCATAACAGGTATAAAAGAATGGCGCGCCTGACAGGATTCGAACCTGTGGCCTACGGATTAGAAGTCCGTTGCTCTATCCGGACTGAGCTACAGGCGCATATATTTAATTATCACTGTCCAGAGGGAAGTAAGCTTATTTTATCGGGCTTTTCCCTCGCGACAGTATAAATAATATCATTGTCTAAAGGATTTGTCAAGAGCAAAATTCCTCATTTATTATCTTTTTCATTTTTTCTAAAGCATTAGCGCGATGACTTATTTTATTTTTAATTTCTGGAGCTAATTCAGCCATTGTTTTGCCTTTATCTTCAACATAAAACAGAGGATCATAGCCAAATCCATGTTCTCCATGAGGAGATTTTAGGATTCTACCTTCACAGCTGCCATCAGCAGTTTTATAGTAATCATTAGCTGGATCATAAATAGCCATTACACATCTAAATCTGGCTGTTCTTTTCTCTTTCTCCACTCCTTCTAATTCTTCTAGCAATTTTTTATTATTCTCTTCATCAGTTGCATTCTTACCAGAAAAACGGGCAGAATAAATACCCGGTTTTCCATCTAGATAATCTACCTCCAGACCTGAATCATCTGCTAAAGTGAGCAAATTAGTTTCTTTAGCACTAACTCTGGCTTTTTTTAAAGCATTTTCTCTAAAAGAATCACCATCTTCTTCAATATTCATTAATTCTGGATAATTATCTAAACCGATAATTTCAAAATCAAAATCCTTAAGCTGAGCTCTAACTTCTTTTATTTTACCTTTATTAGTACTTGCTATCAGTAGTTTTTTCATTAAGCATTAACTTCCTTTAAACTTTCTTTTTGTATTTCAATTAGATCATTAATACCTTTTTCAGCTAAATCTAGCATTTTAGTCATTTCTTCACGAGTAAAGGGATCTTCTTCTGCTGTACCCTGTACTTCTACAACTTCTCCTTCTTCAGTCATAACAACATTCATATCAACTTGAGCTGCAAAATCTTCCTCATAACATAAATCAAGAAGTGGTTCACCATTGACGATTCCAGAACTAACAGCAGCTAAATAGCCTGTAAGAGGTGATTCATCTAAAATATTATTTTCTATCATCTCATTAACTGCATCTACTAAAGCTACAAAAGCTCCGGTAACAGAAGCAGTTCTTGTTCCACCATCAGCCTGAATAACATCACAATCAATCCAGAGAGTTCTTTCCCCAATTTTTCCTAAATCTATAACTGCTCTTAGAGATCGCCCTATTAAACGTTGAATCTCCTTAGTTCTACCACTTACTTTTCCTTTAGAGGATGCTCTAATAGATCTGGAAGGAGTTGAACCTGGAAGTAAGGAATATTCTGCTGTCAGCCAGCCTCTTCCCTGACCGCGTAAAAAGTAAGGAACACCATCCTCTACAGAAACTGTACAAATAACTTTAGTATCTCCTGTTTCCATTAACACAGAGCCTTCAGCAAATTTAGTATAATTCCTGGTTATATTAACCTCGCGTAATTCGTCTTCATTTCTTTTTCTTTTATATGACATATAAAAACTCCTTTCATTTCTTATAATTTACTTAATTCAAATTGACTTCTTTCTTCACCAACTAAACCAGCTAACAAATAAAACCCTGTTTTAGGTTCTATTTTAAAATCAGAAAGTAAATGAAAATCTTTAATATCACCGGTTCTTTTCATATGAATCCTGGGCCCGGTACAAACATATTTATAATCTCCAATT
Source organism: Bacillota bacterium (assembly GCA_051744805.1). Lineage (GTDB taxonomy): Bacteria > Bacillota > Halanaerobiia > Halanaerobiales > DATFIM01 > DATFIM01. Next base: position 2,896 of record JBNJDK010000053.1, read on the forward strand.
TGGATATGTTTTTCATCTACATACTTTACCTCAAGATCTTTTTCTATCATCACTTTAACTTCTTTTTCTATCTTATCTATAGAAAAATTTGGTTTATCTTCAAACTGAAGAACAAAACCACTTTTAACATCACTATGTAAGGGAGGTCTCATATAACCCCTTTTTTCAATAGCAAATGCTGTAAGATCTTCGGCTGTATGAGCCATCCTTCTGTACTTAATAGACTCAAAAACTATCTTTTTTATTTCTTCAGAAGTCGGACCAAAAACTCCAGGTCTGGTAACTAAAACTTCTTCTCCAATTCCAATTAAAAGTTCTGGAAAAATATCTAAATAATCATCAATCAAATCATAATGTTCAACAATAACTCTTTTTCCTTTTTTTATTGCATCTTTAACTGCTTCAGCAATTTTCCATGGTTGATTAAAAGCTGTTTCAAAGCGTACATCAACATGGTAAGCATGAGTTGAATATTCCCCATCTTTATAATCATTTAACAAAGGAAGTGGTCTAATATTAATTCCTTCATCATCATTAGTCAAAATCAGCCCGGGAAACATACCTCTTATTATCAGAGACTTTCCGGCCCCGGCCTCACCAATCATTCCAACTAATCTATCATTAGCTCTAAGATGATTTTGAGCAATATTATTACCTAATACTGTAAGACGATTTTTGCCTCGAGGAGCATAATAAACAGAATGTGCAAAACTTTCAGTAGTCATGAAATTTCCCTTCTTTTATCCTTTTAATAATCCTTTACCTATAGCATATATATCATCAATCGCCATTTGAAATCCAGCATCTTTTTGTTCTTTTACAGCTCTTTCATCAATTTTTCCTCTATGAAATTGCTTTATTTCTTGACTGAATGGTAATTTACCAAAATTTAGATAACGAACTGCTCCATTAATATCTCTGGCAGGTAACATTTTACCAGAATTATATTTACTTGGAGAAAAAGGAATATCAAGAACTCCGGTCTCAAAAGCCTTTACAGTTCCTCGGGCCAGATCTCCTTCACCCAGTTCAAAAACTTTATCTATAATTTCTCTTACTTCTTTTTTAATCATTTCCTTTTCTAAATCATATTCTGCTGATTTGTCAAAATTCTGATCAGTTAACATATTAATTACCTGTTTGCTATTAATTAAACCGGCAACATTTGAATCTTTATCAGGTGATTTCAAACCTTCCTGAGGTGTTTTAACTACCACTTTAGTAGCATTAGCCAGAGATGCAGTAGCAGCACCTAAACTTATAATTCCATAAGCTTTTGCTTCTTCCTGAGGAAATCCACCTAACCATTGGTGAAAAACAGTTGTTAACTCAACATCCTCATAACCATATTTTTTTAAATATTCTTTAGCTATTTCTTCTAAACTACGAATAGCAGCTACATCCTGTCTAAGATTACCATTTTGTCCATATCCTAAACTGATATATTTAACACCCTGTTTGGCAGCTAAAAGAGTTTCAATTATACTCACACTATGAGAAATAGCTGGTGGAACAAGAGTACCAGTAAGAGGACCAAAATGCTCTCGATTAATACTTACTCCATTTTCCTGATAATAACCCACCAATCTATCTATATACTGCCAGTATTTTATAGTATTCTCCAAAGATATCTTTTTAGCATAAGGTAAATTATAGGAAATACCTCCACCTTCAAAATCAGTAAAACCACCAGCAATAGTAATTTCTGCCAGAAGTCTTGCATCAGGAGTTCCATGTCTTACCTGAGCAGGAGCATTAATAGCTTCAGTAATTTTACGACAGGTATATAATCCATGATTTACAGCTGGAAATCCATCTAACATAGATCTACCTACTTCTTTACTTTCTGCAAGGCCTTTTTTTGCCTCTTCATATTTATTCTGTCTGGTATAACTATCAATAGTTATTGGTAAAATATCAGCTTTGCCTTCTTGTTCCAAATAATTCAAAAGCTCAATAAATTTTTCTGGTATAGCTATTCCAGCTCTAGGTTGAATTAAAGTTTTGGATTCCCTTTTAGCTTTTATCATTTTATTTGCAACTAATTTTTCTTCAGAAAAATCACTATAATAATCTAAAACCTCATCAAGGTCAACTTCAGAACCTGTTGACCAGCTGGCTAATACATCCTTTCGCAAATTCAAAAATTCATCTATTTCTAACTTCTCATTCCTCAAGTTCACTTATTAATCCCTCCAGAAAATAACTGTATGAAACATTCTACTTAAAGATATTTACTTCTCTTAAGGAAATCAAATCTTTATCTACTAACTTACCATCCCAAAAAAGTGTTGAAATATTATTTTTATCACTAACCATAAAATCTATTTTATTTTTATTACCTATCTCTTTTTCATCCTTATCTTTTTTGTTTTTATTAATATTCCTTTTTACTGATTTAGCCATTTCAACTGCCGGATTTATCAAATTAATTTTAGCTCCCATTACTTCACTAATTATTTTTGTGAGATAGGGAAAGTGAGTACATCCTAAAATAAGAGTATCTACTTCTGCTTTTTTTAAAGGTTTAAGACATTTTTGGGCATAATTTAATACTCTTTTTCCACTAAGTTCTCCTTTTTCTACAAAATCTACAAATTTGGGGCAGGGTTCTGCAAAAACAGAAAGCTCAGGTTCGAAATCAAGTAAAGAATTTTGATAGGCTCTACTTTTTACAGTACCTTCTGTCCCTATAATACCTACTTTTTTATTTTCAGTAATCATAGCTGCTTTTTTACTTGCAGAACCTATAGTTCCATAAATTGGTTTTGAAAATTTATTTTGGGCTGAATTCAAAGCAACAGCACTGGCAGTATGACAGGCAATAACAACTACATCAGCCTCTTTTTCGTTAATTAGATAACCTATTATTTTCAAACTAAATTCTTTGACTTCCTCTGAAGGTCGAGGACCATAAGGGAGATGAAGAGTATCACCATAATATATATATTCTTTTTCAGGCATTAACTTAAAAAATTCAGTAGCAACAGTTAAACCACCTACTCCTGAATCCAAAAAAGCAATTTTCAAAAAAACTCACTCCTTTATAATCTTTTCATTCCAGGTCAATGGTTTGGTCAAATCCATGTGACCAACTAAAGTATTTACCTCTTCTCCTTCTATTAATAAAGTCACTTCTTCGATTTCCTCAAACTGGGTAAGAGTATTAACTATTGAATAAACGGTCATTCTTTCACCTGTACTACCACCCCAGTGATTATCAATTAAAGCCCGGTTAAAATTAACCCGGGCCTCTCCATTAACAATTTCTATATCTTTCAATTCAACCTCATCAGGTATTGTTTGAGAATTAACAGGATCACTGGGACCTACTATTAATTCATTAATTGCATTTTGGTATAAATTTTCAGTATCAATTACTCTTTTTTCGGGAGCAAGAAACATTGCTTCCTGAGTAGCAAAATACACAGAAATCTCCATTTCTTTTATTAGCTCATTAGGCTGGCTTTTTTGATTAATTATACGCAAAGTTCCAAATAAAGCTAAAAGCACTATTATAATTACAATTGAAACTACCACTATCTTTCTATTAATATCCATTATCTCACTCAGCCTCCAGTCTTTCTTTTTCTAAAAAATCTAAGATCCCTTTAACTATACCATTAGCAGCCTTTTCCAAAAATACATTACTACCTAAAAGTTTTTCTTCATGAGGATTTGATAAAAATGCCACCTCTAGAAGTACAGAAGGCATAATAGTATTTTTTATAACATAAAAGTTATCTTTCTTTAAACCTCTATCATCAAGCTTAATTTCTTCACTTAAATTATCATTGATTAATTTTGCTAATTCCATATCTTCTTTTTTATAGTTTTGAGAAACATATATTTCACTTCCCCCAGTATAAGACTTACGACTGGAATTATTATGAATACTAATAAATAATCTAGCTTTTTCTTCTTTAGCAATTTCTACTCTTCTCTGTAAAGAAACATATTCATCAGTCTTACGAGTAAGTAAAACATTATGTCCTTCTTTTTCAAGCTTATTTCTGACTAATAATGCTAAATCCAGATTAACCACTTTTTCCTGAAGACCATTTGAACCAATAGCACCTGGATCAAAACCTCCATGGCCTGGATCTATAACAATTAAATCACTTAGTTCTTCTTTTTCTTCCTCACGTTTAGATTTCCATAATTTTATACTAAGGTCTTTAGATTTATTATCTGAATTTACTACATGTCCATAATAATCTTCTAACATAAATTCAAATCTAACTACATCCTTATCATAAGGACCAAAATCAACTTTTTTAATTAAACCCTTTTGTTCTGGTAGATTTAACTTTTTATTATAATTTTCCAATCCCCTAACATCTACTACCAATCTTTCTGGAGATTCACGTTTTTTAACTTCATACTCCACTTCATTATTTAGACTAATCTGTATTTCATTATATCCTTTTTGGTCTCCTATTTCAATTCTTCTAATATTATTATCTAAATAAATTTTATTGAGATAGCCATCACCATTTCTTTCAGAACTCCAGTCATAATTAACCTGTTTTTTCAAATCAGCCACAAGTCTTACAATATCACTATTAAAACGTGAAGTCCTTACCTTTTTTAGAACCTCATCATTTTCAGCAGATTCATCACCAAAACTATAATTTCTAAAAGCTCCTGGTAGATCAACTACCAACCTATCTGGTTCAGAAAGGGTAAACATTTTTGGCTCCAATTTTTTATTAGATTCAAAGGTTATCACTGAATTATCATATTCTAAATTACTTAATTCTACCTGTCCTTTTGGATAAAAAATCAAACTATTTTCTCTTTTTTCCTGGGTTAGATAACTACTTTCTTTTAATTCCAAAACAACTCTTGCAACCATTGGGCTTGTCTTAAATTGACTTACTTTTATATTTTTAATCCATCTATTTTCAGAAAAATCATTTTTAAAGCCATTCAAAATAGTATGAGGAAGATCTATTACCATTTTTCTAGGCTCATCAAGATATGAAATTTCTGCTTCACCAACATCATCATCAGTAATTATTTTCAAACCTTGATCTTCCTGCCAGGATATATCTTTTAATTGAGAAAAATAATTAATAATAATATCATTTCCAGCTTTTATTACACTTTCACTTTCATGAAAAGATAAATTTTTACTTGAATCAACAATTATTTCTAAAAACATTTTATCTTGAGTACGTTTAATCTCAAGATCAAAACCTTCAGCTGGCAATTCATCTCTAAAATCTCCAGAAAGGGTAGCTCTTCTTAACAGTATTTTCAGTTTTTCTGGATTATCTTTCATCTTTTTTATTTCATATTTTGTTTCTTCACTTAAATTTATCTCTAATCTTCTATTTTTTTCATCATATCCAATTTTATTTACCATAATTTCAGCATTAAAAACATAAACACTTTTAGAATCAGATGTAAAAATGTACCCAAAGCCTTCTATTATTTTTTTAAAAGGTACATAGGCCTGGTCATCATCTATAACCAATCCATTGGGTACTCTTTTAGTAGTATTATTTATCTCTAAATAGGGATTCCCCTTCATCATTTTAGCATAATTATTATCTTTTTTTAATTCCAAAAGTTGAATAGATTTTCTCCATTTAAGATCTGCATCCAATAATTCTGAAAGAAAACGAGCTTTTATGTAAACTTCTCCATTAATATCTTTAAAATTAGAATTATTACTTACTTTTTCACCTTCAAAATATATATTTTCTCTATACTCATTAGCAAATACTATCATATTTGAAAATAAAATTAAAATAAAAAAAGAAACGGCTATTAAGCCTAACTTTCTTTTCATCTCAACCACTCCTCAATCAAATATATAAATCTATTAATAGTCCTCTTATTTCATCTATTTTTTTGACAACTTCCAGTACATCAGCCTGTTCTTTTAAAAATAAATCATGAAGTTGATCAAGATTTTTATCTACTTTTTCAATTATAGTATAAGTCTTTAGATTACCGGAACCATCCCAGCTAAATGACTGTTTAGCCTGTACGAATTCTTTTTGAATAAGACGCAAAAAATCCTTTACACGTTTTTTATATTCTAACATATCCTTTTTATCCAATGATTTTTTTAATTTTTTTCCCTGTTCATCTACGATATTCATTAATTTATCAAGACGTTCTTTTATTTCTCCATGTTTTATTTCTGATAATTTATCTTTAAAACTAGTTTTTATTTCAGTTTTTTTTGATTTTCCTTTAATATTTTTCAGTTTTGAACGGTTAGATTGGGAAAGTTCATCAGTTTGAATTTTCAATGTTGTAAACCTCCTTAAAAATCACCACTCTTATGATAATATTCGATAAAATAACATTATTTCCTGCCTTAAAGGGGATAATAAATAAAAAGACCTGATAGAATTAACTACCAGGTTTCAAAAATGATAATAATTTATTCTTTTTTTAATAACCCATCCAAAAACACTTCTTTTATATCTTTATTAATTTTTTCTTTAGGATATTTATCAAAAAATATTATCCAGTGAAATGAAGAAATACTGAGCATTCCAAAAAGACCAGAACTAATGGTTTCTTTATCTACATTTTTGAAAATACCTTTTTGACTGCCTTCTTCTATAATCTCTTCAATTACTACTATGTATTCATCTTTTAATTTATATATCTGTTCTTCTAAACCTTCGCGGTGAACCCACATTTCTCTTACAAAAAAAGAAAAGAAATCACGATAATTATCAAAAAAACTTAATTGAGCATCTATTAATTGATCTAATTTCTTTTCAGGATCCTTTTCATTATCTACAAAACTTTTTACATATTCAATAAGTTTTTTAGTCCCATATTCTAGTAAAAAATCTAAAAGTGCTAATTTATTTTCAAAATATAAATAAAAAGTTCCTTTTCCTACTTTAGCTTTTGAAGCTATTTCTGAAACAGTTGCCTGACTAAAATTTTTTTCCTGAAAAGTATCGATGGCTGCAACACATATTTTTTTTCTTTTCTCTTCTAAACCTTCAAATATACTATTATCAGACTCCAATAAGTCCACCTCCTGCTTTAATAGCTAACTATGTCGAAAAATATATATTTTTATCATAACACTTTTAATAATAGCAAATATGTAATTATAAGTCAATTCAAGTAGGGGCAGGGAAGAACCTGCCCCCTTTTCAATTAACTTATATTTTTTGCTTAGAAATTCCAGCTAAATTCAACATATGCTTTTTCTTCAGCAAGCATATTTAAAGTTGAAAAATCATTTTTATTGCTTTCATCATTCATTACAACTGCCCCTATATCAAGATTATAATCATTAGCAAGTGAGAATTCAACTGCTGGATTAATCATATAACCATCATCTTCAAGATCTGCTATTATATCACCTTTAAAGGTATGAATACTTCTAAATGGCATTTCACCATGAAGAATTAAATAATTTTCATTAGTAAGCAATTTATCTTTTCCATTATTCTCAAGAATTTCATTTATTTCATAGTCTTTGTAATTACGATGGAAAAGTTGAGCTACTGTATAGAAGCCATTTTCAAAAGTATAATCTCCACCAATTACAAGGTCTAATTTCTTTTCATCATCTTCATTTTGATTATAGTTAATTTCTGACCAGACACCTATATTAGCTAATGAACCTCGACCACTAAAACCTATTGATTGTGTTTCTTTATAGCCAAAATCAAGAGAAACTGTTTCTATACTGGGGTCAACATTAGGGTCCTGTTCTGCTAAAATATATGATTCAATTATTGGAGCTAATTCTTTTTGAATCTGACTATAATCACCTGTTATAAGAGGAATATCTCCATATCCTTTAAAGTAGTTTACTGAAAGGTCATATCCTTTGAAATTGCGGCGTGTAAATTGTAAAGCAATCTCCGGATCTGAAAGATCTTCCATTCCTCTTTTTTCAGGATCATTTATTGAAAAATTATTTTCCATTATTTTAGTGGTATAGTTATTTGCATCTTGTTCAGCTACCTCTGGAGAAAATCCTCGATCAATTAAATTTTTATAAATATTATTAGATACATTCTCTGCTATCATTCCCTTAGCTTTTTTATCTACCATTGTTCCTAATACTGATGGAATAGGACTTGGACGGTGCTGACCAACTACTACTCCTGTTAAAGAGGTCCTGTAATCAAAATAGTAATCTCCTTTAATTGAAGCTACACCTAACTGAGCAGAAGTAGGATCTTCAGCAGTGAAATCTCTAGGATTTATCACATCAGTTGGATTAAGTTCATAAGCACTTCCCCAGTCTATAATCTGTCTACCTACTCGCAGATCAGTATTTTCTAGATAGTAATCAAAATAGGCTTCTTTTAGAAAATCATATTCACTATCTTCACCTAATTTTTCATTTAAGGAAAGATCATCTATTCCACTATTTTCATCATAATTTAATTTGAAAACTGGATTTAAATAAATACTCTTATCAAAACCAAAATCCTTACTAAATTCAAGGTTAAGTTCTGTTAAACCTTCAACAGTTTCACTATCATTTAAATAATTTAATTTTTGAGTTACTTCCCCATCTAAATCATATTCCTGAGCAGATACTGGCAAAGCAAAGACCATAATTAAAGCTATGACTAATACAGTAATTTTTTCCATTATTAATCCCTCCTATTTTTTTACATTTTAAATATTATTTTAGTTACGTGTTAAATATCTTGTAGTGAAAATCTTATCATCTAATTCAACATTATACTTAACATCATCAAGATTAAGAATTGTTTTAGTGCCTTTTTGTACATTTTCCATAACAATTTCTTCAGGTGTTAAATGTGAATCAATATCTCTGTAATTTTTATTTGTCATTACTTTTTTCAGATTACCATCTTCATTATAAAATTCCAGTTTTAAAGGCATATAATCATCTTTTCTGACCCACATTTTCATTTCACTATAACTAATACTTTCTTTAGTTGGAGTAGTAGAAAGTTTGTAGCACTTATCTCCTCTTATTTTCTCTTCACCAACTAATTCAGAATTATAATCAGCTTCATAATTACTTCCACCTACCATATCTATATCATTATAGGTAAAATCTGTGCCCATAAAGTCACCATTTTTATTATGAGAGGCTATTTTTTTAACATTTCCAAGAGCTGGAAGGTAAAGCCACATATCCTCCTGATCATCTTCTTCTACTGTAAGAAGGGCAGTATCTTTTACATCTCCTGGTTTAAGAAACTTAACTAACCCTTTATTTTCTCCTTTAGTTTTAATAGTAATTTTTCTATCTCTTTTCTGGCCATTTTCATTAACTATTGTCATATCAAGAATAAAATCTCTGGTTTCAGAATCCATTTCTTCATCAACTTTTTCTAAAATATCTTCTCCTGTCATATCTTCAGCCATTACAGCTGTTCCCAAACCAGCAATTACTAAAGTTGATATTACTAATACTGCTGTTAATAATTTAATTTTTTTCATATCGATCTCCTCCTTTTTTAATTTTCATCCAGATTTCCATTTATTATTTTTATAGTTGACATAATAAGACTGGGCAGAATTATTAGAGCACCAATAAAAGATACAACCATTGTGATTGCTGTTAGTCCTCCAAATGTTATTAGTGGAGGAAAGGATGATAATAAGATTATACAAAAACCAGCAATAACTGCAATAGCATTATAGAGATTTGCTCTTCCCACTGTAAATATAGCCTCTTTGAGAGCTTTTACTTCATTTTCTTTATTATCTTTTTCTTCTAAATACCTGGTGAAAATATGAATACTATAATCAACTCCAATACCAACAGCAATACTTGCTACCATAACAGTAGCTATATCCAGTGAAATTCCAAACCAGCCCATAATTCCAAAATTGATTAAAACTGTAAGTGCAATCGGAAGTGAACAGAAAAATCCTCTTTTTATGGATCTTAATAAAAGACTGGTTACTAAAAAGGTAAAGGCAATTGCAGAAATTAGACTTTTAATCTGTCCGGAAACAACCAGATCAGT
>JBNJDK010000054.1:0-12781 GCA_051744805.1 Bacillota bacterium
TTAAATAGGAAGGAAATAAAGAATCTATCTAGAATTAGTAATAAGAATAAAGAGACAAAAAGTAATATTTTCAGAAGAAAGAGAGTGATTTAAATGTCCAAACCACCAATACAATTTAAAATTACAAAAAAGTTAGCAACTATGCTATTAAATACTATGGTTAATTTAGATGTTGAAGGTAGAGAAAATATTCCCGAGGACGGAAAATTTATTTTAATTTCCAATCATTTAAATTGGAGTGATCCTTTTTTGATTTATTCTATTTTTCCTGCAGAACCAAGAATAGTTTTTGTAGCAGAATATGAGGGTATATATGATACTACTTTTAATAGAAAATTTATAGATTTTATGGGCAAACCTATAATTACTATTGATAGAACAAGAACTCATTCTAGAAGTACAGGATTAAAGTCTATGTTTAGAGTTGTAAGATCAGGTGAAATTTTAGCAATATTTCCGGAGGGAAGAATAGGACATGAAGAAGGAGATCTTTTTCCTTTTCATGTTGGTGCATTTTCTTTAGCTAAAAAATTAGGTATACCAGTTTTACCATTGGGAATAGCAGGCAGTAAAGAACTTTATTTTAGAAAACCAATAAAGATTAATATTGGAGAATTGCATTATGCAAAAGAGAATGAAAGTAATGAGGATTTTGCTCGTAGAATGGCTTTAACTGTTAAAGATTTAATTCCAGAATATCCTGGAGAAGGTCCTTTTCCTGGTTTTGGAAACTGGATGACTGATTTATGTCAGGGAGAATTAAGACCATTTGAAGGAGAAAATGATCTTATTATACCTACAAATCAGGAGAAAAATGGGAATGGTAATTCTTAGAATTAGGAGCGATAACAATGGAAATTTTATTTTATTTAATCATTGTCACTCTTTTTCTCCTTAGTCTTATAGGAAGTTTTATTCCTATTATTCCTGATGTTTTACCTATATGGGGCGGAGTGGCAGTTTATTATTTTTTATTAAATAATGATGTATTAACTCGAAGCTTTTTAATTTCTTTAATATTTATAACAATTATAATTCAGTTAGCTGATTTTTTAGCTAATGCATATTTTGTTAAAAAATCAGGAGGGACTAATTTATCGATCTTAGGAGCTTTTTTAGGATTATTAACTGGAATAATTTTTTTAGGGCCATTAGGAATAATAATTGGTCCTTTTTTTGGGGTATTAATAGTAGAATATATAAGCAATCGGGATAGAGATAGATCATTAAAGATTGCATTTTCTACTTTAATTGCTTATTTAGGGAGTGGTTTTATAAAATTTATACTCCAAATTGCAATTATTATCTGGTTTGTATTTCTTATATTGTAATAAGAGATTTATATATTATTTAAAATTAAAGGGGAATAAAGATGAAAAAAGATAATATAATTTCAATATTTTGGGGCTTGCTTCTGATAATAATTATATCGATATTATATTTTCCACAAACACGTACACAATTTGTTTTTTTAACTGAGAGTTACCCATATTTAATGGGAGCAGTAAAAATAGGAATACTAGGAATTATGGGAGATTTATTAGGTAATAAAATTGTAAGAGGTAATTGGCAGTTGAAAGGGATTAAAATTGGCCAAAGAATTTTAGTTTGGGCATTTATAGGCATATTATTTACAGTTGTTTTTCCTTTGTTTTCTTATGGTGTTGAAGGTTTACTGAATTCAGGTTTATTATATGGTGTTAATTCAACATTTTTTGCTGCATTTTGGAAGTCTTTTTTTATGAATATGATTTTTGCTTTTCCAATGATGGTATTTCATAGGATTACTGATAATTTAATTGATAAAGGTAAATTATTTACTAAATGGCCTTTAATAAAAACTTTTAAAAATATAAATTGGGAGAATATGTTCAAAGTTGTCGGGGCTGCCTGTATCTGGTTCTGGATACCTGCCCATACTATAACATTTTTGCTTCCATCTGAATTTAGAGTGATGAGTGCTGCTCTTTTAGCGATAGTACTTGGATTTATACTCGGTTTGGCCAAAAGAAAAAGTATAACTTAAGATGATTAAAAAATGAATTCTGAAGGTGATTAAAATGGTAAAAGAAAGTTATGGATTGGTTTTGGAAGGTGGCGGAGCAAAAGGAGCATATCACATAGGTGTAGCAAAAGCTCTTGACGAATTAAATATTAAAGTTGAGGGAATAAGTGGAACCTCAGTAGGGGCTTTAAATGGGGCAATGTTAATCCAGGATGATTTGGAAAAAGCTTATGATCTCTGGTATAATATTAAACCTTCAAAAGTTTATGAAATTAATGACAATTATTTTCAAGATCTTAAAGATTTAAAAATAAATAAAGATACTATATTATATTTTTTTAATAAAATGAAAGATATATTTGAAAAGAAAGGGGTCGATAATTCCAAAATAAAGAAAATTTTAAAACAGTATATCAAAGAAGATAAAGTAAGAAATTCTGGAAAAGATTTTGGTATAGTTACTATTTCAGTTACAGATAAAGAACCAATGGAATTATACCTTGAAGATATACCTGAAGGGAAATTAGCTGAATATCTTATGGCCAGTGCATATTTACCATTTTTTATTAGAGAAAAAATGGATGGCAAAATATTTCTTGATGGAGGCTTTTATAATAATTTACCAGTTAATCTACTTGCAAAAAGGGGATATAAAAATATTATTGCTGTTAGAACCTTTGGGCTGGGAAGAAGTCCTGATTTTAGTGAAATGGATCTTAATATTATTGAAATTGAGCCTTCAGAAGATCTAGGATTAACAGTAGATTTTAGTAAAGAAAGGGCCAGAAAAAATCTTGATATGGGTTACTATGACACGATGAGAGTATTTAAAAATCTTAAAGGGGAAAAATACTATCTTGATTTTTCTTGTAATGATAAATATTATTTTGATTTTTTGCTTGATATTTCAGAAGAAGATATTTTGGAAACAGGGAAAATTTTCAAAATTGATAATATGCCACCTAAGAGGTTATTATTTGAAAAATTAATTCCTTATATTGCTGAAATGTTAAATATTGATAAAAATCAAAACTATAAGGATGTTATAGCAGCAATGTTAGAAATATTAGCATGTGAATTACAAATAGACAGATATCAAGTCTACAATTTAGAAAATATAATAAAAAAAATAAATGAAGATATAGATAAAAAAGTTTTAGATAATTATAAATATATTCCAAATTTTGTTTTTAATAATAAGTTATTAGCTAAAACAGTAAGTGATGATTTAAAGTATAAAATTATATTAACACTTTTAAAATCAAAAATAACTAATTAATTTTGGAGTTGGTAAAGTGAATAGCAAAAGTTTTTTTAAATTAGTTGAAATACAAACTAAAGTAGCCAGTATGGTTCCTTTTTTTACAGGTAGTTTATTTACTATATACCATTACAATAAATTTGATATTAAAAATTTTATATTAATGTTTATTTCACTTTTATGTTTTGATATGGTAGCTACTACCATAAATAATTATATAGATTATAAAGATGCAGAAAAGCAGCATGGTTATAATTATGAAAAGCATAATGCAATTGTAAGTTATGGTTTAGAGGAATCTACTGTTATAAAAATTATTATTATATTATTCAGTATTGCCTCTATTACAGGATTTATGCTTTATTTAAATACGGATTCTACAGTTTTGATTTTAGGAATAATTTCTTTTATAGTTGGGATTCTATATTCTTTTGGACCTATACCTATTTCTAGAATGCCACTTGGAGAAATATTTTCAGGATTTTTTATGGGATTTATTATAATTTTTCTGGCATCATATATTCATATTTTTTCAACTGAAATAGTGAATATTTTCTTAAGAAATGAAATGATAAATATTATTTTTAATTATAAAGAAATTATAAAAATATTTTTCATTTCATTACCAGCAGTTAATGGGATTGCTAATATAATGTTAGCAAATAATATTTGTGATGTAGAAGATGATCTAGAAAATAAAAGATTTACTTTAGTTATTCACATTGGAGTTGATAAAGCATTATCTATATTTAAATTATTATATTATTTCATTTATATTAATATAACAGTCCTGGTTATTTTAGATATTCTTCCTATATTTAGTCTTTTAGTATTAATAAGTTATATACCTGTTAAAAATAATATAAATAAATTTTATAAAAAACAAAAAAAGAACGAAACTTTTGTTTTGTCAGTTAAAAACTTTTTGTTAATTAATTTATCTTATGCCTTTTCTTTTATTATTGCAAAATTAATAGAAATATTATAATGTAGAAATATTTTGACAAAAATATATTTAATTAATATAATGATAGTAATAATTATTAATTAAGAAATAGGAGGGTTAACATGAATGAAAAACTTTCTTTTAAAGAACTGGCAGAAAAGAGACGCTCTGTTAATTTTTTTGACCCTGAAAAAGATTTAGATGATAAAAAATTAGAAAAAATTATTAATTTAGCAGTTTTGGCTCCATCCAGTTTTAATACTCAACCATGGAAAATAATTGCTGTAAAGTCAAAAGACAAAAGAAAAGAACTTTATGAAGAAGCCTGTAATCAAAAAAAGGTTTTAAAAGCACCAGTTACTTTAATTATTTTAGGAGACAAAGATGGTTATGCAAGAGATAGAGATATTTGGGAAGAAAAACTACGTTTAAAAAAAATAAATGAAGAAAAAATAGAAAAGGTTATTTCATACAATAATAATAAGTTATATAATACAGAAGGAAGAAAAATTTCTTATGCAATTCGCAATAGTTCGCTTTTGGCAATGAGTATAATGTATTCTGCAAAATATTATGGTGTGGATTCTCACCCTATGATTGGTTTTGATCAATCTAAAACAAGAAAATTATATGATATAGAGGATAATTATGAAATTACTATGATGATTTCAATGGGATATTTTGATGATAATAAAGAATTGGATCCAAGAGAAACTAGATTCAAGTATAATAAGATAGTAGAAGAATATTAAAAATGAAACCTTATATTTTGGGACATCGCGGTGCACCTAAATTAGCAATTGAAAATTCTATTTTGGCATTTAAAAAGGCAGTAGAAATTGGAGTTGATGGGGTTGAACTTGATATTCATTTAACTTCTGATAATCAAGTTGTTGTTATTCATGATGAAACTATTGATCGGTTAACTGAAGGTCAGGGGTATATAAAAGATTATAAATTTGAAGATTTAATAAAATATTATTTAAAAGATAATTTTTTTGATTCAGTTAAAATTCCAAGTTTAAATGAAGTATTATTGGAATTAAAAAATTGCAAATTAATAAATATTGAAATAAAGAATTCTGGGATAAATTATCCTAATATTGAGAACCGAGTAATCGAAATAATTCAAAATTTACATTTAGAAGAAAAAGTTGTTTTATCATCATTCAATCATTATAGTATAAAAAAAATACAAAAAATAGCTCCCCAAATTAAATCCGGAATACTCTATATGGCTAATTTATTTGAACCATGGGAATATGCCAAAAAATTAAATGTAAAAACTATACACCCTTATTATTCTTTAGTTGATAAGAAATTGATAAATAACTGTCATGAAAATGATTTTGAAGTTTTTGTTTTTGGTGCTAATACCAAAGAACAAATCCAAAATTTAATAGACCTTAATGTAGATGGTATTATAACTGATTATCCTAAAAAAGCTATGAAATTGAGGGAAAATTAAGAAGGATATAAGTATATTTTAGAGAATTATAATTATAGTAAGAAAGTTTGAAATATTTTAAACCAGTTGTTATTATGAAATCAAGAATTGGCTATTAACTAGTTTTCGGTAAATTTAAACAGGGGGGAACAATGTGGATAAAATTTTAAAAAGTGATATTGAAGAATTGATTAGTGGTAATGAAGGGCCCTGTGTTAGTTTATATATGCCAACAAGTCGGAAGGCTGGTAATGATGTTAATAAGATGAAAATTAGAATGAAAAATTTAATAAAAAAGGCGAGTGAGAAATTAAAAAAAGATTGGGATTATAGTAATAGTGAACTTGATGAATTTTTAAAACCTCTTAATGAGCTATTAAGTGGTAGAGGTTTTTGGTTGAATCAAAGTCTTGGATTGGCTGTCTATCTTTCTGGAAATGAATTAAATTATTATCGTTTGCCTATTAATTTCAAAGAAGAGGTTGATGTTGAAAAGAATTATGTAATAAAACAGCTTTTACCTGAACTTTTTGAAGATAGAAAATTTTATATATTAACTTTAAGTAAAAATAGTAATAGATTTTTTGAAAGCACAAAAGAGGATTTGCAAGAAATTGAGCTTAAAGATTCTCCTGATAGTATTGAAGATACTTTAAAATATGATGATCCAGAAAAGACAATTCAGTATCATTCTAATTCTGGAAATGGTTCTGCAATTTATCATGGACAGGGTGTTACTGATGAAGATAATAAAGAGGATTTTATGCGTTATTTACGGGAAATAGATGAAGCTGTATATGACTACCTTCATAATAGAAAAGATCCCTTAGTGGTAATGTGTGTTGAAGAAGTTTTCCCACTCTATAAAAAGGCAAATAGTTTTAATAATTTATTAGATGAATTTATAAAAGGAAGCCCTGATAAGATAAGTAAGGGAAAGATTTTGAATAAGGCCTGGGAAGTTGTAAAACCTCATATTGAAAATTATAAAATAGAAGCTATAAATAAATATAAAAATTTAATTGGTAGTGATAAAATAGAAACTAATATTAAAGATATTTTAAAGAATTCTTTTTATGGTAAAATAGATTCATTATTTATTCAAAGTAGTAGTGAAAAAAGAGGTTTTTTTGACCGCGAAAAAGAAGAGGTAAAAATTAATGAAAATAAAAAAAGTATTGCTTTATACAATGAAGCAGCTATTCAGACAATAATTAATGGTGGAGAAGTATATATTTTAGATAAAGAAGAAATGCCTACTAAAGATGAAATTGCAGCCATTTATCGTTATTAAAAATATGTATAATTAATATAGTATAATAAGCTCTTATCATTTATCATATTTTATGATAAGGGCTTATTTTTATGTATAATAAATAAAAATAGAGAAGATGGATTTTATGTTAAAAATATTTTTTAATTTATAATTCAAAAAAAATTCTTAATCAGGAAGGAATATAGCAATATTTTTTTAATAATAATATTATGGAAGTAATTAATTATATAATATGAGGAGATGTAATTATGAGTAATGCGATAAAATTTGATAAAATAAAATTAAATAATGGTGAAACACTCGCTTATCGGAAGGCAGGTGAAGGTAATAAAGTTCTTTTGCTTGTTCACGGAAATACTAGTTCTTCTAAAGATTGGGATTTATTTATGGAAAATATTTCAGCTAAAAAGTATACTCTATATGCTCCTGACCTTAGGGGATTTGGAGAATCTTCTTATAATGAAAAAATTGATAGAATTGAAGATTTTGCAGAAGATTTAAAATTATTTTGTGATAAATTAGGATTAAAAGAATTTAATTTAATAGGTTGGGGGGCTGGTGGAGCAGTTTCAATGCGTTTTATAATAAATTATCAGGAATATGTTCAAAAACTTATTTTGCTAGAAAGTTCAAGTATCAAAGGTTTTCCAATTTATAAAGAAGGAGAATACTTAGCTTCTCGTGAAGAAATAAAAGAAGTTGTTAAACCTGCATTAAAAGCTTATAAGTGGAAAGATAAATTTATCTTAAATAAAATTGCTAGATGGACTATGAAAAAAGTTTGTGAAAGATCTAAATTTACAACTCATACTCCTGAAAGCGATCGTTATGAAGCTTATATAGACGAAATGCTTAAGCAAAGAAATTTAGTTGATATAAATTTTGCCTTAAGTTATTTTAATATATCACATGAACATAATGGTTTAATAGAAGGAACAGGTGAGGTAGATGAAATAGAAGTCCCCACCCTTGTTGTATATGGGGACCATGATGAAGTTGTAACTAGAGAAATGGAAGAAGAAATCGTAAATGGAATAGGAGAAAATGCTGAGTTGAAAATCATAAAAAATACTGGACATTCTCCTTTTATAGATAGGTTGGAGGATTTGCTTGCAATAGTTGATAATTTTTTAAAATAAAAGTTAGCTTTTCAAAAATGAAGCAGCTTGAATAATATTTTCTTCTGATGCAACTAAAAAAACCTGATTTTTTGCGAATATTTTTTGATTTCCTCTTGGGATTATTAATTCATCTTCTTTTTTGTCAAAAATTCCAGCTATAATACAGTCATCCGGAAAATTTTGATTTTGAACTATATCAGATATTGTTTCACCAACTATTTTAGAATTTTCAGGAATTGTAATGATAGATATTTCAGCTTTTCCATTGCTTATTGAGGCAACCCGTCTTATTTCGGGTTCCTCAATTTCTATGTAAAATTCGTTCACCATAATATCAATAGCAGAACCGATTTTTGTTACTCCAGCTAGTTCATAGGCGCTTTCATATTCAGGTTCTCTCATTCTTGTAAGAATTTTGTTTGCACCATAATTATTTGCCATTAGAGCAAAAACCAAATTATCTGAGTCGAATTGCATGGCAGCTACTCCTATATCACAACGATCAATACCTGCTTCTTTTAAAGTTTCAATTTTTGTTGCATCACCATTAATAGTTAAAACTCCATATTCTGAATATAATCTTTCGCATATTCTTTTATCTTTGTCAATAACTACCACATCATGATCTTTGACTAATAATTTTGTGAGATTTCTACCTACTATACCTCCACCTGCAATAATTATGTACATAATTATTCCTCCCTAATTTTAGTTATATTTCCAGGCATTTCGAAAAAAGATTAAAAATACTGGTAAAATTTCAAGTCTTCCAGCTAACATACCAATAATATAAGTGATTTTTATTACTGGTGAAAGGGATGCCATTTTATCAACTGAAAAATAAAAGGGACCAATATTCCCGACAGCTGATAACATTCCTGAAATTGATTGAAAAGCAGATAAGTCAGAAAACATTGCTGTTATAGTTGAACCAATAAGAATTAAAAAAAGCCAGGCAAAAACCAGAGCTGCTATTTTTAATATTTCCTCTATTTCCACTATTTGTTTATCCATAGTTACAGGAATGACAGCATGTTTAGGTAAATATATTTTTTTTATTTCTCTAATAAATAATTTGTTTAAAATTGCAACCCTTATTACCTTTATACCTCCAGAAGTTGAACCTACACAACCACCAATAAGCATTAAAAGTAAAAATAATTGTTTAGCTACAGCTGGAAAAAAAGCTCCACCAATGTTTTCTGTACCAAAACCTGTAGTTGTCATTACTGATACAACCTGGAACAATATTTTCCTTAAATTTTCTTCTAAATCAAGCATAGTCTGTGTGTCTAAAACGGTTTTTCCTATGAAAATTATTGTTGTCACATAAATTATAATCTGCCAGAAGTATTTCATTTCAATATTATCAATATATTTTTTTAGATTTCCTTTTAAAGCTTGGTAGTGAACGATAAAATTTATTCCACCTAGAGTCATAAATATTATTATTATATATTCTATTTGTCTATAGTAAGGATGACCTGTTATTTCATAATGACCAATACTTGCATCATAATTGGAAAATCCTCCAGTAGATAGGGTTGTAAAACTGTGAATAACAGCTTCAAAAAAAGGCATTTTAAAAATAATTAATAAGATAATTTGAATAAAAGTAAATAATATATATATACCCCATAAAATACTTATTGTTTTATAAACATTGGGGACAGGTCGAGTAGTATTTATTTTATGGCTTTCAGCTGAAAATAACTGCCAGTGATTGCCTTCACTTCTAAAGGTTATAAGTAAGAAAAATGTTAATATTCCGAGTCCCCCTAACCATTGAATCATACTTCTCCAGAAAATAATAGATAATGGCATTTGTTCAAGATTTTGAAAAACAGTAATTCCAGTAGTAGTAAAACCACTTACAGATTCAAAAAATGAATCTAGATAGCTTTTTTCTAATCCTAATTTAAAGGGAATTGATCCTACAAATGAAGATAGGATCCAGGCAAATGTTACTGAAACCATACTTGAAATAACATTTAATTTTAATTTTATATTTCTGAAAATTAATTTTATTAATAAACCTATGCTTAAAGAAATTAAACCAGGGATTAAAAATGCATATTGAATTTTAGGAATTTCTTGTAAAAATAATGATAATGAAAAAGGAATAAAAAGCAAAATTCCAAGAACAATTAATAAATAAGCCGAAACTATGAATATAGAATTAATTAATTTATTTTTTCTTTTAATTAACTTTATTATCATTACCTCCTCTTTTAATTATTTTTTTAATTATAACATATTTAAACATGAATTTCAGAAAAATCAAAATAAGTTTTGGGTATTAAGTTCAAAATTGAGAATAAAAAATTTTTTTGTTTACAAAAGCGTAAAATTAATGATATAATTACAGATGTATTTAATATCTTTAATTTTTACAATATGGGAGATGAAAATAATAATGAGTAAATCTGTGAAGTTAATTTATATATTAATCCCAATCTTTATTTTAATTACAATCATTTCTTTTGTTTCTAATTCTAATTCTAATGAAAAAGCAAATCATAAAATGATTGCAAATATTGAATTGACAAATGAAGTTGAAAGTAATGATTTGGGATTTGAATATCAAAAATTAACAGCAGAAGATAATAATCAATTTCTAGCGACTAATTCAAGTGAAAATTTTGTGATAGCTGAAAATAAAAATTTGTTTAATATCGGAAGAATTAAAAATGAGATTATTGAAAAAAATAATTTATTAAAAAATATAAAAACTCATGAAGTTAAAAAGGGAGAAACGCTCTGGAGTATAGCCCATAAATATGATATTAATATAGACACTTTAATAGGAGCTAATGATATAAGCAATATGAATAGGATTAAACCAGGTGAAGAAATAATGATTTTACCAGTTAAAGGAATATTGTATAATATTTCTCCTGGCGAAAATCTAAGTTCTATAGCAAAAAAATTTGATATTACTAAAGAAAAAATTATTAATAATAATGGTATAAAAAATCCTGAAAAAATTCAAACTGGAAAAACTTTATTATTACCTGGAGTTTCTCCTGAATTTAGTTATCAGGATAGATTGGATCAAATGTTTATACCACCTGTAAATGCTCGTATTTCTTCGCATTATGGTCAAAGGTGGGGTAGAATGCATGAAGGTATTGATTATGCTGTTAATCCTGGAACTGGAATAAAAGCAGCTGGAGGCGGCAGAATTATTTATAGTGGTTGGAGCTCAGGATATGGTTTGTTAGTAATAATTCAACATCAAAAAGGATTGAAAACTTTATATGCTCACAATTCAAAAATACTAGTTAATAATGGAGAATATGTTCATAGAGGTGAAATTATTGCTAGATCTGGCAATACCGGAAATTCAACTGGTCCACATTTGCATTTTGAAGTACAAGTAAATGGTAGACCTGCCAATCCTCTTAATTATTTAAGAAGTAATTGATTAATATTACTTGACTTACGGTCACTTTTACTATATACTTATTGTGGTGAGCAAAAAAAAATTGAAACGAGCTCACTTTATTAAAAATTAGGAGGAATTTTTTAAATGATTTACACAGGAAAAGTTAAATGGTTTGACAGTAAAAAAGGTTATGGTTTTATTGAAAGAGAAGATGGAGACGACGTTTTTGTACATTTTTCTGCAATTCAAGATGACGGTTTTAAGTCACTTGAAGATGGCGAAGAAGTAGAATTTGAAATTGTTGAAGGCGATCGTGGACCACAAGCAGAAAACGTTAATAAACTATAAAAAGTTTTATAACCTGGACTAAACAAACCTCGACCATTAGGTCGAGGTTTTTTAATGAATTTATTATTTTTATTTGGCAATATTTAAATTAAGTTTAGTATTTTTCATACTTTGAAGTTGAGTATTTGCGAGTAATTTATTAGTTAAAAATATACTAAATTGAAAAGAATAAAGAATATCATTTTTGAAAGAAGATTTTTTATTTAGATATTCTTCATGTTTATAGTTCATTAATTCTTTTAATGTTAAATGATAAATATATGGATCAAATTGTTTTACCTTAAATATGTCATTTTTTGTATTATAGGCAAATTTATTAAGTTGCCATTCATATTTAAAATGATGTAAATAATTATCTTCCATTTTCTGATTATTATGAGCATGACAGAAAAAATCTGCAGTGTAATGAAAAATCTCTCCAAGTTTTAAAGAAAATGTTTTCATTTCCTTTTCTGGATCAATATTTTTTAATTCAGAAAATTTTTCATAAAATAAATATATACTTTCATCTTTATAATGGTTAATATCATCATTTGTAAAATCTGGTTTAACACTTCCTATTGTCAGCCAAAATTTAGATAAATTAACATTTCTTTTTTTAAAAAAATTGTAGATTTTTTTTGCTAATAAAGTATGGGTGCGAGCTTCCAGTTTTTTCACTCCTCATTTTTGTTTTTTTATTTATTATATGTTATTTATTTTTCTTTATAACTTTATCTATCATTATATAGTTTTTTATAAGATTAATCAAATTATTTGTCGAAAAAAATAGAAAGAGGAAGCTAATACTTCCATATTAATTTATATATTCATTTGTTAATATCACTTGATATTTTTCATAAAAAAATGGTGCCGAGGGCGGGATTCGAACCCGCACAGGCAAAATACCCACAGCGCCCTCAACGCTGCGCGTCTGCCAGTTCCGCCACCTCGGCGTTGCACTTATATATTATAGCATAATATTATTATCTGTCAAGGGAAAAAAATAA
>JBNJDK010000055.1:0-12649 GCA_051744805.1 Bacillota bacterium
TAAGCTGCTCCATTTTTGCCATATAAAGGATTATCTACATCACAGGCAACTTCTATTTCAGTTTCAGCAATTCTGGAATCAAGTTGAGAAAGATCAATCTTTTCTATATCTTTTAAATACCTGCCACCATAGCCAATCTGTTTAACCTCTTCATCTAAAAACTTACCTCCAAGGGCCTGAGCCATTCCCACTCCACAATCATTGGTAGCACTTCCACCTATTCCAATAATAAGTTTAGTACAGCCCTGATCAAGAGCAGCTTTAATTAACTCTCCAGTTCCATAAGTAGTCGTTCTGGCAGGATTCCTTTTATCTCTGGGAACTAAAGGTAGTCCTGAAGCAGTTGCCATTTCAATAACTCCAGTCTTTTTATCACCTAAGATACCATAAATAGCTTCTACTTTATTTCCCAGGGGATCAGTAACTTCTTTTTTCTTAATCTCACCATCAGTAGCTGCAACTAAGGACTTGACAGTTCCTTCTCCTCCATCAGCTAAGGGCAATTTTGTTATCTCAAAATCCTGCTTAGCTTTTTTAAAACCTTCTGATAGATAATCAGTAACTTCTATCGAAGTCAAACTTTCTTTAAAAGAATCTGGGGCAATAAGTATATTCAATGATTACACCTCCACTATATTTATTTAACACTAACTAAAAACAGTATTAATCAAAAAACAGGCAGGCATATAATAGCCGGCCTGTTTCTAATAAATTCTTTATTTTTAACTTTTGCTTAAACCATAATCTTAATTATTGAAATAAGGGGCATACTGGAATGCCAGTCTTATTCCTTCTTCCATACTTACTGAACTTGCTTTATTTTGACCGGCAATATCAAAAGCAGTACCATGGTCAACAGATGTTCTCAAAAATGGAAGATTATTTGTTATTGAAATTGTCTTTTCAAAATCAACCATCTTAGTTGCTATATGACCCTGATCATGATAAAGAGAAAGTACAGCATCATATTTTCCCTTCAAACCAAAGTGAAATACACTATCAGCCGGTACAGGACCTACAACATTATAACCTTCTTTTTGAGCTCTTTTTATAGCAGGAACAATTTCTTCAACTTCTTCATTACCAAACAAACCATGTTCTCCTGCATGAGGATTTAAAGCAGCAACTGCCATTTTAGGATTTTCTTCACCTAAATTTTCTAAGGCTGCAGCACTTTCTTCGATTCCTTTATATATTACTTCCTCTGTGATTGATTTACAGGCATCTATTAAAGACATATGTCTTGTAAGGAAAAACACCCTTAAAGAGTGAACCTGAAACATAGTTAAAGGATAATCTGTATCAGTTAAATCTCCCAACATTTCTGTATGTCCGATATATCCAACATCAGCAGCTTTTAGAGCTTCTTTATTAATTGGAGCAGTAGAAACTGCATCAATTTTTCTATCTAAAGCCATTTCAGTAGCTTTTTTTATATATTCAAAAGAAGCCTGACCGGCACTGGCCTGAATTTTTCCCATTTCCAGATTTTCTAAATCTACATTATCCTGATCATAGACATTGATCTTTCCCTTTTCATAATTACTTAAATCTTCATTTAAAACATTAATTTCTCTATTAACTTCAGAGAAGCTGGCAGCATCCTCAAGTACCTTTTTATCTCCAAATACTACTAAATCTCCTAAATCCCGAATTTCTTTTTTATCCAATGCTTTAACTATTATTTCCGGACCGATTCCTGCAGGGTCTCCCATAGTTAAACCTATTTTTTGTTTTTTCAAATTAAAATCACCTCTATTTATATAATTTTCTCTACACAGGTATTAATAGCGCTGGAATCACCAATAAGGCCACCTTTGGTAACTATAGTTAAATCATCATATTCCCCACCAACTAATTTTCCATAAACAGCAAGTGGTAAAATTTCTTCCTTAACTTTCATTCCAGAAGCTTTTAATTCTTTTACTACAGAAAGGGTAGTATCTCCACCAGTTACAAATAAGCCTTCTACATCTGCACTATCTTCAAGTACCTGCCTGATTATCTTTGCAACTCCTATTGATATTTTACTATATATTTCATCTTTTAACAAATCTAATTCTTTAGTTAAATCATTAATATCAATAATATCATCACTGGACCTGGCTGTTGTAACACCCAGGAACTGATGTTTTTTGATATTTTCTTTTATATCATTACTGCATTTTTTTATTTCTTTTTCTCTTTTTTCAGGGATCAGAAGCTTTTTGACATCAACTTTTGTAAAATAGGCATCTTTTTCTCTTTCAATATAATCTACCTGTTTTCTAGTCAATTCTGTTGCACTACCAACAGCCATTAAAACCTTTTTATCTGAACCCTGTCTTCTTTCCATCAGTCTTTCACCAAGGGCCATAGTAAAAGGGCCTGGATCAGAAGAAATTACCGGAATTTTAGTTTCAGCAACAGCTTCAGCTATCAAATCAATATCTTTTTCTTCAACTGCATCAAAAACTAAAATTTTATTCCCTTTTTCTTTTTCGGCAAAAATTGCTTCTTTAATAGCATCTTTACCTGTCAGAACACTTTTATAGGAAACAGTTCCTAAAGGATATTTGCTCTGATTTTTAATTATATCTGGAACAAAAGAAGTATTTACAGGGGTTTTAGGATCATTAGCAACCCCTGTTCTTTCTAATGGTATAGAATTAACTACCATATACCCTCCTACAGTAATTCTTCCTGATGAAGGAAAAACCGGGACAACCATTGCCATATAATCATCAGGTAAAGCATCTAAAATACCATCCATTTCTGAACCAATATTACCTCGTAAAGTACTATCTATCCGATTTGCAATTAATTTTGGTTTGTTTTTAGCAAAATCTTTTGCAATTTTATTTACTCTCTCATACGCTTTTTCTTTTGCAATTGATCTACTTTCAGTACTAATTGAAGCTACATCAAAATTTTGATAACTATCAAGGGAATTTAGTGTATCATAGAGAAATGATCCAGTTTCAAATCCCTTTTCGGAAAATAATACTCCAGTAGCATTAGCACCTGTTAGATCATCTGCAATTATAATTATTTCTGGCATTAAAATCACCTCACCATCATTTTATTTCTTATAGACTGCTCCTTTATCACCAGAAGTAACAAATTGTGAATATCTTGCCAGATATCCTTCTTTTACTTTTGGTTCAATTTTTTCCAAATTATTCATTCTCTTTTCTATTTCTTCCTCACTTACTTTTAAGTTTATTGTTCTTTCAGGTATGTTTATTTCTATTGTATCTCCCTCTTCAATAGCTGCAATAGGGCCACCTTCCATAGCTTCAGGTGAAATATGACCAATAGAAGCTCCACGAGAAGCACCAGAAAATCTACCATCAGTAATTAAAGCTACCTCTTTATCCAGTCCAATTCCAGCAATAACTGAAGTAGGACTTAACATTTCTCTCATCCCCGGACCACCTTTAGGACCTTCATACCTGATAACTACTATATCACCAGATTTTATTTCTCCATTATACATTGCTGCAACTGATTCTTCCTCACTATTAAATACCCGGGCCGGACCGGTATGAGTTAACATTTCATCAGCTACTGCTGCCTGTTTTACCACACAGCCATCAGGAGCAATATTACCACGAAGAATAGCAAGTCCACCTTCTTCATGATAGGGATCATCAAAAGGACTAATCACATTACTATCAAGCACTTTCACATCTTTTATATTTTCTCCAACAGTTTTTTCAGTTACTGTTAAGCTATCTTCATTAATTAGATTTTTATCTGCAAGACGTTTAATAACTGCCTGTACACCACCAGCATAATAAAGGTCTTCCATATAATGTTTACCACCAGGACTCATATCACAAAGGTGTGGTACATTTCTACCAATTTCATCAAATTTATCTATCTCAAAATCAACCCCTGCTTCATGAGCTATAGCTGGTAGGTGAAGTACTGAATTAGTAGAACCACCAAGAGCAAGGTCAACTGAAATAGCATTTTCAAAAGCCTCTTTTGTTAAAATATCACTGGGTTTTATATCTTTTTCTATAAGATTCATTATTTCTTTTCCTGCACTTTTAGCAAGTCTGGTTCTTTCTGCCATTACAGCTGGAATAGTTCCATTACCAGGAAGTCCCATACCCAGAGCTTCAGTCATACAGCTCATTGTATTTGCAGTAAACATACCGGCACAGGAGCCACAGCCCGGACAGGAATAATCTTCTATTTCTTTTAATTCTTCTTCATTTATTTCATCTACTTTAAACTGACCAACTGCTTCAAAGACATCTTTAAGGTCTCTTTTCTGGCCTTTCCATTTACCGGCCATCATTGGACCTCCACCTACTACAATTGCAGGTATATCAAGTCTGGCAGCAGCTATTAACATCCCAGGTACTATTTTATCACAGTTAGGAACCATTACCAGAGCATCAAAACCATGGGCCATAGTCATTGCTTCTACTGTATCAGCAATAAGTTCTCTACTTGGAAGTGAATATAACATTCCCTTGTGATTCATAGCTATTCCATCACAGATTCCAATTGTAGGGAATTCCATAGGAGTCCCACCATTAGCATAAACTCCTTTTTTAACTCCATCCACAATCCGGTTCAAATGAATATGTCCGGGAATAATTTCATTATATGAATTGACAATACCTACTAAAGGTTTGGAAAGTTCTTCATCAGAATATCCAGAAGCTTTAAACAAACTTCTGTGTGGTGCTCTGTCAGCACCTTTTTTTACTTTATCACTACGCATAGATTTTCCCCCTTATAATTATATCGAAATTATTATTATCTATTTTACTTAATTTCTTCCAGTCTATCATGAGCAGGAGCCGGTGTAATAGAAATATTAGCAATTTCCTGACGCATTTTTTCACTCATTTCAAAATCTAAAGCAGCAAGTGAATCTTCCAGTTGATCTACATTACGAGCACCAATAATAGGAGCTGTAATTGCTGGATGTGACTTAACCCAGGCTACTGCTAAAGTAGCAGGCTCAACACCCTGTTTTTTTGCATATTCAGTAAATTCTTCAGCTATATCAAAATAAATATCTTCTCCATATCTTTTTGTATACATATCATTTTCTACTATTCTACCTTTTTCCGGTCTATTCCCTTTATTGTATTTTCCAGTTAAAAGTCCAGCACCAAGGGGACTATAGGTTATTACACCTAAATTTTCTTCCTGAGCCATTGGTAAAATTTCCACTTCTGCCTGTCTTTTAACTAAGTTATACATTGGCTGAATAAGTTCAAAACGCGCAAGTTCTTTTTTGGCTGAAATTCCTAAAGCTTTTTCAATCTGCCAGGCTGCCCAGTTACTTGCAGCTGGATATAGAATTTTACCCTGTCTTACCAGATCATCCATAGCCTTAAGGCTTTCTTCAATATGAGTTTTTGAATCAAATTGATGGAAAAAATAAAAATCGAGATAATCTGTATCAAGTCTTTCCAGGCTATCTTCAACTGCCTGCATAATATGTTTGCGAGAAAGACCACGGGCATTAATATCTTCACTTGTTGGATTATATACTTTAGAAGTTAAAACAATTTCCTCTCGATGTCCACTAATACATTCTCCCAAAATTTCCTCAGATCTACCATCAGCATATAAATCTGCTGTATCAAAAAAGTTAATTCCTTCCTCACGACAGCGAGTGTACATATCAAAAGAAGTCTGTTTGTCAGCAATATCACCAAAAGACATAGTTCCCATACAAAGCTGTGATACCTTTACTCCAGTTCTACCTACTGTTTTATATTCCATTTTATTATTCCTCCTATAAATAATATTTTTAATAATACTTAACAATTTAATTTATTAAGTATTACTCAAAATAACATCTCAAAATGGCATTCCTGATTAATAGATTAGGAAAAGGGCTTTTTATAGCCCCTTTCCTTTTTTATATTTATCTTTAGATAGGAATTATCATTGAACCTAAGAGGGCTATTACCAGTCCTAAAATACCCATTATACCTGTCATTACGGTATAGGTCTTAAGACCACCTCTGGTTGTTAGTCCAGAAAGTTTGGTTGTAACCCAGAATCCACTATCATTAACATGACCTAAACAAAGTCCACCAGTACCGATTGCAATTGCAACCCAGAGAGCACTTGCTTCAACATTTCCACTACTAAGTACAGGAGCCATAAGTCCACCAGTTGTTAACATAGCAACTGTACCTGAACCCTGAGCAATACGTAGGATAAAGGCAGTTAACCAGGCAAGTAGAACAATGTTGATTGAATAACCTTCTACAATACCTTCAATTACTCCAGCAACACCTGATTCATTTAAAATTGCAGCAAAACTACCACCTGCACCTGTAATCAATAAAACAAGACCGGATGCAGACATAGCTTTTGAAAGTGCCTTATTTACCTGTTCTTTTTCTAAATGAGCAGAAGCAACAACATAAGCTGCTAAAGCACCTATTAATAGAGCAATTACCTTATCAGATAGGAAAGTTACAAAAGCTGGTACAGTATCCATAGCAACATCAGTAACAGTACCTATAAGGATTAAAATTACAGGTAATAAAATTGGAAACATGGAAGCACCAAAACTTGGTAAAGTATCAGACTGCATATCAGTTTCTTCCATTTCTTCTACTGCTTCATGATCAATATCTTCTTCAGGTTTAAAAAATCCTCTATCTAGGAAGAACTTTTTATAAACATACATTGATGCAGAAACTAAAATAATACCAACAATAGCACCTGCAATAATCATTAATCCTAAATCAATTCCAAGCATTTCAGATAAGGCAAGTGGTCCTGGTGTAGGTGGTACTAACATGTGAGTACCAAGAGCACCTGCTGTAAGAGCACCAACAAATAATGCTATAGTCTTACCTGTTAAATTAGACATTCCTCTTGCAATTGGAATAATAATTACATATACAACATCATAAAAAACAGGAATAGATCCAATAAAACCTGTTCCAGCAGTAGCTGCTGCTGCATTTTCTTCCCCAAACATATCTAACAACTTATTAGCTATAGCATGAATTCCACCGGATGCAGCAAGGAGTTGACCTAACATAACTCCAAATCCAATGGAAAGACCTATACCGGCCATCATGTTTCCAAAACCAGAACTAATAGTGCTGACTGTTAATTCAAATCCTAATCCTGTTGCCAGTCCATAATAGATAGAAGCAATAATTAGAGACATGGCAGGATTTAACTCTAACTTCATTATTAAAAATAATATAATTAAAACCGCAATAGCAACATGTAATAATAACATTGAATTCCCTCCTAATAATTTTTAGTTATTCTCGTTTCTAAATTCTCACACTAAAAATCTCCTCTTAATAAAACATATTCTCTCAGATAAGTTTTCTAATATTGATGAATTTTATCACCTCCTTGAAAATTCAGACTTTTTTTCCTATTAGCACATTAATAATGCTAAGGAAATAAATATAAATTATATATTGAAGTAATTAATATCTACTCTTTAAAACAATTTTTTATTTTACCAAAATACATAGTATGAAGGTCATTCTCAGGATAACAATCTTTTAACACTTTAGAATTAACTCTTTCAGAATCCATAGGCTGACTGTACTCTATTGTACATTCATAATGTAGATCACAGCCTTTAATTAAGGGAGTATCCAGAGTATTATCATTAATGGTTTCTAATTCACATTCTTTAAATTTATCATAATTTTTTCCTGATTTGGTACCACAAAATAGTAATTCATCTTTCATCTTATTTCCAAAAGGAATACTAACAGTAAATTCATCAGTATTATTGATTAACTGAAAAGTATGTCTGCTTTCCCTTACTAATACCAGCATCATTGGAACTCTCCAGATTATACCAACAGTTCCCCAGCCAATAGTCATCGTATTTAACTCATTTTCATTTTTAACTGTCAAAAAAGCTCCACCATTGTCAAAAGAATCATAAACTTCTTCTAAATACTTATCATAATCAACTCTTTTCATAATCATCCCCTTTTTAGATAATTATTGTAGAAAATTTCCTATCGTAACTTTTTTTCTGAACTATTGCTTTTTAGCTAAATTATCTCCGCCCTATTAGTTTTATTATATATTATTCTAAAAATTCCTTCAAGTCTCCTGAAAATATTTTATTTTTTGACATCAGCAATATAATCATTAATTTCAGTACTTTTTTTATAGATATTATTCTTATTTAAAGCTTTATAAATATCACCATGAAGTTTTTGCACTTTATTATAAATCTTATTTTCTTTTTCTCTAGGAAGTTTTCGACTACTGCTATCCAATCTAACCATATTATCAACTGCTAAATCAAGATCACTATAAATTCCAACAGCTTTAGCGGCCAGGATAGCTGCTCCTAAAGCAGATGATTCCTTATAATTAGTTTTAATTACAGGTTTATTATAAACATCAGCCTGTATTTGATTAAATAAAGGTGATTTTGTAGCTCCTCCACTAACTCTTACTTCCTGAGGATCACCTATTAACTCTTCAATAATTTCAATATTTTTATTTATCTCTAAAGCAATCCCTTCTAAAAAAGAACGAACTACATCTGTACGATCATGACCGAGAGCCAGACCATAGAGAACTCCATTAGCTTCTGGATTCCAGTAAGGAGCACCTGAAGCTGCAAAATGCGGTATTAATAACAGGCCATTAGAGCCAGCTGGTGCTTCTTTAGCTTCAGCATTCATGATTTCATAAGGATCCATCCCCAGCTTTTTACCTGTATCAATCTCTACTCCTCCAAAATTATCTCTAAACCAGCGGTAAACTGAACCAGTTGTAAAGATACCAGCTTCCATAACCCATTTACCAGCTACAGCTGAAGCACTGCAAATTACACGTTTTTTATCATCTCTCACTGCCTGATCAGAGTGGGCTAACACAAATGAGCCAGTACCTGTATTTGCCTCTACTAAATCTGATTTAATTATTCCCAGGCCAACAGCTGCACATTGTTGGTCACCACCGGCTGCAATTACAGGAATATCTTCAGGCAAACCTAGCTTTTCAGCTATATCATTTTTTAAGTTACCGGCTATTTCACCTGGTTCAATAGTTTCCGGTAATTTAGCAGGGTCAATTTCCATTTTTTCAGCAAGTTCATAATCCCATTTAAAATTATCTAAATCAAATAACATAGTTCTAGAAGCCTGAGTCCAGTCCATGACAAATTCACCAGTCAGATAGTTGATTATTAAACTATCTACCGGTAAAAATTTATACATTTTTTCATATTTTTCACTTTTATTATCTCTAAACCACATTAATTTTGGCAGAGTAAAATAAGGGTCAATATTTACTCCTGTTTGTTCGTAAATATAATCATTACCTATTTTTTCTTCTATATATTTAGCTTCTTTTACAGCTCTCTTATCCTGCCAGAGCATGGCATTAGCCAGCGGCTTACCATTTTTATTGACAGGAGTAAAAGTAGCTCTCTGAGAAGTAACAGAAACTGCTTCTATTTGTTCAGGATCAAAGTTAAGATTTTCTAAAGCCATTTTTATAGTATTTCTGGCAGCATCAAGCCAGGTTTGAGGGTCATGATCAATCCAGGTAGGTGAAAGATAAATACTTTCATATTCTTCATAACCCTCAGAAATATCTTTTCCATTTTTATCAAAAACTATAGTTTTACAACCAGTAGTCCCGATATCTACTGATAATATTAAATTTTGTTTCATTGTTTTCCTCCTCCAGCTAAATGAATCAAATTACTTAATCAACTTTATTAAAAATTATTATTGGCAAACATTTTCATATGATCTTTAACTACTTCTCTCATTGGTTTTTTAACTGAATCCATATATTCTGAAAAATGATAATCTTTATTTTCATTAGCCATTTCTTTAACAGTTTTTACTGCTGCATTAGAAATAGCGGTATTTACATTAATTTTGGAAACTCCTTCACTGATGGCTTTTTTAAGGTCTTTTTCAGTATTACCAGAACCACCATGTAAAACAAGGGGTATATCTACTTCTTCAGCTATTTTTATTAAACGATCATGGTATATTTTGGGCTCACCACTATAATTTCCATGAATAGTTCCCACTGCAACAGCAAGAGCATCACAATTAGTTTCAGAAACAAATCTTTTTGCTTCATCAACTTTAGTTAATTGTTCTTTATGGATTCCCTCCCCAGTATCTTCCATAGGAATATAACCTAACTCAGCTTCTACAGTTACATTAGCTGCATGGGCAATTTCTACAATTTCAGCAGTATTTTTCATATTTTCTTCAAAAGAAAGGTCAGAACCATCATACATCACTGAAGTAAATCCTGCCTGAATAGCTTTTATAATCAATTCTTTTGAAGCACAATGATCAAGATGAAGACCTACGGGCAGAGAATTTCTATTTGTCAGTTCTTTTACCATTTCAGCAATCAAATATAGGTCAGAAGAACTGGAATACTTTTCACCAAAGGCGATAATTACTGGCATCTTCATTTCCTGAGCTGCCTCATAAACAATTTCTACTGTTTCCATACTATACACATTAAAAGCACCTACTGCATAACCACTATTTTTAGCATCAGGTAAAATTTTATTTAAATTAACTAACATTAGAACACCTCTCTTTTTTTATTATCTAAGACTTTCTAACCATTCTTTAACTTCTTTTTTATCTAAAACTTCAGGATTAACTAAAAACTTAGGTTCTTCACCTTTGATAAGTCTATTAATATCTTCGACTAAAAGTCTGGGAGATTTATTTAAAGCTTCAGTAGTAGTTCCAGCAATATGAGAAGTAATAGTTACATTATCAAGCTCAAGCCATCTACTTCCTTCTTCTAAAGGTTCATTCCAGAAAACATCAAGACCTGCCCCGGCTATTTTACCTTCTTTTAAAACATTATAGAGAGCATCTTCATCTATTAAACCGGCACGAGCAGTATTAATAAAATAAGAAGTTTCTTTCATAAGATTTAGTTCTTTTTTACCAATCATACCTTTATTATCTTCACCTAAACGAGCATGGACAGAAACAAAGTCTGCATTTTTAAATAGCTCTTCTTTTTCCACTTTTGTTGCTCCCAGTTCAGCTATTTCTTCTTCTGTTTTATAGGGATCATAAGCAAGAATCTCAACATCAAATCCACCTAACTTTTTAGCTACTAATTGACCAATATAGCCAAATCCAACTAACCCTATTTTTTTACCTTCCATTTCAGGTATAAAGTCTGAGTTAGGAAATTCTTTTCTCCACCAGTTATTTTTTACAGCTTTATGACTTTTAGCAATATTTCTTGATTCACTTAACATTAAACCAATAGAAAAATCTGAAACAGCCTGAGCATTTCTTCCCATAACATGTTCAACAATAACACCATTTTCTGTAGCTGCCTCTACATCAATATTTTCCATTCCTGCCCTGGCAGCACCAACCAATTTCAAATTAGGTAGACTTTTGATAGCTTCTTCAGAAACCGGACAATAAAGAACAAGTAATATTTCAGTTTCCTCATCTGCATTTTTAATTTCAGGTACTACTTCTTCAGCCCCCGGGCCATTTTTTTCTATTACAAGTCTTCTATCCTGTAGGTCGTCCCAGTCCATCTCCCAGTTTCCGCTTGTTATTTCTTTTTCACCAACAGCAAGTTTTTTAGCTTCTCTAATAAATTTATCATCTGGAATCATCACATCACCAATACATCTAATTTTCATTTTAAATTCCTCCTTTGAATTTTTTGCTTTTTTATAGACTTTTATGTTTTTCTTTGAGCAACTGCCAGTCTTGACTTATTAACCTTATCAATATACTCATCTTCTGAAGTAGTAACAAAACTTACATATAAAATATCGATAATAACAAGTTGAATAATCCTGGATACCATTGCATCTGAGCGATACTTGGTTTCATTAGTAGAACTTAATAATTGGATATCAACTAAATTTGATAAAGTAGAATTTTCATAACTTGTTATCCCTATCACCTTAACATCATTTTCTTTGGCAAGTTTTACTGGTTCTAATACCTCTATACTCTCACCAGAATGAGAAATTACAAATAATAGGTCATTTGTATCAGTATGAGTACTCAAAATATTCATCATATGAGCATCACGTATATTTACAGCATTAATTCCCAGTCGAGCAAACTTATGATAGGCATCCATCGCTATTGCATGAGAAGCTCCAACTCCATAAAATAGAACTCTATCAGCCTTTTTAATTAGATTAATAGTTTCTGCTAAAGAATCATCATCTACTAAATTATAAAGATCTTTGATAGCACTGGAAGTAGACATAATCACCTTTTGTTTAATAGCAGAAATAGAATCATCTTTATTTATTTCTTCATAAATAGCTTCAGGTTTTTCTTCAGAAATTTCCTGAGCTGCCTTAACTCTAAACACCTGATAGGATTCATAATCTAATTTCTTTAAAAATCTAAAAATTGTTGTTTCACTTGTATCACATTTTTTGGCCAGTGAACTAATAGTTAACATAGCAATTTTGTCCTGATTTTGTAAAACATAATCTGCCACTCTTTTTTGGGCAGGAGAGAGAGTATTATATTTTGTTCGTATTTTGCTAAAAACACTCATCGTATATTTTATCCTCCCATAAATCTATAGTAGTAAATTTTCTTTTCTTACTTGCTTTATTCTACTAAATTTCTAAAAACCCTTTTTTTATTTAAAAATTTTTATATTAATAATTTTCTGAATA
>JBNJDK010000056.1:0-12379 GCA_051744805.1 Bacillota bacterium
ATAATAAAAGATCAATTAAATAAAATTGGTAAGTTAAATAATTTAAATTTAAATGAAGTTGTAGGAATGGATTATCCCTGGCATTATAGAAATAAAGCTCAGTTTCCTTTAAAAGAAAATGAAGATGGAGAAATTATGGCTGGTTTTTTTAAAAGAAGAAGCCATGATATTGTTCCACTTGATAATTGTCCTATTCAACATCAATTAATTAACCGAATTACCACTAAAACTCTTGATTTATTAAATCAAAATGACAAATTAAGTGTTTATGACGAGAAAGACCATCAAGGCTTTTTGCGTCATTTAATAGTTAGAGTAGGTGTTTGTACAAATCAGGCAGTACTTGCTTTTGTGACAAATGGTAAAGGAGAGTCACAGTTAAAAGAAATAGCTGATAAATTAATTAAAGAAATACCTGAGTTAATTGGAATAATGCAAAATATCAATCAGAATAAAACTAATGTTATTATGGGAGAAGAAAGTAAAATATTAAAAGGTGAAAAAAGATATAGAGATTATATTGGAAATAAAAAATTTGATATATCTTTAGATTCATTTTTTCAGACTAATACTATGCAAACTCAAAAGCTTTATGATACCGCCCTTAATTTTGCTAATTTTAATGGTGATGAAACTTTAATTGATTGTTATTGTGGTACTGGTAGTATTGGATTGTATTTTGCAGATAAAGTAAAAAATGTAGTAGGAATTGATATAAATCAAAATGCAATAAATGATGCCAGAAAAAATAAAAAATTAAATGATATAGATAATGCAGAATTTATAAATGGAGATGTAGGAGAAAATATTTCAGAAATAATTAACAAATATAAAGACAATAATAATGTTTTGGTTTTTGATCCTCCAAGAAAGGGTTTAAATGATGAAATTATTGAGGTAATATTAGGAAATCTTCCAGAAAAAATAATATATATATCATGTAATCCTTCTACACTTGCCAGAGATTTGAAAAAACTCAAGGGAAGTTATGGGATCAGTAATTTAAATGGAGTTGACATGTTTCCCCAAACCTATCATATTGAAACTATTAGTATGCTAGAGAAAAAATAAGTGAAAAGGAGTATGATAAGAAATGAATTATTTTATGCTAATATTTTTCTCAATCGTAGGAGTAGCAGGTTTAATTTATAATAATGAAATAGGAGTTTTTGTTGGTTTAGGTCTTATTCCCTGGCAGATTATTGGTTTGAGAAAAAGTAAAACTTTAAATTTAATTGCTATTATTATTACTACTGTTATTGGTGTAGGATTTTTTATATATATGGGAAAATGGATATTAGCAATTCTGTTTTTATTTATAGAAGCCTATAATTATTGGGGACATATGAATACGAAGATTGAAAAACAAAAATAACTTGACAAATTGATTATTTTGTTATATATATAATTATAGCAGACAAATTAAAAATATAATAAAACTTAAAATAAATAAAAATATATTCGTTGCAAAAAGGGGGAAAATAATAATGCCTACATATCTTTATGAATGTGAAAAATGTGGTAGATTTGAAAAAATGCAAAAAATATCCGAAGATAAGTTAGAAAAATGCCCTAAATGTGGAAGTGAAGTTAAAAAAATTATCGGAAATCCTGGAATTGTTTTTAAAGGTTCAGGTTTTTATACAACAGATCATGGTAAAAAGTCTGATAAGGGAAATAGCGGGGAAGAAAAAGCTTCCTAAAATTTAATTCAAAAAAATCATATATAGTTTGACATAGTAGAAAATATTTGTTATCCTTTTTTGCAGAGTCAAGTTAAAGGGTAAATTTAGTAAAGAATATTTTTTTGTGCACGCCATTATTATCAGACGAAATGGTTTGCTGCTAATAGCAATTAATGAATTTTATTGAGGTTTAGGATATGTTCAATTGTACCCAGTAAGTACTATTTGGATATATTCTAAACCTTTTTTACTTAAGGAAAATAGAAATAGCAATGATAGAAAAGGTAATATAAAACAAAAAAGAGAGAGGTGGAAAATTTGAAAATACAGGTTAATAATTTATATAAGGTTTTTGGGAAAAATAAGAATAAAGCTATACCTCTTTTGAAAGAAGGCAAAACTAAAGCTGAGGTAAAAGAAGAGATTGGAGCTACAGTAGGTGTAAATGATGCGAATCTGGAAATTAATGAAGGTGAAATATTTGTTATTATGGGGTTATCAGGTAGTGGGAAATCTACTTTACTCCGCTGTTTTAATCGTCTGGTTGAGCCTACTCAAGGAGAAGTTATAGTTGATGATACTAATGTAATGGATCTTAATAAAGATGAACTAATAAAATTTAGAGAAGAAAAATTTGGAATGGTATTTCAAAATTTTGCCCTGTTCCCTTATAGAACTGTTCTGGAAAATGCTGAATTTGGTTTAGAGATTGCTGGAGTAGAAAAATCTGAAAGACGTGAGAAAGCTAGAAAAGCTTTAAAACAGGTTGGATTAGAAGGATGGGAAGATGAACATCCTGATCAGCTTAGTGGAGGTATGCAGCAACGTGTAGGATTGGCTAGAGCTCTTGCTGTTGATACTGATATTCTTCTAATGGATGAACCGTTTAGTGCTCTTGACCCTTTGATCAAAAAAGATATGCAGGATAAATTACTTGATCTTTATGAACATATTGATAAAACAATAGTATTTATTACTCATGACCTTGATGAAGCTTTAAAACTTGGGGATAGGATTGCTATTATGAATGATGGGCGAATTGTTCAGGTTGGAAATCATGAAGAAATTCTAACAAATGCTGAAAATGACTATGTTGCTGAATTTGTTCAGGATGTAAATCGTTCAAGAGTTTTAACTGCTGAAGATATTATGGGTAAACCACTAGCATTATTATATGAACAGGATGGTCCTCGTACTGCACTGCATAAAATGAGAGAAAACCATTTAGGTAGTATTTTTGTTGTTGGTAAAGGTAGAAAATATAAAGGTGTAATAAAAATTGAAGATGTAGTAGAGGCAGTTAATCAAGGAAAAGAAAATATTGATGATTTGATCCAGGATGTGCCTAAAGCTGATCCTGATGAAAATATTGATCAACTCTTTTCCGAAATTGCAAATTTAGATACACCAATGCCTGTACTCAATGATGATGGAAAGTTGCAAGGAGTTATTGTAAAAACTGATGTAGTAGCTAATTTGGCATCTGAAGATATAAAATAATAATTTTAAAATCATTTAATTAATACTAAATATCATAAAAATTTCAATTTAAAGAAACAAAAATTTCAGGAGGGATATTAAAATGAAAAAGAAAGTGTTATCAATTTTGTTGGTTTTGGTTATGGGATTAACTGTAATGGGAGTTTCTGCACCTCAGGCTAAAGCAGCCGATGATACAGATACAATTGACTTTGGATATGTTCAGTGGCCAGGAGTTACTGTTAAGACTCATGTGGCAATGAAAGTCGCAGAATATTTAGGTTATGAAGCGGAAATGACAAGTGGAGCCCAAGCTGTTGTATTTAAAGGTCTTGATTCTGGAGATTTAGATGTTTTTCTAGGTAACTGGATGCCTACAATGAAAATGCATTTTGATGAATATGAAGAAAAAGGTTCAGTTCATAATGTGAGAGTAAACTTACATGATGTTGTATATAGAACAGCTGTCCCTGAGTATGTTTGGGAAGCTGGAGTAAAATCACTTGCAGATCTTAATGAACATGCAGATAAATTTGATAAAACTATCTATGGTATTGAACCTGGTAATGAGGGTAATTTGATAATTAAAGATGCAATAGACAATAATACTTATAATTTAGGTGAATGGAATCTTAAAGCTAGTAGTACAGGTGGAATGTTAACAACTGTAAAAAGAGCTGTAAACAATGAAGAATGGGTTGCTTTTAATGGTTGGAAGCCACATTATATGAATGTTATGTTTGATCTTAAATATCTTGAAGATCCAGAAGG
Source organism: Bacillota bacterium (assembly GCA_051744805.1). Classification (GTDB taxonomy): domain Bacteria; phylum Bacillota; class Halanaerobiia; order Halanaerobiales; family DATFIM01; genus DATFIM01. The sequence continues at coordinate 3,936 of JBNJDK010000056.1, forward strand.
TATCTGGGGTGAAGGAGAAAGAGTATTTACAGTAGCTAGAACTGGTTTTGAAGATGAAAATCCTAATTTCTATAAGTTTTTAGAACAGTTTAAAGTTCCTGCTCCTGTCCAGAATGAATGGATTAATAGTTATAAAAATGAAGGAACAGATCCTGAAGTTGTAGCTGAAGAATGGATTGCTAATAATTTAGATGTTGTAAATCAATGGGTATTTGGAGTAGAAACTACTGATGGAGAAATGGCTAGAAAAGCTATTAAAAGTATAGTTGAAAATAAATAGTTATAACAATAATTAAATTAAAAAGCAAATGAAAGAAAATGAAATTCTCTCTGGCGGTGTCCGCACTTTAGGATACCGCTAGAGAAATATTTGATAGAAGGAGGTTGATTACAGTTAATAGTATAATTGATATTTTAGCGACTAAAATACCTTTAGGAAATTGGGTAGAAAATCTAGTAAATTTTCTAATAAACAATTTTGGCGGTCCTCTTGATGCTTTTTCAAATTTTATTGGTGCAATGATTAATAATATTGAAAGTTTATTAGCATTTTCTCCAGCTTTTGTTGTAATTGCAATTTTTGCTTTACTTGCCTGGAAATTAAAAAATTATAAATTGTCTATTTTTGTTGTTTTAGGTTTAGGTTTAGTATGGAACTTACAAATGTGGGATCCTTTAATTACCACTCTTGCTTCAATAATAACATCAGTTGTTGTAGCATTAGTAATTGGTATACCAATAGGAATTTTGAAAGCTCATAATAAAGTTATAGATTATGTAACTCGTCCTATACTTGATTTTATGCAGACAATTCCTCCATTTGTATATTTGATACCTGCTCTTATGTTTTTTGGTTTAGGAAATGTTTCTGGAGTTATTGCGACTGTAGTTTTCGCAATTGCACCTCCAATTAGATTGACTTATCTTGGAATTCAGCAAGTTGATGAAGAATTAAAAGAAGCCGGTCAAGCCTTTGGAGCAAATTGGTGGCAGCTATTAACAAAAGTAGAATTACCCGGAGCTATGCCTTCAATTATGATGGGTATTAATCAGTGTATTATGCTTGCACTTTCAATGGTTGTAATTGCAGCTATGATAGGTGCAGGAGGTCTTGGTAAACCTGTGTTAAGGTCACTATCTGTTGTTGATATTGGTCTTGGTTTTGAAGCAGGTCTTGGTGTAGTTATTATAGCAATGGTTCTTGATAGAATGTTTGGTAGAGATTAATGAATTTTAAATAAATTTGCATATAATTATTAAAATCATATAATATAGTATTTAAAGGCCTGACCCTAAAATTGTCAGGTCTTTATGATTTTAACAATATGAGCAATTAGCGGGAAGTGAGATGATTAAATTGGAAAAGGTTGTTGTTAAGAGGGCAGAAAAATATAGTGGAGATATTTTTTATAAATTAAAAAATACAATTGATTTAATTGGCGGAATGGAAGAATATGTTAATTCTGGTGATAGAGTAGTACTTAAGGTTAATTTATTAATGGGAAAAAATCCTGAAGAAGCTGTTACAACTCATCCCGAAATTGTAAAAGCAGTTGCTAAATTAGTCAAAAATGCAGGTGGGAAACCTATTATTGCTGATAGTCCTGGTGGTCCCTTTAACAATTTGAATTTGGATAGAGCGTATAAAATTTCTGGATTCAAAAGAATTGCTGAAGAAGAAAATATAGAATTAAATCATGATACTGAAGGAAAAAAGTTGGATTTTTCTAATGGTAAGATAAAAAAATCTTTTACTATAGCTGATTATGCTAGAAACGCAGATCTGATTATTAATTTGCCAAAATTGAAAACTCATGGTTTGACAATGTATACTGGTGCTGTGAAAAATTTATTTGGTATTATTCCAGGACTTTTGAAAGCAGAATACCATTTGAATTTACAGGAAGTAGAACATTTTTCTGAAATGTTAGTTGATTTAGCAGAATTTATTAGTCCTGAATTGACTATTATGGATGGTATTTTGGGTATGGAAGGTGATGGCCCTTCAGGTGGACAAGTAAAAAGATTTAATTATTTAATAGCCTCAACTTCTCCTTTTGCAGTAGATGTAATAGGTGCTTATATAATGGGGATTAATCCTCAAAGTAAAATTCCAACAATTTCTTCTTCACAGAAAAGGAATTTAGTAAATGATTTAGATAATATAGAAATAATAGGAGATGAATTAAAATCTTATAAAAAAACTAAGATTCCTAAAATAGAAAAAAGGTCTAATCTAATTGATCAAAAACTACCTGATTTTTTGAGTAATTTTTTAACTAATATTTTAAGACCTAGACCAGTTTTTAATCATGATAAATGTGTAGGGTGTGGGGATTGTGTTGAAAGTTGTCCCGCAGATACAATTAATTTAATAAATTCAAAAGCAGTTGTTGATTTAGATGATTGTATTAGATGTTTTTGTTGTCAGGAATTATGTAGTTATAATGCTGTAGAAATAAAAAGACCACTATTAGGTAAATTATTATTTTCATAATAATCTATATATAGTCTGGAGGATTAAGTAATGAATATTCTTGTATTAGCTGATACTCATTTAAAAAATGATTTCAATGAACTACCAGTTGAAGTCAAAAAAGAAATTGGTAATTCTGATCTAATTTTACATGCTGGAGATTTTAAAACTTTAAAATTCTATAATTCATTAAAAAAGCAGATTGATTTAAAGGCTGTTTATGGTAATATTGATAGAAAAAATTTAAAAAAAGTGTTAAGTGAAAAGAAAGTTTTTGAGTTAAATGGATTTAAAATTGCAATGATTCATGGGCACCAATTAAAAAGTATTACGCCAGATAAATTGTCATATTTATTTCCAGAAGCTGATGTTATTATATTTGGACACACTCATCAACCTTTTAATGAAAAAATTAATGGCCAGCTTTTTTTTAATCCAGGTTCTTCAATTCAAAAACGTTTACAGGATAAATATTCTTATGGTATTATTAAATTAGAAGAAGAAATTGAGGGTGAAATTATCAGATTTTAGGAGGGGTTTATATGTCTACTTATGATTTAGCTCATAAACTAGCTAAGAAAATTAAAAATTCTGATGAATATCAAGAATATCAGAAAAAAAAGCAGGCAATTTTGGATGATGAAAAAGCTAAAGATATGCTTTTTGACTATCAAAAGCAGGAACAAAAATTACAGTCAAAACAAATTTCTGGAGAAGAATTAACTAAAGAAGAAAAAGAAAAATTTGAGAATTTAAGAAATTTAATTCAAATGAATAATAAAATAAGTGAATTTTTAGAAGCAGAACAAAGAGTTAGTGTGATGTTAAATGATCTTCAACGTATATTATTTGGAGATCTTGAATTTGGGATTTTTGATGAGGAAAATCAATAATTATATATTAAACCCCCTCTAATATTAGAGGGGGTTAGTTTCGATTTATTTAATTAAACAGGTCTGACTTCTTCAACTTCAGGGATATGTTTTTTTAAAGTTTTTTCAATACCATTCTTAATTGTCATAGTGGACATTGGACAACCATTACATGCACCCAAAAGTTGAACTTTAACAATTCCATCATCAGTAACTTCGACTAATTCTACATCTCCACCGTCAGCCTGTAGTCCCGGTCGAATTTTATCTATAATTTTTTGAACTTCTTTTTTATCCACTGATTTCACCTCCAGTAAATTCTTTTTTTCATTATAACATATCTTATAAAATATGCAATACAAATATGAGAAAAATACTCAACTTTATTTTTGAAATCTGAGTATTAATAGTAGGCAGGAAAAACTAAATAATTGTCGAATATATACTAAGTAGGGTCTTTTTTTGAATTAAAATATCATAAATGTAGATCTGGGAGGAATTAATAATGTTAAAGAAAAAGAATATTGTTTTAACCTTAGTGTTATTTTTATTTATAAGTTCTTTTTTCATGGTTAATTCTATTTCTATCAGGGCAAGTGAACAATATGAAGATACCGAAATAAGAGTTTTAGTTTGGCGTGATGCTCATAGTAAAGCTGTAAAAGACAAAGTACATGAATTTGAAGAAGAAACAGGTATCAAAGTTGTTATCGATGATTTACCTACACAATCTTTGACACAAAAAATGGCAATGAATTTAACTTCTGAAACTGGAAAATATGATATTGTAGCTGTTGATGAACCATATGTACCTAAATTTGCATCATATTTTATTAACTATAATGACTGGCCACAGCCAAAAGTTATAGAAAATAAAGTTGATTTAGATATTGTTCCACAGGGTGCAGTAGATGCAGGTAGCTGGCAAAATGAAGTTAAAGGACTGCCTATCAACGCCAACGTATATATGTTTACTTATAGAAAAGATTTAATTAATGATTCTGATTTACAGGCAAAATTTCAAGAAGAGTATGGGTATGAACTTCAGGGTCCTAAAAACTTAGATCAGTTATATGAAATTGGTAAATTTTTATCTGAAGAAAAAGATCAATTTTATGGTTATGCTCCTTTTACTGTTAAATCAGAAGGAGCTACTGTAGAATTTATGTGGCTTTTGAGAAGTTTTGGAACTAAAATTATGAATGATGATTTAGAAGTAGTTTTAGATATTGATAAAGCAGTTGAAGCTCTTGATTACTATAATAAATTGCTGGAAATCAGTCCTCCTTCTAAGTTGAGTATGGGACATCCAGAAACTATTCAAAATATGGAAAGTGGAAATTTATTTTCTACCTTACAATGGCCTGCGATAATTGCCGGACATGAAAATCCTGAAAACTCTGTTGTAGCAGGAGATTTAGCATATTCAACAAATCCTGCTGGCCCAGGAGGAGCAGCAGCTATCACTGGTGTATGGACATTAGCTATTCCTGAATCTAGTAATAATAAGCAAGCAGCAGCAGAATTTGCTTATTGGTGGGGAAGTAAAGATTCAGGTAGAGAATTAGTGGAAGCTGGTATGAGTCCAATGCGTACCGATTTACTTAAAGATCCTGAATTGCAGAAAAAATACCCCTGGTATCAGGCTTTAATGGAAAATCTATCTGGAGATATTGCTGTTCACAGACCTCGTTTCCCACAATATCCAAAAGTTTCAGATGAAATTAGTACCTATTTTTCTAGAGTGATTTCTGGTAGTATGGAAGCTGAAAAAGCAATGCAAGAAATGAAAGAAAATATTAAAGATATTGTTAAGGAGTATAAGAATGAGTAACTTGCCAAAAAAATCAGAAGAGACTTCCTTAAAACGGAAGTCTCTTCGAGTAAAAAATAAAATAACACCATATGGTTTTTTAAGTCCAGCTTTAATAATTTTAGGTGGAGTTTTATTATTTCCCTTACTTTATTCTTTCTTTTTATCTTTTCATGAATGGAATATGGCAGCAGGGGAATCAGCTAAATTTGTATTTTTAGATAATTACATAAAATTATTTAATAGTAGTCGTTTTTGGGATGCTGTTAAATTACAATTAATTTTTGTAGGTTCAAGTGTTAGTATTGAATTAGTCATTGGGCTGGCTGTGGCTTTATTTTTAAATAAAGATTTTTTTGCTGATAAAATAGTAAGAGCTCTTTTACTTTTACCTGCTTTTATATTACCGGTAGTGTCAGGATTAGCTTTTCGTTTTATGTATAATCCTCAATATGGTGCTATTAATTGGTTTATTCAAAAATTAGGTTTTGCTCCTATTCCATTTTTAAGTAATCCTAGATTAGCTTTTGTGGCAATAGTTATTCAGGATATTTGGCGGATGTGGCCTTTTATGTTCATGATTATGTATGCTAGTATAAGTACTTTTCCTAAAGCTCCATATGAAGCAGCAGAAATTTCTGGAGCTAATCGTTGGCAGATATTTAGGCATATTACTTTACCTTTATTAAAACCATCAATAGTAATAGCGGTAATTTTAAGAGTTTTAAATGCATTAAAAGCTTTTTCAGAAATATATGTAATGACTAATGGTGGTCCAGGTAATTCTACTACAATTTTATCGCTTTTTATATATAAAAATGCTTTTGATTTTTATGATATGGGTTTTTCAGCAGGAGTTTCTTACATATTAGTAATTATTGCTTTAGTTTTTTCTGTATTGTTAGTTAAAAAACAGTTTGATTTTTAAAGAGGGAGGCAACTAAATTGTTAAATAGAGATGTTAGTAAATGGACTACACCAAAAAAAATTATATTTTATACTGCTGTAATAATTTTACTTCTTGTAGAGCTATTTCCTATATTTGTTGTTATTTCAACAAGTTTTAAACCTGCACGTTCAATTTTTGATAGTAATCCATTTGCTTTCTTTAACCCAACTTTAAAAAATTATACTGAAGTTTTATTTGAAAGGGATTTTATTAATAATTTAATAAATAGTGTAATCATAGCTTTAGCTACTTCATTAATCTCAGTAAGCTTAGGATCTTTAGCAGCTTATAGCCTTAGTAGATTTGATTTCACCGGTAAAAAATCAATAGGTTTGGGTATTTTGATAAGTAGGATGATTCCCCCAATTACTTTATCAGTACCTTTATTTATTTTAATGAGAAAAATAGGTATTTTAGATACTCATCTCGTTCTTATATTATCTCATATTAGTTTTATTTTACCTTTTATTATTTGGATGATATTACCGTTTTTCAAAGGTGTTTCAAAGGCTTATGAAGAAGCAGCTTTAATTGATGGATGTTCTAGAATGCAATCATTTATATGGGTTTTTATACCTTTAGTTGCTCCTGGTTTAGTTGTGTCCGGTATTTTTAGTTTTGTTTATTCCTGGAATGATTTTTTATATGCATTAGTATTAGCAGGGTCTGAAGTGCAAACAGTTCCCATAGCAGTCAGTGGTTTTATTGGTCAGTTTGGGCCTAAATGGGGTGCAATGACAGCTTCAGGAACATTAGCTTTAATACCAACATTCATTTTTGCTCTTGCTTTGCAAAAATATATTATTTCTGGTCTTTCAGTTGGAGGAATTGATTAATTTAAATATATAATTTGTAATAATAAAAAAAGCCGCCAGTTTGAACGTATCTTTGTCAAGTAGGCGGCTTTTCTATGTATAGGTTAATTTATTTCTTTATTATTTTGATTAAGCAGTTTTCTTTTTAAGTCAAATAATTTATCAGATAAATCTACTTTCATAATATGAGGATTTGTTAATCGTTTATATTCATCTCCTAAACTTTCCTTTTCTTTTACAGTATATTCTTTAATTTCCTGAACTGTTGGTGAATCATAAATTAAATCACCATTTTTAAAAATTGGTTTGAGCATTTCCCGCAGTTTATAACTACCTTTTTTAAGAGTAGTTGTTTTCCAGGAATCTCGTGAATCGAAGAGAGTAATAGGACCATTTTCTTTAATTTTTTCATTCTGAAGTGCAATTAGATCAGCTCTAATATTCATTGTATTTTTGTCATAAATTCTAATAAGTTTTTTATTTCCGGGATTAGTTACTTTTTCTATATTGTCTGAAATTTTGATTTTTGCTTCATTATTATATTCACTCATTTTGTAAACTGCTCCAAATGCTGGACAGTCGTGAGAAGTAATCAGTTTTGTACCTACTCCATAAAGATCAATTTCAGCTCCCTGTAGATTTAAAGATGTAATTACATTTTCATCAAGACTGCTTGAAGCAATAATTACAGCATCCTCAAATCCTGCCTCATCTAACATTTTTCTTGCTTTTTTAGATAGATATGCTAAATCACCACTATCAAGTCTAATACCATAGAAATTAGAATCAATTCCTTTTTCTTTCATTTCTTTAAAAATTTTTATAGCATTGGGTACTCCTGATTTCAAAGTATCATAGGTATCTACTAATAAAATACAGCTATTAGGGAAATTATTAGCATAGGTTCGAAAAGCTTCCAATTCACTATCAAAACTCATTATCCAGCTATGGGCGTGAGTACCACTTACATTAACTCCAAACTTTTTTCCTGTTAATACATTAGAAGTACCACTACAACCACCAATTACTGCAGCTCTAGCACCATATATACCTGCATCAGGACCATGGGCTCTGCGCAAACCAAATTCAAGTACATTTTTACCCTGAGCAGCTTCTGTGATGCGAGCTGCCTTTGTAGCAATTAGAGACTGATGATTAATAAAATTAAGTAAAGGTGTTTCCAGCAATTGTGCTTGAAGTATAGGGGCTTCAACTTTAAGGAGAGGTTCTTTTGGAAATACAACACTTCCTTCAGGTACTGCATAAATATCTCCTGTAAAAGTAAAATTTTTAAGATATTCTAAAAATTCAGTATCAAAACCCTGCTTTCTTAAATATTCTATATCATCTTCTTTAAAACCCAAATTTTCTACAAATTCAACTATTTGTTCTAATCCAGTGAAAATGGCATAACCATTGTTACAGGGATTTCTTCGATAAAAAAGATCAAAAACTGCTTTTTCTTCTTTACCTTTTTTATAATAACCTTGAGCCATAGTTAATTGATAAAAATCAGTTA
>JBNJDK010000057.1:0-12331 GCA_051744805.1 Bacillota bacterium
ACCAATAAGATAATTTATAGTATCAATATCTTTTCTTTTTATATAATTAACAACCTTCTCTCCTGAAGTATTATTACCAGCATCAATTAACATATTTTCTCCATTAGGTAATTCTATTAAAATAGCATCTCCCTGACCTACATCTATGAAATGAGTGATTATTTCATTTTGGGCAGAAACGGAAAATCCAAACAAAATAAAAAATAGAAAAATAATTATTAATACCTGAAAAATTTTATTCAGTTTTTTCATTTTACTCCTCCCAAAAATCATTAACCTTTCTTAAATTATAGCATAAAAATCATCATTTGCAAAAATGACTGCAACTAAAACTGGCCAGGACATTATTATCACCTCACATTCATTAATTTCTCAAAGGCGTTGAAGCTTTATAATCTTCAAGAAAGATCAAATACTGAAAATAATCTGTAGTTACCCCTTTTTTAGGCTTTGTTTCACCAAGCATCCATATTAAATCTTTACTAAATGGTGACTGCCTTCCATTTAATTTAAATAGAGTCATTTCCCCCTGTGAAAGTAGATCTATTTGTTTAGATATATTATTTGACATAGAAGTTTCACTATATTCCCCATTATTATTTATCCTTGTGCAATTTTGATATAAATAGACAATAGAGAGAATCTGGCCTTTTAACGGTGAGTCTACATCATTATCTAATTTTGCGGCAAACCAATTGACTCCATCCTGTTTTTCCTGAAAAGCATGATTTAATCCCCATTGACCATAGTATTTTCCATCAGAATATCTGGAATATATCTTCAAAAAATTATCATACATCATCTTATCTCTGGTAATATTCCACTCTTCATTTCTTTTTTTATATGCTATATATCTATTAATCAAATTGTCATTAATTAGCTGAAGCCCAAAGAAATCCTGCCCAAAAAAATCTTCATATATTTTTTGGTTTTTATCAATATTATCTTTCAATTCATAAACAAAGTTTTTGATTTCACGATTATTATATGCTTCATTTTGATAAATAGATTTTATTTTGAGAATATATGGTTTTATTTCCTGAGGTGCTTCTTTTTCAGGTATTATTGTATTTAAATACCAAAATGCATTTTCTAGCTGATGTTCAATATCAAATCCAAGAACTATAATTCTCTGCTTTTTAGGTAATGACTGATTAAATCTATAGAGATTTTTCCAGAGATTATATTTTTCTTTAGTCCAGGCAAAAGTACCTTCTAAAGGATTAAATACCTGCTTAAGTATATCTTCATTTCCTGTTTTTAAATATTTATTTAATAGCATAGAAGCACTAAAAGAAGTTTCTTGAAGATAATAATTAATGTCAGCTTTTTCTTTAAAATATTTTAAAAATTCAAATTCAAGCTTTTGATTAATTTCAACTCCATGTGATTCTGCTGTTATAAATAATTTTTTCCCAGATATTGAATCAGAGAGCAAATCCAAACCTTTAAGTTGACTACCAGCAAAATATAACTTTTGAGAATTATCTTTTAAATATTTACCTTCCTCAGTAGTTAGAGGATTTTTAGTTTCTTTTTTCACAAATTTTAACACCTGTTTAGCTTTTTTAGCATTTTCAAAACCTACAAATTCTACTACTAAATTTTTATTATGATAGAGGTAATCTTCGGTTTTATTTACTAACATAGTGTCATAGATATTCTTTGCTTCTTCTTCACTGCTGGCTGTTATAGGATTAACCCACAAATCATCTTCTTCACAATCTATTAGGTAATTATATAAAGATATAATCTCTCCATTAAGCTTTTTACTAAATTTGTCCAGATAATTTTCGGGAACAATGATCGTCTTCTTTACTTCCCAATTCTCTGGGAGACTACTTTTTTCAAGTACGTACTCTGGATTTTTAGCTAATAGATAAGAAGTATCTAATATTTCATTGGCAATTAAATTAAAACCTATGAATAGGGCAAAAAATAAAGTAAATAAAATAAAAAAATTAGTATTATTTTTAATTTTCGTCATCTTTCACTCTCCCCTTATATTTCTATTTATATTATCACATTTTATTATAATTCGCTATAAATAATACAATTCCTTTTTTACATCTCTAAAGAAATATCTGAATTATCTCTAATCCATTCTATAGAGCTATTTATAACAAATTCCCAATCCATATCAGAATTTATGACTGCTTCATAATTTTCATAATCAATTTTATTGAATTTATTTACCAATTTTCTAGATTGAATAGGATCAATATTTTTGGCATCTTCATGATGTAAAATAAGTAAGGGAATATCAATTTTTTCTGCCCAGTAATAAGGAGATTTGGCTATATACTTTTCTTCTACCTCAGAAGGAGTACCTCCAAGTTTATCTTCAAATACTTTTTGTCTGGCACTAATACTATCATTATATAAGTTTATAATATCAGTGGGAGTATTAAAAACTGCAGCAGCTTTTAAACCCACATCATTTTTAATGGCCTGATATATCATTTGCCCTCCCTTTTCAATTCCTATCCCAGCCATTTTATTCTCATCTACATAAGGTAAACTTTTTGTAAGTTTAACAAGATCTAAGAATTGTTCACTATCTGCTGCTGAAAAATCCTCCAATTGACTGCTTCCATAATCACCTTTATATTTTGGAGCTATAATAATATAATTTTCTGAAAAAAATGATGTAAACCAGTAAGCTGCTCTTTTATCTTTTCTATCCTTTATCTTAGCAGAGCGATTAAAAAATAATACAGGATAATTACCTTCTTTTTTAGGTTTCATTATATAAGCTTTAGCTTCTTTTTCCCCACTACGATAATCAACTGCATATGTATTAATTTTCTCAATTTTTTCTTTTAATTTATCTGCTTTTTTATTATCAAATTGTTTATTCCAGCTAAGCAAATCAACTTTTTCAGTAGCTACTATTTTACCATCATTATTTTCATTTAATACATTTAAATCCTGTTCTAAATATGGACCTCCACCATCTCGAAGAAAAACAAATCCTAAAATTCCTAAAATAACAACTATAATAATATAAGATTTTTTCATTACACTACCCCTTTCCTTATAATTAATTTATTTGATTCTTATTTAAGTTATTCAATAAAAAAATATTTTTACCTTTTATAAATTAGAAAATAAAGAAATAAATCACAATAAAATAGTTGACAAATAATAAATATTGAAGTAAAATATACTTTGTAAATTTATTTAAAAATGATCATTTAACTAAGGTCTAATATCAGGAGGGAGATAATGGAAAATATTAATGAATTAAGAAATCAACTTTCAATTAAAAGTAAAAATGGTTTGCCATTCCTAATTGCCGCTATTATTATTTGGTTAATTATACTTATTATATATTCATCACCACTGAGTATTATAAGAAAAAATATATTTACCTTTTATTCTACAGGACTTATGTTTCCAATGTCGATATTTATTGCAAAAATAATCAATGCTGAGTGGAAAACAAATGATAATCCATTAGGAAAGCTTGGATTGTATTTGAATTTGGCTCAAATAATGTATTTTCCGCTATTATTTTGGGCTTTTTCTAAAAACCCTGAATATATGATAATATTTTTTTCTGTAATTACAGGAGCCCACTTTTTTCCTTATGGATGGTTTTATAATACAAAAGCATATTTTATTATAGCTCCAATTACTTCAATAACAGTAATGTTACTTGGTTGGAATATTATAAATAAAAATCTCTGGCAAATTCCATTAGTCATGATATTTTTATTTATAATTCTTAGCTGTTGGCTTTATATAGATTATAAAAAAAAGACCACTAATTAAAGCGGTCTTTTAATAAAAATAATTTTATTTTATTCTATTTATTTTCATAAGGTTTGACAAATATATAATTATTTTCTTCTGAACGTTCTTCATCAAATTTATAACCATCAAGATTAATCTCTTTAATTTTCTCCAAACTTTTAACTTGATTTTTTATCAATTTATTTAATAATTTGCCCCTATTTTGCTTAACATAATACCCAATTGTTTTAAGATTACCTTCTTCTTTTTCTTCTTTAAAATAGAAATCAATTATTTTACCCTCATAATTTTTTTCAACTACTTTACTATATTCATTTGATGCCAGGTTAATAATTAAATCAGTACCAGAGAAATATTCTTTCATAACATCCTTCCAGTATTTATAAAGATTAATTCCATTTGGTTTAAGTTTCATTTCAAGTCTATAAGGCCAAATCTCTGTATTAGATCTTAAAGGACCATACATAGGAGAAAGAATAATAAGTTTTTCCTGCATATATGATTGTTGACCTTGAGAATAATCTTCCAGTTCAATTTGTTTAAATACTGCCCCATTATAACATTCAATAGCAGGAATAGTTTGATCTTCATAGCTGTGATTCTGATAAAGATTATATGTTCTATCTAAAAGATTGCCCTGGATATCAAGTTCTTTTTTTAATCCCTCTTTTGATAGGGATTTAAGATGCTCAAATAATTTTTTAGTCATATCTTCTTTTAAAATATCTCTACCTTTTTCTTTCCGCTGTCTTTGATGATTCTGAGTTTTACTCGGTGATAAGATTATTTTCATAATTTACCTTCCTTTCTTCAATTATATTATTTTCTTATTTCAAATATTAATATATCATAAATTAACATTTTCTTCTGTAAATTTTTTACCTTAATATAGAATAACTTTCGATTCTCCCCATGCTGAACTCATATTCTACCAATTAATGAAATTTAAAAATAAAAATCATGAAAAATATTAATTTTAATAAATTAATATAAAAGCTCTTTCCGTTAATTTTAAAAGGAAAGAGCTAATTGTATATAGATTTATAACTACTTCTATATTTTATTTTTTTCATTTTATAACAAATTTGCCTTATATTCTTCTAATTTTTTATTTTCCTGTAATTCTCTTTTAAAGTCTTTTCTATGACTAAAACTTTCTAATGCCATAAATTTTTTTAAAGCTTTCATTTTATCCCTCCTCTTGACATTTTTACGTATTACTTAATAAATAATTTCATATTTTTCTATTTGAATATTTTCTATTCTTCTTTTTTTTCGACTTCTTCTAAAGTGCGCATCCTCTATTTCCAAAAAATCTTTGATCTTATTAATTTTAATCATTTAATTCTCCCCCTTTTGTTTTATTAAATATAGTGTATCTTATAGAGTAAACCCCAGCACAAGGGCTTTTTGAAATTTTTTATTAAAAAAAATATGGTAAAGCTTGAGTTCGCTCCAGGTTAATTTATAAAAATCCAAACCTTTTCTGAACACATAAAAAAATCCTCAGTTGTTAAAAACAACTGAGGTGTATAAGATACTTATAATATTTAGATTCCTTTGCCATCTTAAACATATGCCCATATAAACTATAATAAGTAATCAATAAAATTAATTCCAGCTGCAAAATTTATTTTCTAATAAATCGACAATTTTAAATAATAAAAATCCTAAAATGCTTACAGCTATAATTCCACTATACATTTTTGAATAATTAACCATTGACCAACTATTCATTATATAATAGCCTATTCCATATTCAACAGCAAAATTTTCTGCAAAAAATAATACAGCAATACTAGTTCCAATAGTTATTCTTAAAGATGTAAGTATACCAGGTAAAACAGCAGGAAATACTAAATGGCGATAAACATCAAATTTATTCATTCCTAAAGAACGAGCTGAAGCAAAGTATTTACTATCAATTCCTTTTACTCCATCTCTTGTAGTTACTATAATCTGAAAAACAACAATAATAATTAATAAAATAATTTTAGAAAGATCTCCTAATCCAAATAAAAGCATAAAAATTGGTAAAAAAGCAATTTTGGGTATAGGATATAAAAGATATATTAGAGGAGCAAGATATTTGTCTAATTTTGAGTGCATCCCTGTAATTATTCCAATACTCACACCTAAGATAAGAGAAAAAACAATTGCAATACTTATCCTATATAGACTCATTGAAAGATGAGGTAAAATTTCAGAATTAAAATTATCAATAAAGCTTTTTATAACTACTAAAGGAGAAACAATAATTGCTGAATCAACAGAAAAATATAATATATACCAGCAAATTATAATGATTGCTAAAGCGTAAATATTACTTTTTAAATTTTTTCTCATCTTATCTTTCTCCTTTGTTAGTAACCATTAACTGTCTTAACCTTTTTTGCAATTCAAAAAACTCCGCTTTTTCTCTCAAGTTCTTCTCACCAAAATGCGGATTTTTTAAAACTTCAATAATCTTTCCTTCTTTCATTACTGTAATTTTATGGCCTAAAAAAGCAGCTTCAGCAATATCATGGGTTACAATTACAAAAGAAAATTTATCTCTTTTATGTATCTCTAAAATCAAATTTTGCATTTTTTCTCTAGTTAAAGCATCTAAAGCAGAAAAAGGCTCATCCATTAATAATAAATCCGGTTTAGTAACTAGAGAGCGTCCCACTGCAACTCTTTGCTTTTCTCCTCCACTTAAATCTGCAGGATAATTCTTTTTAAGAGAAAATATATCAAGTCTTTTTAAAGCAGCATTAACTGTTTTTTTAATCATATTTTTATTAAATTTTCTGATTTTTAATCCTAAGGCTAAATTCTGATAAACTGTTTTCCAGGGAAAAAGACCGTAATCCTGTAAAATTACTGCAGTATTATTTCTAACTCCCTTAATTTCTTTTGAATTAATTTTTATTTCTCCTTCTTTTATATCTTTAAGTCCTGCTAATAAATAAAGGAGTGTGGTCTTGCCACAACCAGATGGGCCAATTACAGCAAGACTTTCTCCTTTTTTAAGTTCCAAATTAATATTTTTTAAAATCTTTTCTTTTTGATAGGCAAAATTTAAATTATTTACCTTAATCATTGACTACTATACTTCCCTTCCACTACTTGACTATAATTTATTTCGATTTGACTATTATCAGTCTTTTCTACCCATTCAATTACCCTATTTAAATAATCTTTACTTGGAATTCTTGTTAAATTATATTCAGGCATTGAAATCAATTCTTTTATTTTCATCGGTAAATCTAAGCTTTTAATTAAAATCTCTCGTGCTTCAGAATCATCTTCATTTATTTCTTTTACTGCTTTATTATATACTCTGTGAAAAATATTAATTTCTTCATCTTTTTTATTTAGTGCAGTTTCAGTAAAAATCATTGCTTCCGGCATATAATCATAGTTATTTTTGTATATTCTTTTTTCTAACCCCTGCAGCTCAGCAGTTGAAGCAAGTGGTTCTGGAATAACTGCCATTTCTAATTGTCCTGACTTAAGCATTTCTAAACGAGTAGGTATTGCTGGAATAAAGATCTTATTTAATGTATATTCATCTTTTAAAAACTGTTCTGCTAAAAAATTAGTTACACTAACCTCCATCATTCCAATTTTCACTTCTTCTTTTTCTTTAAAATCTTTACTAACTAAGATTGGAAAACTTCCATCAGTTGTTGTAGTAATTTTTACAGGAAAATTATTATTTACATTATTAACAAAGGCTATTAAATCAGTCATTGCTCCATCTAATTCATTAGTTTGTAAAGCAGTTTGTCTATTAACTGCATTTGTATAAATATCAACCTTTATATCAAGGCCCTCTTCCGCAAAATATCCTTTTTCTTGCGCTAATAAAATTGGAGCTGAATCAACTGCTGGCATTATTCCAATTTCTAGAGACATTTTTTTTGCCTCAACATTTCCTATAGTCATCACAAGTGAAAATATTAACATTATAAGTGATAAAAAAATCATTTTCTTTTTCATAACTATTATACCTCCTAGTATTTTTTGGCTTAACATTTATATTTTATTATATAGTGTTTTACTCAAGTTTTAAAGTTTTTTGCAGAAATTATAAGAGAAATACTGAACTGTTTTTATATAAATATTTAAACTGCCAAGCAGAGAGAAAATATAAATAAGAGTATGATAATAGTAGTGTAATACCACTGCGTACTAATTTTTCCGCCTTCATATATTTTTTTTCCCCCACTCAGCCAACTCGATACCATTATTAACAGTCACATCTGCACCCCATTCAGCAGGAAGATGAGGAGCCAGAGAAAAGGCTCTACCTCCTACAGCAATTTTGACATTGTTAATTTTAATTGAATCATTGGCTTTGATTTTCTTTACAGCCCTCTCACACTGCTCAAGATAAATTGGCATCGTCACAGATAAACCCACCAGATCTGGTTCATGTTTTTTTATAGCACTGATGATATTAACAACTGGAACAGCAGCACCAAGATAGACACTATTCCAGCCTTTTATTTCCATCAAATCACAAAGAATTCTCCCCCCCATTTCATGAAGTTCATTGCCGACAGTACAAACCAGAATCTTTCGATCTATTTTTTTGACTGAAAAAATTTTTGGCCAGAGCTGCATCATAATATTTTGCACCATACTGGTGATATAATGTTCTTCATCCACCTTTATCTCTCCTGAATGCCAGAGCTCACCGACTCGAATCATTGTCTTCTGAAAAATATTTAAATAGATGTCCTCCAGTGATATATCATTATCTAGAGCTTCTTCGATTACTTTCTGAGCTTCCTCTTTATTCGTCTGAAGAAGTGAGTTGAGAAAGCGAATATATAAACCTTCCAGTACATTATCACTTGAAGAAAGATTGTTATCTTTTTTGATATTTTTATTTTTAAGATCAGCTTCTTTTGTTACCTCTATAGCATTTTCCAAATGACGTTGAGCTTTTTGCTGATAATCTCTATTTAGATTTTCCTCCTCTAGAACCTCACCTATAATTCTATAATGGGTAATCATCTGCTCTCTTATGCGTTCTTTGGGTAAATCCGACATATGAGTTGAAAGAAATTTAACAACCCAGAGAGCATAATCTTCAAAAATTTTATTGGCATCATACTTAATTGCAACTTCCAAGCATTCTAAATTGTACTTTATATCCCTGTACATCTTAGATTTTCTGTAATCATCATACTCATCATCCAGCTTTTTATCATACTCAAACTGTTTTTTAAAAATTTTCTTGGCCAATCTTTCCACTTTGCTATCGATAATTTCAAATAGAAGACTCAATCTATTCACACTCCCCAATATATTTTTTTATCATATTCTCTTATTATCATTCATTTTAGCACTATACATTTCTTTATCTACCCTCTGCATAAATTCATTCATTGCTTCACCGTCTTGTAGTTCCACTACACCAAAACTGGCAGAAATTTTATGTGCCACCTCTGGTAAATTGAGCTTGTCAATTTCAATTTGCAATCGCTCCACATAATTAACAGCCTCTTTATGTGAAGTATTAGGTTGCAAAATATAAAATTCATCTCCACCTACTCTGGCAGCCATATCTTCCTGGCGAGCATTTTTCTTCAAAAGTTCACCTATACTTTTCAGAACTTCATCACCGATTTGATGTCCATAAGTATCATTAATCTTTTTAAAATTATCAAGATCTAGCATTATTAAAGAGAGAGATAACATGTGTCGTCTGGCCAGAGAAAATATTTTTTCAAAAAATTCTTCAAAAGATCTGCGGTTGGCAAGACCGGTAAGATTATCTTTACGTAAAAGTTCTTCAATTTTAGCTTTTTTCTTTTCCAGTTCAATATTTTTTCTGGTAAGTTCACGGGATTTGTTGACCAATTCATTATTAAGTTGAGATATTTTATGAAAAAAATCCTGTTCATTTCTCTCCTCTTTTAATGCTAAGAGATAATAATCTTCCTCTCGAATCAAATAGCATTTAAATGGATAATCAATTTTTATTTCATCTTTAAATTGTAATTTTTGTTCTTTAATTTCTCCCTTTTGCGGAAGATTAAGTTCAACATCATCTTCCAGTAGTTCATATATATTTAAATTCTCGATTTTTTCTTGAGAAAAAATTATTTCTTCAAAAGCTTTATTATATTTTCGAACTTTTAAATTCTTATCAAAAACTACTATTAACATATCAACAAGATCAACCAACAGTTTATTCATTGCTGTGGGGCAGGAATCAATAAGCTTATTCTCTTCACTTTGGTTTTGATCAAAATTTTTCAATTTAACCACCACCTTAGCTTAATCCTTATTCATATTAACAAATTCCCTTAACAGTTTAGGGTCAAACTGGCCACCTGAACATCTTATTAACTCTTCTATTGCTTTTTTCTGACTGATGGATTCTTTATAGGGACGACCATTAACCATTACATCGTAAGCATCTACAATACTTATAATGCGAGCTAACAAAGGTATTTCTTCTCCTTCTAACCCCTGAGGATATCCCTCCCCATCCCATCGTTCATGATGTGCAAGAATACTTTCCGCTATCGGGGAAAATTCCTCAATAGCATGGGCAATGGCAAATCCTTTTTCGGGATGTTTTTTAATTGTCTTCCATTCTACGTCAGTGAGTTCAGAATGCTTTTTTAGAATTTCTTCATCAATATTTATTTTACCAATATCATGAAGTGCTGCAAGCAAAGATAAATAATTCAAATTTTCTCGGTTTAAATCAATTTTTTCTCCTAGTTTAACACTTAAACGCTCCATTCTTTCAGAATGATCTTTTGTTTCATGACTTTTAGCTTCCAAAGTTCTCTTCATATTTTGAAGCAGTTTATTTCTAGTACTTTTTTTCTTTGTCAGCTTATCTATTAATACTTTATCCTCTGCACTATGCAGTATTTTATATATATCTTGCCCAGAATCAATCTTAGTGGCAGCACCTATGCCTAAAGAAAGTTTAATTTCATTATTTAACATAATTTCCTGACTTTTAGTTGATATTTTATTAGAAATCTCTCTTGCTTTTTCTTCATTAGTCCGGGGAAGTAAAATTATAAATTCATCTCCTCCCCAACGGCCCACAAATCCTTCATTTGTGACACAGGAAAGAAGTAATTCAGCCGTTTTAATTAATAATTTATCTCCCTGTTTATGACTATAACCATCATTGACTAATTTTAACCCATTAATATCCATCATAATTATACTAATAGGAAATAGTTTTTTATCATTCATCCTTCTTATTGTTTCTTCCATAAAGGAATTGTTATATAAACCCGTTAGATGATCTTTTGAAATATTAGAAAATACTAAAACAACACCCTGTATTTTCCCTTTTTCTTTTTGAATAGGAGCAGCAGAATCTGCTATTTGATATATACGTCCCTTCTTATCGATTAAAGTTGTATCCGCCGACATATTAACAATTTTACCGGTTTCTAATACTTCTTCCACTGGACTTTCTATAGATTCACCACTTAAAGAATCTACTAATTCAAAAATATCTTCCAATTTATTCCCTTTTACCTGTTCCAATTTATAACCTGTAATTCTTTCTGCAGTAGAATTCATAATTTCAATACGAGCGTTTTCATCAGTGGTAATAACTCCATCACCAATCGAATAAAGAATTGTTCTAAGTTTCTTCTCAGATTCTTCTAATTTTTCTGTTTTTTCTTTTAATTCTTGTTTCTGATAAATATTTTTAAGTTCAGCTTCAATAAGTTTTTTGAATTGTCTTAATAATTTTTCTATTTTTTTATCAAATTTATTTTCTTCAGTATCAAGAACACAGATTGTTCCAAAAAAGTCACCATCAGGCCACTTTACTGGAAATCCTAAATAGGAAATCATACCTAACTTAACATCAGGATTATTTTTCCACTTATTATCTTTTAGAGCATTAGGTACTAGTAATTTTTCATTAGTTTTAATAACTTCTTCACAATAAAGTCCTGAAAGCTCTTCTTTATCACCAACATTATAAGGATTGTTTTTTGATTTACTGGTGCGAAATACTTCCATATAGGGAGGGTTTACCTTCATTATAAGACTGGCGGTTACATTAGTAATTTCAGCTATTATATCTACTATCTCTTGCCAGTTTTTTTTGATTTCTTCCGGAATATTAATATCTTTAGTTTTTATGGAATTCATTTTTTTCACTCCCTGTTATTTTTCTATTGCTAAATCATAATTTATGAAATTTTTATTTAAAAGTTATTTTAATAAGAAATATATATAAAACTTCTTATTTCTATATTTATGTATATCTCATAGAATACCTTTTTATATTTGCTTACATAATTTATATTATTAACCAGAATTATTTTAAATTAAGCCTCTCACTCTACCACTTTAGGTAACAACAAACTTGATAAAACTAAAATAAAACACAAAAAACGCCACCTCTCTCAAAGTGACGTGATAACTACAATATTAATGGTGAAGAGACCGGAACTCAATCCAGAATACTTTTCAATTCAACTAAAATTCCAGTCCAATTTGTAGGTTAAAATTTATTTTTAAAAAGAAAATAAATCCAAAAATATTCTAATAACATTTGCTCCTCCAATTGCGGTTC
>JBNJDK010000058.1:0-12168 GCA_051744805.1 Bacillota bacterium
ACCACCTGCATAATCATACAGAATACAGTTTGCTGGATGGAGCTGTTCGAGTAGATGATCTAATTAAACAAACAAAAGAAAATAATATGTCAGCTGTTGCTATGACAGACCATGGAGTTTTATATGGGATAATGCAGTTTTATAAAAAAGCTAAAAATGCAGGTATAAAACCTATTTTAGGTTGTGAAGTATATCTTGCACCTGAAGATAGATTTACTAAAAAATCTCAAAAGAGATATCATCTTATTTTATTGGCAAAAAACAATAAAGGTTTTAAAAATTTAATGAGAATAGTATCTAAAAGTTGGCTTGAAGGTTTTTATTATAAACCACGAGTAGATAAAGATTTACTTTATAATAATCGTGAAGGCTTAATTTCACTATCTGCCTGTATTCAGGGAGAAATTCCTCAACTCCTATTAGATGATGATTTATCAGAAGCTAAAAAAGCAGTAAAAGAATACCAGGCTATTTTTGGGAAAGAAGATTTTTTCATAGAATTACAGGATCATAATATACCTAAAGAAAAGAGAGCTAATAATAAGTTGATTAAGTTAGCTAATGAAATGGAACTACCTTTAGTAGTTACAAATGATACTCATTATTTAAAAAAAGAAGATGCTGAAATGCATGACATTTTATTGGCTTTAAAAACAGGAACTACTATTAATGATAAAGATCGAATGACTTTTGATGGAAATGAATTTTATTTTAAATCAGAATCTAAAATGCGCGAACTTTTTCCAGATATAAATTCAGCTTATGAAAACACCGTAAAAATAGCTGATAAATGTGAAGTTGATTTTGATTTTAGTCAATTTCATTTACCTGATTATCCAGGAGCAGATGGAAAAAATCCTTCACAGCTATTAAGAGAAAAATGTGAAAAAGGTTTAAAAGAAAAAGAACTTTTAGATTCAGAAAAGGCTAGAGAAAGATTGGAATATGAGCTTAGTATTATTTCAGAAATGGGATATGTGTCATATTTTCTTATAGTCTGGGATTTTATAGATTATGCTCGTAAAAATGGAATAAGAGTAGGACCAGGTAGAGGTTCTGCAGCTGGTAGTCTTGTTTCATATTTGCTAGGAATAACTAAAATAAATCCTTTGAAATATGGTCTTATTTTTGAAAGGTTTTTAAATCCTGAGAGAGTTACTATGCCAGATATTGATATTGATTTTGATGAAAGAAGAGATGAAATAATAGAATATGTTAAAGATAGATATGGAAAAGAAAGAGTAGCTCAGATTGGAACTTTTGGAACAATGGCTGCTAGAGCGGCTGTTAGAGATGTAGGGAGAGCACTCGATTTTTCTTATGGTAAAGTTGATAGAATTGCGAAAATGATCCCGCATCAACATGGGATTACTTTAGATAAAGCACTGAAAAAAAATGAAAAGTTGAAACAAGAAGTAGAAAAAGATGAAGATACAGCTAAATTAATAAAATTTGCTAAAGGTCTTGAAGGTATGCCCCGTCATATTTCTACACATGCTGCTGGAGTTATTATTGGTCCTGAAGATTTAATAAATTTAGTACCGTTACAATTACAGGATGAAAGTGTTATAACACAGCTTCCAATGGATGAGTTAGAAGATATGGGTTTACTCAAAATGGATTTTTTGGGATTGAGAAACCTTACAGTTATTGAAAACACTCTTAACCTTATTGAACAAAGATTTAATAAAAAAATAGCTATTGACGAAATTCCTTTAGACGACCCTGAAGTTTATAAGATGTTAAGTAAAGGAGAAACTCTTGGGGTTTTTCAAATGGAATCTTATTTATTTCAGGACTTGAACAAAAGACTGGAACCAGAAAATTTCTCTGATATTATAGCACTTTTAGCTTTAGGTAGGCCCGGTCCCTTAAATAGTGGTTTAGTTGATGATTTTATAAAAGGTAGACATGGAGAAAAAGAAGTAGAATATCTTCATCCTAAACTTGAACCAATTTTAAAAGAGACGTTTGGTTTAATCCTGTATCAGGAACAAGTAATGGAAATTGCCAGTGAATTGGCTGGATATACAATGGGAGAAGCTGATCTTTTAAGAAGAGGTATGGGAAAAAAGAAAAAGAAATTAATAGCTAGAGAAAGAGAAAAATTTGTGAATGGTGCTGCCGAAAATGGAATAAAAAAGGAAACTGCAAATGAAATATTTGATCAGGTAGAATATTTTGCAGGTTATGGATTTAATAAGTCGCACAGTGCTGCTTATGCTCTACTAGCATATCAGACAGCCTATTTGAAAGTTAAATATCCAGCAGAATTCATGGCTGCTCTTTTGTCATCAGTTATGGGCAATTTAGATAAAGTGTCATTATATATAGATGAAGCTCAAAATATGGGACTTAATGTTTTGGCTCCAGATGTAAACGAAAGTTATAATGATTTCACTACTACTTCAGGTGATAGTATTCGCTTTGGGCTAAAAGTTATTAAAAATTTAGGTAAAAAAGCTATAAAATCTATAATCTCAGATAGAAAAGATGAACCATATAAAAACTTTCATGACTTTTTTAAGAAAGTTGATCTTTCAAATTTCAATATTAATATGATTGAAGCATTGATAAAAGCTGGTGCTTTTGATAGTTTTGCTGTTAATCGTTCTCAAATGTTAATTAAATATGAAGAATTGTATAATAAATATTCTAAAATGCAAAAAGGTAGAAGTAATGGACAGACGTCTTTTTTTGATTTAACTGAAGATGATAATTTTTATAATGAAGAAATTGATTTTCCAGATGTTGATCATTTAAGTACTATTGACAAGTTAAGCTGGGAAAAAGAGTATTTAGGAGTATATCTTTCCGGTCACCCTCTTGACCCTTATCAAGAAAAAATAAACTTATTAACTAATTTTACTAGTGGTGATTTAGAAGAAAATAAAGATTTAAGGTATTTTAAGGCTAATACTGCCGGTCTCATATTAGAAAAGAAAAATCATGTAACTAAAAGAAATAATCAGATGGCTTTTTTAACAGTTGAAGATTGGTTTGGTAAAATTAGTATAGTTGTTTTTCCAGATTTGTATAAAGAACTAAATTTCAATTTAAAAAAGGGGGAAATTGTTTTTATAAATGGTTATTTTAAAGATGGAGATAGTTTAATAGCAAATGAGATAGTTCCTCTTAATAGAAAATTTGCAATTATTAATTTTGAAAATCTTGACCTTGATAAAAAAGAACTTTCTAAAGTAAAATATATAGCCGGAAAAAGTAGTGGCAATTCACCTGTTTTTTTTAAAATCAATAATAAAATAATTTTGAGTGATAAATCCTATTGGTTAAATTTAGAAAATAAAAATATTAGAAAAGAATTATTAAATATATTAGGAAAAGAAAATTTTAAAGTATTATAAATTTGTTTTAATTTGTAAAATTTTGTTCACTTGACAATAAATAAAAAAAAAGATATGATAAATTAAACAGGAGGTCTGGTAATGAATATTGAGGCTGATTTTGTTACAATAAAAGCATTGGAAGATGGAGTGACTATTATAGGTCTGACGAGAGGTAAAAGTACTACATTTAATCATACAGAAAAGCTTGACAAAGGAGAGGTATTGTTAGCTCAATTTACAGAACATACATCTGCTATTAAAATAAGAGGTGAAGCAGAAATAGTTTCAAAACATGGAACTGTAAAGTCAGGTGAATAAATTTTAGATATTAACCAGTCCCTCATAAAACAGGTGCTGGTTTTTGTTTTTTGAGACCAGAAATAAAAATAGGAGTGATTAATAATGTTTAAAGATTTTTTCAGTAAAAAGAACAATTATGTAACTGTAAAAAATCGAAGTAAAAAAAGTAAGAAAAGTGAAAAAAAAGATGAAAGAAAACAAGATAATGATAATAAACTCTGGACAAAATGTAAAAATTGCAATGAAATAATTTTTAATAAAAAACTTGCTGAAAATTCAATGGTATGTCCTAAATGTGATTATCATTTGAGATTATCTGCTGAAGACCGGTTAGCACTTACCATAGATGAAGATAGTTTTCAAGAGTTTGCTGCTGATATAAGTAGTAAAAACCCCCTTGATTTTCCAGAATATGATGAAAAAATGAAAAAAGCTAAAAAGAAAACTGGAAAAAACGAAGCTGTTGTAACTGGCGAGGCAGCAATTAATGGTAATAAAGTAGTTATTGCTGTTATGGACTTTAACTTTATGGGGGCAAGTATGGGTTCAGTAGTTGGAGAAAAAATTACTATTGCTATAGAAAAAGCTATTGATAAGGATAAACCCCTTATTATTTTTAGTGCAGCTGGAGGAGCTAGAATGCAAGAAGGTATGTTATCTTTAATGCAAATGGCAAAAACAAGTGCTGCAATTAAAAAACTTCATAAAAATGGTAATCTATTTATCTCTGTTATTACAGATCCTACTTCTGGAGGAGTAACTGCCAGTTTTGCTTTGCTCGGTGATATAATAATTTCTGAGCCAGGTACTTTAATAGCCTTTGCAGGGCCTAGAGTAATTAAACAAACAATAAGCAAAAAATTGCCTGATGATTTTCAGAGTGCAGAATTTTTACTTGAACATGGAATGATAGATAAAGTAGTTCATAGAGAAAATATGAAAGATACTTTAGGAGATATTTTAAAAATACATCAAACTGGAGTGATTAATGATGCCCAGTAATTACTTTGAATTTGAAAAGCCATTAATTGAATTGAATAAAAAAATTAGTGATTTGAAGGATTTTATGGATGAAAAAGATGTTGATTTAACTGATGAAATTAAAACTTTAGAAAACAAAGCGGAAAACTTAAGAGAAGAAATATATGAAAATTTAGAGCCAGCTCAACTTTTAGAAATTGCTCGTCATCAGGAAAGGCCAACAACTAGAGATTATATTAAAAGGATTTCCAATACTTTTGTAGAATTACATGGTGATAGAAGATTTGGAGATGACCTTGCTTTAATGGGCGGTATAGCGCTTATTGAGGAGCAACCTGTGACAATAATAGGTCATCAAAAAGGGCAGACTACTAATGAAAATCTGAAACGTAATTTTGGGATGGCCCATCCTGAAGGCTATCGTAAAGCAATGCGTTTGATGAAAGAAGCAGAGAAATTTAATAGACCTGTAGTCTCTTTGATTAATACACCTGGTGCTTATCCAGGGATTGGAGCTGAAGAAAGAGGTCAGGCTGAAGCTATAGCCACTAACTTAATGGAAATGTCTGATTTGAAAGTTCCTATAATAACTATTGTGATTGGTGAAGGAGGAAGTGGTGGAGCTTTAGGTATTGGACTGGGAGATAAAATTATGATGTTTGAATATAGTTATTATTCTGTTTGTTCTCCTGAAGCTTGTGCTGCTATACTATGGAAAGATTCAGATGAAGCTTCTGAAGCAGCTAAAGCTCTTTCTTTAACTTCTAAAGATTTATTTAAGTTAGGTATTATAGATAAAATTATTAAAGAACCAGTCGGAGGTGCTCACAAAGATCCAGATCAGGCAGCAAAAATTTTAAAAGGTGAAATTTTATCTGCTATCATAGAATTGAAAGATATTGATAAAGAAGAATTGATTGAAAGAAGATATAATAAATTTAGAAAAATTGGTGAATATAAAAGGAATAAGGAAAAACAAGATTGATTTACTATAATTTTTATCAGGAGGTAAAAGCATGAATAAAATTGGTGTATTGACAAGTGGAGGAGATGCTCCTGGGATGAATCCTGCTATTAGGGCAGTGGTTAGAACGGCGATTTATTATGATATTGAAGTTGCTGGAATTCAAAGAGGTTATGCTGGACTTATAGATGGAGATATTTATAGCATGAACAGAAGTTCAGTGGCTGATATAATCCATCGCGGTGGTACAATTTTACATTCAGCTCGCTGTGAAGAATTTAAAACAGAAAAGGGACAGAAAAAAGCTATAAAAAGTTTAAAAGAAAATGAAATAGATGGGTTGGTTGTAATTGGAGGAGATGGAAGTTTTAAAGGTGCATTGACCCTATCTGAAAATTTTAATTTTCCTACTATTGGAATCCCTGGTACTATTGATAATGATTTAGCATGTACTGATTATACTTTAGGTTTTGATACAGCAATGAATACAATTTTAGATGCTATTAACAAAATTAGAGATACTGCTACTTCTCATGAAAGAACCTTTATTGTTGAAACTATGGGTAGAAATTCTGGTTTTCTAACTTTAAGAACTGGTTTAGCTGGAGGAGCTGAATCTATTTTAATTCCAGAAATTGATTTTACTATTGATGATGTTTGTAACAAAATTCAACATGGTTATGATCGTGGAAAATTGCACAGTATTATTTTAGTTGCTGAAGGTATTGGTGAAGATTTTAAAACTAATAGAGATATAAATGAGAGTAAAGCCTTTTCTATTGGAAAACAAATTAAAGAAAAAACGGGTCTTGAAACTAGAGTAATTATTTTAGGTCATTTACAACGTGGCGGTAGCCCTACTGCTATGGATAGAATTATTGCCAGCCAGATGGGGGCAGAGGCAGTTAAATTACTTAAAAAAGGAGAATCAAGCAAAATGGTTGGTTTTGTAAATAATGGTATAGAAACTTGTGATTTAGAAAAAGCTTTATCTAAAGAAAAGACAATTGATAAGGATATTTTTGAACTGGCTCATATTCTTTCTTTATAAAAATAAGAGGAGGCGATAAGATGAGAAAGACTAAGATTGTTTGTACATTAGGTCCAGCTACTGATGATGAAGAAATTTTGCGTCAGGTTATTGATTCTGGACTTGATGTAGCACGATTTAATTTTTCCCATGGAAATCATGAAGAACAAAAAATGAGAATTGATATGGTAAAGAA
The DNA here is from genome assembly GCA_051744805.1 of Bacillota bacterium. Lineage (GTDB taxonomy): Bacteria > Bacillota > Halanaerobiia > Halanaerobiales > DATFIM01 > DATFIM01. The sequence goes on from JBNJDK010000058.1 coordinate 6,819, forward strand.
AATTTCAAAAGAAATAGGGAAACCAATTGGTTTAATGCTTGATACTAAAGGTCCAGAGGTCAGAACAGGAGATCTTAAAGAAGGAAAAGTTCAGTTAGAAAAGGGAGAAGAAACTATAATAACAACTGAAGAAATTGAAGGAGATGCTGATAGATTTTCTGTTCAATATAAAAATTTACCTAATGATTTAGAAGTAGGGTCCCAAATTTTAATTGATGATGGCCTTATTGAATTAGTTGTTAAAGAAATTGAAGGTAGTGAAATTAAATGTGAAATACAAAATGGGGGAGAACTTGGTTCAAGAAAAGGTGTAAATTTACCTGGAGTAAAAGTTCAATTACCTCCTTTAACTGAAAAAGATGTATCAGATATTAAGTTTGGACTTAAACAGGACATACATTTTATAGCGGCTTCTTTTACTAGAAAAGCTTCAGATATAATTGAAATTAGAAAATTACTTGAAGCAGAAAATTCAGAAGATGTTAAAATAATACCTAAAATCGAAAATCAGGAAGCTGTTGATAATATAGATGAAATTATAGATGTTTCTGATGGTTTAATGGTAGCTAGAGGTGATTTAGGTGTTGAAATAGCTGCAGAAAAAATTCCTGTTATTCAAAAGAATTTAATTAAAAAATGTAATGAAAATGCCAAACCGGTAATTACTGCTACTCAAATGTTAGATTCTATGATAAGAAATCCTAGACCAACAAGGGCTGAGGCTTCTGATGTAGCTAATGCAATTTTTGATGGTACAGATGCTACAATGCTTTCAGGTGAGACAGCTGCTGGAGAATATCCTGTTGAATCAGTACAGATGATGGCTAAAATTGCTGAACAGGCTGAATTGTCATTAGAAGCGAAACATAATTCTAATTCTCCAGATCAAAAGCCTGATACAGTAACTGGAGCAATAAGCCTTGCTTCCTGTGAAGCAGCAGAAGATTTAGGTGCAGAAGCTATAATAACTGCAACTGGATCAGGCCTAACTGCTAGAATGGTTTCAAGATATAGACCAATGACTCGGATTGTAGCAGTTACACCTGATGAAAGAGTTCAGCATTTCTTAACTTTAAGTTGGGGGGTTTATCCTCTACTTGTACCACAGAGTAATAATACTGATGATATGATTGATAATGCTGTATCTAAAGCATTGGATCATGGATTAGTCAAAAATGGAGATTTAGTGACTATTACTGCTGGAGCTCCTGTTGGTATCCCTGGTACAACTAATTTAATAAAAGTAGATGTTGTAGGTAAACCTGTTATTGAAGGACAGGGAGTTGGCAAAACAACAGTAACTGGAATAATAAAAATGGTCAAAACTGCAGAAGAAGCTAATGAAAAAATAGAAGAAGGAGATATTTTAGTAACTTCAATGACTGATAAAAACTTTATTCCAGCTATGGAGAAGGCAAAAGCAGTTATAACTTCTGAAGGAGGCCTTACCTCTCATCCTGCAATAGTTGGTCTGAATTTAGGAATGCCTGTAGTAGTAAATGCAGGTGATATTTTTGAATTATTAACTGAAGGAGAAACTGTAACAGTTGATGGTGTTAGAGGTCTAGTGTATCGTGGTAAAGCTCATATTAAATAAATTATCTTTAAAATTATAAAAATAGTAGAAAAAACCCAAAATTGAAGAATAATTAAATGTATAAAAATAAATAAAATATTATAATTTCTAAATAAAGGCGGCTATCATAGCCGCCTTTGATTATGTTTAATTATTAATTAATTTTTTGAAAAAATTGAAATACCAATAAAATTTGTCAAATTACAACAATATTTATTGACAAGTAATCCATTTATTGTTATAATTAAGAAAAAGGAGGTAAAGATTATGAAAGCAACAGGTATTGTAAGAAAAATAGATAACTTGGGAAGAATAGTTGTTCCTAAAGAATTAAGGGAAACAATGAATATTAATGTAAAAGATCCTATCGAAATATATGTAGATGATAATGATAAAATAATTTTGAAAAAATATGAACCAGCCTGTATTTTCTGTGGAAGTGCTGAAGATACTATTGAATATAAAGGGAAAATAATTTGTGATGAATGTTTAGGGGACATTTTGGATAAAACAGATGAAGTGGAAAGTGCTTAAGAGGAACTAAAATAAACAAAAACTATAAGGTTGTTTTAGGCAGCAGAAATTTTCTGCTGTTTTTTTTATCCCAAAATAATAAAAATATTCTGAAAATTTATTTCAAAATAAATGGTGGGCCCACTAGGATTTGAACCTAGGACTAACCGGTTATGAGCCGGTTGCTCTGACCAGACTGAGCTATGGGCCCTCTCTCAATGCTGCACGAATTATTATAATATAAAATTCGGGTTTCGTCAAGGGAAAAAGCAAATTAATTAAAAAAAAGATGAAATTAATTATTAAAACTTAGAAATTCTTTCTTAGGAAAGAATATTTTAATATAAATTTGAAAAAGGAATATTTTTTTAGTATAATATTTATAATTACTAAATATTATATATTATAAATAAATAATGAGGTGAAAAAATGGATTTAAATAAAGAAACAAAGGAATTAGATAAGGTTATAAGAGATATAAATAAATGTTTAGTAGAATATACTAAAAATAGTCTAAAAGAAAATGATTTAACAATGCCTAGATTTTTAGTTCTATGGCATATTACCAAATATGAACCAGTTAATATGAGTGTTCTCCATGAAAAAATGTATATGGCCAATAGTACTTTAACGGTAATAGTTGATAAATTAGTAAAAGAAAAATTGGTAAAAAGATATCGTAATTCTGAAGATAGGAGAGAAGTTTTGCTGGAGTTAACTAAAAAAGGCAATGATTTATTACTTGAAATGCTTAATGTGAGACAGAGTTTTCTGGAAAATTCTTTAAAAGAATTACAATTAGAAAAACAAAAAATATTAATCAATTTATTAAAACCAGTACTTAAAAATTTAGAACAAAACATAAAAAAAGGAGATGAAAATAGTGGGTAGGTCTTCAAATGCAGAAGAAGTTGATTTAAATAAATCTAAAATTATGAAAAAAGCTAGATTAGAAAATAGAGAGGAAATATTAAATGGACCTATTGCAAAAACTCTTATTAAGCTTGCCTGGCCAGTGATGATAGGTAATACAATGCAAGTAGCTTATAATCTTGCTGATACTTTCTGGTTAGGAAGAGTAGGAGCTGATGCAGTAGCTGCTCTATCAGTTGGTTTTCCTTTAGTATTTCTGATGGTATCTATTGGTGCAGGAATAACTGTGGCTGGTACTACACTTGTTGCTCAATATATGGGAGTTGGAGATGAGGAAAGAGTTAATAAAATTACTGCTCAAATATTTGTCTTTGTTGGATCTTTATCTATTATTCTTGGTTTAATAGGTTTTATATTTAATGAGCAGGTATTAAATTTAATGGGGGCACCAGCAAATATAATTGATGATGCTTCAGCCTATTTAGAAATAATTTCTATTGGGGTTCCATTTATGTTTGCTTTCTTTATATTTTCTGCTTTACTTAGAGGATATGGTGATACTAAGACTCCTATGAAAATGATGGTTTTTTCAACTTTAATAAATATAATTTTGGATCCTTTTTTAATTTTTGGTATAGGTTTTTTCCCTGAATTGGGAGTTAGAGGAGCAGCATTAGCTACTATTTTCTCTAGAGCTGTTGCAGGTATAATTGGAATATATATTTTATTTACAGGTAAAAAAGGGTTAAAATTAGAAGTAAAATATTTAAAACCTGATTTAAAAGAAATTAAAAAAATTCTTATTTTAGGAATTCCTTCTGCTGGTGAACAATCAATTGTAGCACTTGGAATGACCTTTTTGATGAGTATTGTATCTCAATTTGGAACTGTTGTAGTTGCAGCTTATGGAATTGGTTCTAGAATACTTTCAGCTGTAATGTTACCTTCACGCGGTTTTGCAACTGCAACCACTACAATGGTGGGACAAAATTTAGGGGCTGAAAATATTAATAGAGCTGAAAAAACTGCCTGGATCAGTTCAGGACTTATTTTGGGAATTATGACTTTTCTTGCTTTTATATTTAATCTTTTTCCGGAAACAGTTATATCAATTTTTAATACTGACCCAGAAGTAATAAAAATAGGCATTTCTTTTTTAAGAATTGTAGGTTTTTCATTTGGATTTTTAGGAGTAAGATTTATTATTGGTGGTTCTTTCCGAGGTGCAGGAAATACTTTTATTGCAATGCTTATAGCTGTAATTGCTCTCTGGGGATTGCGTCTACCTCTGGCCCAGTATTTAGGTATTAATCTTGGTTGGGGCCCTAATGGTATCTGGTGGGGAATGTTTATATCTAATTTTGTTACTGCAATTATTGCTTCTATTTGGTTTAAAAAGGGTGGCTGGAAAGAGAAGGCAATTTAATAAAATGATTTAGAGTATTCAAACTAGCCTTGACAGGCTAGTTTTTCATTGCTATAATTAGACTGACTGGTAAGTCGAGTTTTTAAATACGAGGAGGTTATATTTTGAAAGAAAAAAATGGAACTGGGGAAAAAATTATTGAAGCAGCTAAAGAACTTTTTTTAGAAAATGGATATCATGAAACATCAATGTCTGCAATCGCTAAAAATGCAGATTTAGGGAAAGGAACACTATACTGGCATTTTGATAGTAAAAATGATTTATTTCAATCTATGGTTACTAAAGAAGCAAAACATATGTTAAAAGAACTTAATGAACTGACAGAAAAAAATTTGGAAGCAGATGAGATTTTAAAAAAATTTATTAGAATAAGAGTAAAAAATATTGATGAAAATAAAAAAACTACTCAGATGTTTATGGATGGAGGAAATTTCATTAATGAAGAATTAAAAAATACTATGATTGAGATTTTTCATTCTTTTATAGATATAGTAGAAGATATTATTAAACAGGGTATAGATGAAGGTATTTTTTATACATCTAATCCAGAAAAAGCAGCAAGTGCTTTTATAGGAATGATAAACGGTATTTGTTCTACTATTATTTTAGAAAATAAAGGAGATATTAATATAGAAGAAAATACTGAGTTTATATATCAATTATTTTTAAATGGTTTACAAGAACAAAAGGAGGTAGAGAGAAATGATGAAATTAATAAAGAATAAAAATAGTTATTTAATTACTTTTTTTATCTTTATATTTATTTTTTCATTTGTTAATTTTAATAGTTCTATAGAAGCAGAAGAAATTGAAGAAATAAATTTGAAAAGAGCTTTTGAATTGGCCTATGAAAATAATTCAGAGTTAAAAAAATCTGAAAGAAATAAAGAAAAATCTGAACTTGATCTTGATTTAGCCTGGAGAGCACTTTTTCCTGATTTAAAATTAGAAAGCAGTTATAC